>CALGOA010000027.1 GCA_937958015.1 uncultured Acidimicrobiales bacterium | reverse complement strand
AGGGTGGTGACCTGGGGGTACGTGCGGACCTCGGTGAGTTTCTCGTAGCCACGGTGCATGTAGCCCATGATCGGTTCGGCTTCGATCACCTGCTCGCCGTCGAGACGGGCAACGATACGAAGCGTTCCGTGGGTGGCGGGGTGCTGAGGACCGATGTTGAGGGTCATGCCCTCGGTTTCGAGCTCGAGGTTGACACGAGCCTCGGCGGCCTGGGAGGCGACGTAGGCCATCTGACGGCGATCGCTTACGGCGGTCATGAGGCGTCTCCCTTGTCGTCCTTGGCCTGCTTGGAACGATTGAGCAGGTGAGCCGGAATTCCGGCGATGTCAGCGGCGTCGGTTTCCGCGCCGACCGGCTTGGCCTGAGCCCCGACTTGCTCGGGTTCGACCTCGATGGTTTCACCATCCACGACCACCTCGACTGGATCGGAGGCGTCGGGCTCTGCGGTTGCCGCTGGCGTTTCGTTGGACGGTGTCTCGACCTGAGCTGCCGAATCCGGAGTGGACTCGACCGCAGGGGTTGGTGCTTGATCCGAGATTGATGCGGCCTCGCCCGCAGGTTCTTCCTCGGGCGCATCGGGTTCGGGCATCGGTTCGACGTCGACGATGCCGGGCCAGGGCTTGATGAGCCGACTGAGCAGTGGGAAGTCCTTCCGCATCGGATGGCCTTCGAAATCGGTGGGGAGATACAGCGGGCGGAGGCCCGGATGTCCGGCGAAGTCGATGCCGAACATCTCCCAAACTTCGCGCTCGTGCCACTCGGCACCGGGGTAGGTCTTGGTCCAGGTGCCGATCGACATC
Source organism: uncultured Acidimicrobiales bacterium (assembly GCA_937958015.1). GTDB lineage: Bacteria > Actinomycetota > Acidimicrobiia > Acidimicrobiales > SZUA-35 > JABDIY01. Next base: position 43,934 of record CALGOA010000027.1, on the reverse strand, counting down.
TCGTCGCCGACGTCGGCCTTCAGCGTGACACCGATGTTGGTGGTGAGACTGAACACCCGAGCGAAGACCTGGAAGCGGGTGTCGCCGCCCGCCACGCCCGTCGTCATCTCTGTGGGCTCGGACTCGTCATCGTCGGCGGTGTCGACCGCGGCGTCCATCGAACGCCCAAACGGCGAAGGGAGCCAATCGATAGCGCTGATGAAGTCGAAGAACCGGAACCGCTGACCTTCGCGCAGGTACTCGGCGGTGTCGGTCCACTGGGCCGGGTCGATGCGGATCGTGAGGTCGACGCCCGGCACGAAGTGGTGCTGGATCAGCGTGTCGCCAAGATCGGCCTGGAGCGCTTCGAGCAGCGCTGAACGCGCCTCATCGACGACCGTCTCGACAACGTCGGTTTCTGTGTCAGCTGACGATGGCAAGAGGATCACCCTTCCACTTCTCGGCCATGTCTTCGTTCTGGATCATCTCCTGCAGGAGCACGATTCCTTCGAGCAGGGCTTCGGGCCGCGGTGGACAACCGGGCACGTACACATCGACCGGGATGATCTGGTCGACACCTTTGGTGACCGAGTAGCTATCCCAATAGGGGCCGCCGCAGTTGGCGCAGGAACCCATGCTGATCACGTACTTGGGTTCTGGCATCTGCTCAAACAGACGTCGAACCGCCGGGGCCATCTTGTCGGTGACGGTGCCCGAGACACACACGAAGTCAGCCTGACGGGGACTGGCGGGCAGCGGAATGACCCCCAGACGCATCACGTCGTAACGGGGTGAACCGAACGCCGCGCCCATCTCGATGGCGCAGCAGGCCAGACCCCACTGGTAGACCCAGAGGCTGTACTTGCGACTCATGTTCAGCAGCGTTGTAAGCGGCTTCGGAACCTTGCCCGACTCGACCAGTCCCATCACAAACCTCCAACTACGTCTGAGCTACCCGCTCCCGAGCGGCCCCCGAAGGGAAGACCTGCCGAAGGCGAGCGTGGAGGGCCCCCGGAGGCAAGACCCGCTCCCGGGCGACCCGTAGGCGCCGAGTCCACGAAGCGAGGCGCCGAAGGCGAGCGTGGAGGGCCCCCGGAGGGAATGATCAGACCCATCGGAGGACTCCCTTGCGCCAGGCGTAGGCCAAACCAAGAGCGAGGATGAAGATAAAGATCGTCATCTCGATCAGGCCGAACCACGAAAATGCTTCCAACCGGGTTGCCCAGGGGAAGATGAACACGGCCTCCACGTCGAACATGACGAAGAGCAATGCGAAGATGTAATACCGGATCTGAGTCTGGCTCCAATGGGAGCCCACGGGATCGACACCCGACTCGTAGTTTTCGATTTTTCCGACGGTCGGACGCGACGGACGGAAGATTGACGCCAGGCCGATGAAAGCTGCCACCAACCCAAAGGCGGCAGCACCGAAAACGGCGACCAGAAGATACTGTCGCAAGAACTCTGACACGGGCGTAGATCGTAGCTTGGAGCGGGGGCCGTACCCAAGCTACGTACCGTTACATTCTGAGGTACTACCGCCACAGATAACGCTCGTTTCAACGCCCGTATTCCGGAAGTGGTTGCATCCGATCTGCACAAGCTGACGTAACCCATGGCCGTGGGGAAGGGCGAAGGTGGCTCAAGATTCGGCTATCGGCCCGAACTGGATGGGCTTCGGACCTTTGCCGTCCTCGTGGTGGTGGCCTACCACGCCGAAATCCAAGCCTTCTCGAATGGGTATCTCGGGGTGGACGTGTTCTTTGTCCTTTCGGGTTTTCTCGTCACGAACGTTCTGCTCAGCGAACTCTCAAATGGGGAGAACATTGACATTCTGCGGTTCTACGCCCGCCGGGTTCGTCGTTTGTTGCCCGCGGCGTCGGTCACGATCATTGCGTCGTTGATCGCCATGCGGTTGGTCGCCGACCCGACGGAGCGGGTCGGTCTCGGAGACGATGCCACCTCGGCAGCGTTGTGGTTTGCCAACTTCAACGTGATCCAGGATCTGCGGTACGGAGAAGAGTTGCCGAGTCCGCTGCGCCACTTCTGGTCACTCTCGATCGAGGAACAGTTCTACCTTCTGTTCCCTCCAGCGCTACTGGTCGCTGCGCACCGGCTTCGCACCAGGGCGACGCTCTGGGTATGGCTGGCCTTAGCCACCGGCGCCTCTGCGCTGGCCCAGCTGGCGGTCAACTGGGCCGACTGGAGTGCGGCCTACTACTCGACACCAACCAGGGCGTACCAGATCCTCGCCGGCGCCACGCTGGCCGCCGCCCTCCGGAGCCACGGCTCCCGCATCCCGCAGTTACCCGCTGCCGCAGGCGGGCTGGCGTTGGCCCTGATCGGTCTTCTTACCCTCGACATCATTCCGGCTCTTGAGATATCGGGCCGAGGCCTGATCACCACGACCCTCGTGGTGATCCTGCTCACGAGTACCAGCCAACGTTCGGGCGCCACGTCCCGGTTCCTGTCGTGGGCACCGTTGGTCTACCTCGGTGGTCTTTCCTACGCGATCTACCTGTTTCACGTACCGATCGGTGTGATCGGCGAGTTCGGCTACGGACAACTTGCTCCGACGACCAAACTTCTGGTGACGGCGATCGGATCCATCGCTTTGGCAGCGATCAGCGCTGTCGTGATCGAGCAACCGGTCAGGCGAGCGAAGGTCCTCGACGGACGCAACACCGAGGTGGTCGTCGGCGGCGTGGTCTCTGCGCTGGTCGTTGGTCTGGTCCTGACGCCTCTCCTCACCTAAACGATCAGAGCCAAAGGTCGGTCCAATCCGAAGCGGCGGGCCACAGGAAGACCTGTCCCTTGATCAGCCGACAGTCCCGGTCGACAGCTTCGATCTCGGTCATTTCCCGATCGCTCAGTGGGTCGGACGTGGCGCTAGCCAGATTCGCCAGAAGGTTTCGCGGCGTCGTCGAGAACGGGATCGGCACCTGACCCCGCTGGATCGCCCACTTCAGACAGACGATCGCCGGATGCACACCTCGCCGTTGTGCGATGGCCAGAATCACAGGATCGTCCAGAGGATTGGAATCGTCGTCGGTTCGATCGCGATCGGGACGGGCCGGTGAACCCAGTGGGCAGAACCCGATCGGCTGGATGCCAGCATCGACCAGGAACTCGAAGAGCTCCGGTTGCTGGAAATGTGGGTGAAGCTCCATCTGGTTCACCGACGGCTTGATCGTCGCTTCCGCCAGGACCGGCTCCAGCTTCTGTCTGGTCATGTTGGAGGTCCCGATGTGCCGGGTGAGTCCTCGTTCGACGAGCGACTCCATCTGGAGCCAGGTCTCCATGAATTGCTCGTGAGAGTACGGGACGGCCTCGGGATTTCGTTCGTCCACGTCGCAGTGCGGCGGGTGATGGTTCGGGAACGGCCAGTGCACCAGATAGTTATCGAGGTACTCGATCTGAAGGTTGCGGAGCGTCTGCTCGCATGACTCGACCACCCGGTCGTGTGAGTCGTTCCACACCTTCGAGCTAATCCAGAGTTCCGATCGCGTCAGTCCGGCGTCCATCACCTCCCGAAACACCTCACCAATTTCGGCTTCGTTCCCATAGACGGATGCGCAATCGATGTGGCGGTAGCCGAGGTCGATTCCCGTCCTTACCGCCGCTGCCACCTGCTCAGCCCCGACGTGGTCCGAGCCGAACGTTCCCATTCCTATTGTCGGCATGGTGGCACCCGATGCCAAAGTGACTATGGGAATGGACGCCGGGTCAATCTGAGCTGGGGCGAGCGCATCGACCGTTCTTCGGACCCACGGGGTGGTGAACCGGTGATCACACACGGCGAGAAACTCTCGGGCCTTTGGAAGCGGTTCCCACGACCCCTCGAGCGGGAAGACCTTGCCCCAATGCGGACGCGGCCCGAACGGGGCCAATGCATCGGACACGATCGCCGCAGCACGTTCGGCCGCACGCTGGTCGGGTTTCCAGGTGAAGTGGAAGGCAACCGAGTCGCGCCCGTTGGTCGGACTCATCCATGCGGCGTCGGCGGCAACGGTTCTGATCTCAGAGACCAGCAGAGCGTCGTTCAGTTGAGAGCCGACACTCCGTAGAGCGGTAATCGCATCTGCGGCATTAGCTCGAGCGACGAAGAACTCGCTCTGGATCTCGTCGCCGGCGCTGGGAGAGAAGTCCATTCGAAAGTGGGGCAGTCGATCCGACCACCGGCCCGGGACACCGAACTGTTCGGTGCAGGCGGCGGGGTCTATCCCCTTGATCGGGTGGCGGGCGTCGGTGGCGGGTTCTGCCCCCAGGTCCAACAACAGCTGAGAACGATCGGGCTGATCGGAGCGGTGTTTCAGCCACACCTGCCAGATGTGGGTCTCTTCGTCCCCTCCCCCGCCCCATCGGGTGAACCCACTCACGCTGTAGGCGGCGCCGAATATGTCGTCGAATGAATCCGTGATTGCGGTCCAGGACAGACGGTCAAAGACCCGTTGCTCAACCTCGTAGGCCGGCTCGACCCGCAGTTTGAGTTTGGTGACACATCCGCACGCACCGAGTCCAACCGCCCGAGCCGCAACGTCGCCACCGTCATCGAACCACTGCACCGTTCCGTCGCCACCCATCGACTCGATGGCGACCACCGCCGCGCACAAACCTCCGTTGATATGTCCGGACCCGTGCGTGCCCGTGGCGATCGCTCCCGCGATCGATATGTGCGGCAGCGAAGCCAGATTGTGGAGGGCTAGATCATGCGGTTCGAGCAGCTCTGCCAGACGACCGAAGGTCATCCATCCGCTCACGGTGATCGTCCGGCGATCGGCGTCAACCTCGAAGTGTTCGGGCATCCCAGCAAGGTCGACGATCACCTCACCGTCGGCGATTTCGGTGAACGAATGCCGAGAGCCGATGAAACGAACCGTCGCCGTCCCAGGGGCAGAAACGATCGCCCGGAGCTCATCGGTGGTCGTCGGAAGGATCGGCTCCATCGGATACTCGTGATTGCCAGCCCAGTTCGTCGACGAGTTGTGCACCGACTCACGCTAACGATCCGGATGCTGGTCCTCGCAATCCGGGGCGGGCGGTACGCAGCTGTCGCAATCTTGTATCGCACGCGACCCGAATTGGAGCACACTGATCTCATGCATGATGTCGTTGGTGCCTGCCCACTTGACTGCCCCGACGGCTGCAGTTGGATCGTCACGGTCAACGACGACGGGAAGGCCGTGAAACTGCGCGGCAACTCCAGCCATCCATTCACCGATGGTGGTCTGTGCAAGAAGGTGAACCCCTGGCTCGAGTTCGCCGAAGATCCTTCTCGACTGCTCTTTCCGCTCAAGCGAGTGGGCGCAAAGGGTGAGGGTCGATTCGAACGGGTCACGTGGACCGAGGCCCTTTCCGACATCGCCGCGCGGCTGATCGCGGTCCGGGACCACCACGGCGGCGAGTCGATCTGGCCCTACACGGGCACCGGAAACGTTGGCGCTATCCAAGGTGCGGGTCTGCCAGCCGGAGCGCGTGTTATGAACGCGCTGGGCGCATCGAATCACAAGGGAACCATCTGCTCGGTGAGTGGTCACGTTGGTCTGTCCTACAGCCAGGGGTTCGCCAACGGGATGGACCCTGAAGACGTCGTCCACGCCAAGACGATCCTGCTGTGGGGAGCCAACACGCTGGTGACGAGCCAGCACTTCTGGCCCTTCGTCGAACGGGCTCGGGAAAACGGAGCCACGGTCATCGTGGTCGATCCGGTGGGAACCCGCACTGCCCGTCGCTCCGATCAGCACGTTGCGTTGCTGCCCGGATCCGACGGAGCCCTGGCTCTGACCCTGTGCCGACTGGTTCGCGACCTCGGCGGGGTTGACCAGTCGTGGATCGAGGCCCACGGGCATGGATATGAGGACTTCTCGGGCCTGCTTGACGAATGGACGCTCGAGCGGGGAGCCGAAGCCTGCGGGTTACCACCGGAGGAGATCCGATCGGTCGCCACTCGCATCGTTGAAGGCGGGCCCCTTGCCATCAAACTTGGGCAGGGAATGCAGCGCCACGCCCACGGTGCCCAAGCGGCGCGGACGGTCAGCTGCCTGGCCGGCATCACCGGTTCGTTCGGACAAAAGGGAGGCGGCCTGGTGTACAGCACCGGTCCGGCCTACACGTTGAATACCCATGCGGCTCGGCGACCCGAACTGCGACCGGGACCGGTTCGAGACCTTGCCATGACCCGCCTGGTCGACGTTCTGGAACAGGCCGACCCCGGCATTGAAGCCATCGTTATCAGCGGCGCCAACCCGGTGGTGTCCAACCCCGACAGCAACGGCGTGAAGCGGGCCCTGAGTCGGGAGGACCTGTTCACCGTTGCGATCGACGTGTACCCGACGCCCACTACCAACTATGCCGACTATGTGCTGCCGTCGACCCTGCAGCACGAGCAGGTGGAGATGAACGACAGCTTCTCCCACTACTACCTCAACTGGAATAACCAGGCGGTTGAGCCAGCCGGTGAAGCACTGAGCCATACCGAGATCTATCGACGGCTCGCAACCGCACTGGCCGAACATGACCCGATGTTCGCAGATGCAACGTTCCAGGCAACCGAGGAAGACTACGCCCGAGCCCTACTGGACACTGAGCGATTCAGGGAGATCGGACTCACCTTCGAAGCCCTGCGTGATCGTGGTTTCATGCGCCTCCCCGAACCCGCCCCTGTCGAACGGTTCGACTTCACCAGCGAACGGGCCGAAGCCGACGGACTGGGGTACCAGCCCGAATGGCGGGGCACCAAGGAATCGGCCCGTGACGGTGCCTACCAGCTGATCGCCAACGGCAGCGACTGGTTCGTCAACACCGTCTTCTCACAAACGGCGAAGACCCTCGGCCGGACGGGCGAACCACCCGTCGTCGTGACGGCCGCCGACGCCGAACGAGATGGGCTCGAGGACGGTATGGCAGTGGTCGTTCACAACGATCGCGGTTCGTTTGCCGCACAGGTCCGGATCGACGACTGGGCTGCCCGCCCCGGCGTGGCCACGATCACCAAAGGTTGGGGTGCACAGTTGGTAAACGCCACCGTTCGGGAAGAGGACTCCGACGGTGGTCAGGGCGCCGTCTATCACGACAACGTGGTAATGATTCGACCGGCGGGTTCGCCCGCCCTTACCTAGAGCAGGCCAACGGGCTCTGCGGCCTAGTGGCCTAGTGGCCTAGTGGCCTAGTGGCCTAGTGGCCGCCGTACTTGTGGCGATTGATGAACTCGTCGTTTGCGGCGATCCAGCGGACGACCCCGCCACGATTCAGTTCACCGCTGTCCATCAAACCCAGCCAGTAATTGAAGCCGTCACCATCGGGCTCGCGGTCGAGGATGTTGGAGTACAGGATTGCCAGGTAGTCACGGTTGTTGACATCGCCGTAGGTGTTCCCAAACTCCTCGCTGGCGGCGAACTGGTAGCTGATCTGGTCGATCGTCGCTCCGGCGGCACTGAGTGACAGCCAGTAGTTCGCTCCACCGAGTTCGGCATCCCGACGGAAGAACGCTCGGTACAGGCGAAGCACATCGGCCTCGGGCTTGTCGAAGTCGGGGCGATTCACAAGGGTCTCGATCGACTCGGCCGGCTGGAATGCGGCCAACGGGTTGTTCACCGGCTGGGGTGCGCTGTTCTTGCAGCGGTAGTCGTTGTCGGTAAAGAAGCTGTTGTCGATCGACTGCATCGGGGTGTTGTTCGAGGTGATCCCACCGCTATCACGACCGATCCAGGCGATCGCCCACGACGTGTTCCCGATGCAGAAGACACCCACGTTCGCAAAGTCGGCGTTGGCGGCCAGCATGATCCGACGGTGGCCGGTGGACTCGTTCCACTGCTGGACGAGGGTGTTGGTGCTGCCCCCGGAGAAGCTGCTGTAACGAGCGGCGAGGATCTCGGCCTCGACGAAACTCTGGCCACAGCTCGACGGGTAATGCTCGAGCCCTGCCTGCGATGCGTTGTCTTCGGCGATGCAGTTCAGATACTGCTCGTACTGACCCCAGTCGCGGTTCTCAAGGGCCGAAAGGCCGTACTGGGCTCGGGTTCGATTGATCGTGTCGAGCATCTCGGCTTCGGCGTCGTACGCCCGCACGACCGAACCTTCAAAGAACCCGCTGGCTGCGCCGGCCGGAGCCATCCCGACGACGGTGGAACCGATGATCGTGACGAAGGCGAGCACCGCGAGAAGAGATCGTTTGAACGACGGCATGCCATATCTTCGGCAGGACCGATGGCCCGGCCACATAGGGTAAACAACCCATAGAGTGCCCGCAATCTTGACTAAGCATCTACATGCAGATTGGCATCGACACGCACCCACACGAAGCAGCACCACCCGGGTTTCCCAGACGAATCAAGTCAATGATGACCCCGTCAGGGTCCGAAACGAATCAGATCCGGAATCACCCAAGACAACCAGATTCAGAAGGTGCCGCGACAACACAGCGCCCGCACGGGCAACGATCGGCCCGGATTCGACCGCGGCGGTTCGGTGCGGGGACTATTTGGGAGCTAGTGCAATCGCCGACAGGGGCGGCAGGTCGATCACGATGCTGTGGGCTCGACCGTGTGCTCCGTGTTTGTCTGCGGTGTACGACGCCGCTACGTCAGAGTCGGAACCACCGAATTCAGGATCGTCGCTGTTGACGAGCAATTCCCACTCGCCGTCGGTCGGGACTCCAAGTCGGTAGGTCGAGCGAGGGATCGGTGTCAGGTTGAAGATGCAAAGCACCGGACGAGCGTCTTCGGTCTCCCGCAGCCAGGCGAGAACGCTGTTCTCACCATCGTCGAGCACGACCCAACTAAACCCGGAAGCTTCATTGTCGCTGGCATGCAGGGCCGGTTCGCTTGCATAGACATCGTTCAGCGCCTTGATCCACTTCATCGTGCCCTCGTGGGAGGACCGCTCCAATTGGCTCCAGGCAACGGGGTGGTCATGGTTCCACTCGGGACCCTGCGCGAATTCCTGACCCATGAAGAGCAGCTTCTTGCCGGGGCTCATCCACTGGTTGCCATAGAGCAGTCGAAGGTTGGCGAACTGTTGCCACTCGTCACCGGGCATCTTCGCCAGCAGCGAACCCTTGCCGTGGGTCACCTCGTCGTGTGAGAGGCCAAGCACGTAGTTCTCGCTGAAGGCATAGACCGACCGGAACGTGATCTCGTTGTGATGGAAACGCCGATGGATCGGATCGCGTTCGAGGTACTGGAGCGTGTCGTGCATCCACCCCATGTCCCACTTGTAGTGGAAGCCAAGACCTCCGCCCGACACCGGTCGGGTAACGCCGGGGAACGCCGTGCTCTCTTCAGCGATGGTGAGAACATCGGGGAATCGTTCACCGATCGACTGATTGAAGTGTTGCAGGAAGTGAATCGCTTCGAGGTTCTCGCGTCCGCCATGGATGTTGGGGATCCACTCACCTTCCTCACGTGAGTAGTCCCGATACAGCATCGAAGCCACCGCATCGACCCGGATGCCGTCGATGTGATACCGATCCAGCCACATGTGAGCGCTGGAGGTCAGGAACGATCGAACCTCGTGACGGCCGTAGTTGAAGACATAACTCTTCCAGTCCGGGTGCCAGCCCTCCATCGGGTTGCCGTGTTCGTAGAGCGCAGAGCCATCGAATCGCCCAAGTGCGAAATCGTCCGACGGGAAATGGCTGGGAACCCAGTCGAGCACGATTCCGATCCCGCGGGCGTGAAGCGCATCGACGAACCCCATGAAGTCGGTTGGCAGTCCGTAACGAGCTGTTGGAGCGTAGAAGCCGGTGGTTTGATACCCCCAGCTGCCGTAGAAGGGGTGCTCCATGATGGGGAGCAGTTCCACGTGGGTGAAGCCGGTTTCGTTCAGATAGTCAGCGAGCGGTTCGGCCAACTCGGCCCAGGTGAGGCTGCGGTACGCCTCGGCGTGGCGCCACGAACCGACGTGCATTTCGTACATCGAGATCGGCTTGTCGTGTGACTGAAGGGTGGGCCGGTTCGCCATCCACTCGGCGTCGTTCCACTCGTAACTCAGATCGGTCACGACCGATGCGGTCTGCGGCGGAAGTTCTGCGGCAAAGGCCAGCGGATCCGCCCTTTCAACCGTGTGGCCTTCGGCGGTGACGATGCGGAACTTGTATCGATCGCCCACTTTGGCCTCGGGTACCACACCGGCCCACACGCCACTGGACGCCTGTGGTTCCAATGTCTGACCGGCATCCCACTGATTGAAGTCGCCGACGACCGAAACCGAGCGAGCGCTGGGGGCCCAGACCGCGAACCGGCGGCCGGGATCACTCCAGGACAGCAGCGGCTGACAACCCAACGATTCATAGAGCCGGGTATGGGTCCCCTCGTTAAACGTCCACAGATCAGATTGGGGAAGGAGCCTCACGGGGATGAGGGTATGCGTTTTCGGCCGGTCATGCCCCAGCCGCAGACGATGAGCTTGTCGCTGCGGCCAAACATTTGGTCCGGGTCTGACCTCGCCTTGATCAAACCTTGACAGTGGATCCCGCACTCTTTCATCACGAACGGCCGCCACACCCGGTGGATGGCCAGAACAACCAACCAGGAGTTCCCCCAAATGAAGTTCAAGACCCCCGCAGTTGCAGTTGCTGCCTTTATCGCCGGAGCCGTTGCGATCCCTGGCGTGGTCAGCGCCCAAACGTCCGATCCCGCTACACCGAACGAGACCGAGGTGGAAGCCCCTTCCATCCCCACCGCAGACGATGATGCCCCCGCCGAAAGTGACGGCGTCATGATCGATGTCGAAGGCCTCGACGGCGACTTCGATTTCGAAGCGATCGAGGGCGACATCCAGTTCTACGAGCCGACTGCGGAAGAGATCGCCGAATGGAATGCCGAGAATCAGAAGGTCGTCGACGCACTGCGCGCCGCCGGCATTGAGGTCACGGTCGAAACCGACGAGAGCGGAATCGAATACTTCGAACTCCCCGACGACCTGACGGACGCACAGGAGGAGACGCTGGAACAGACGCTCGACGACGTATTCACCGAGATCTACGGCGAGTTCGATTTCGCCGAAGGCATCGAGCTGGACGACCTGTCCGACTTCGATTTTGATGAACTCGAAGACTACGAACCAACGGCTGAAGAGATCGCCGAATGGAACGCAGAGACCGACGAGTTGATCGAAGCTCTGCGGGCGGCGGGTGTGCCGGTGGAGCGAATGGAAGAGGACGGCTTCGTCTACTTCGACATCCCCGAGGATCTGACCGAGGCGCAGGAAGCAGCGCTCGAGCAGGTCTTTGACGAACACTGCGAGGAAGCAGAGGCGCTGGCCGCAGACGGATCTGACGACGAGGAAACCTCCGCCTAGTTCCCGTCGTCATTCAGGGGTACCCCAAAACCCCTTCACCGTTGGTGGGTCGGAACGTCCGGCCCACCAACTTCCGTTTTCCCTCCCGGAGGCCGATAGGAACTCCGGGGACACATCCCCCGACCTATGAGATGAAAGGATGGATCGGTGGCTCGCATCCTCGTTGCAGAAGATGACCCCAATCAGCGTCGTGTGCTCGAGGCCTACCTCGAACGCGAGGGCCACAGCGTCGTCTCGGTCGCAGACGGTCGGGCCGCTCTCGATGAGGCGCGATCGCGGCAGCCGGATCTGGTCATCCTCGACCTGATGATGCCGCGGGTCGATGGCCTGGACGTTTGCCGAGTTCTTCGGGCCGTCAGCGATGTCCCGATCATCATGGTCACCGCAAAATCAACCGAGGATGACCTTCTGCTCGGCCTCGATTTGGGGGCCGATGACTACCTCACCAAGCCCTATAGCCCCAGAGAGTTGATGGCCCGCGTGAGAGTGCTGATGCGTCGGCACAACCTCACCGCTCACCAGGAGTCCGATTCCACCGTGATCGGCGACCTCGTCATCGACCGCAACCGGCACGAGGTTCGGCTCGGCACGACGGTCGTCGACCTCACTCCGCGCGAATTCGACCTGCTCGCTGCGCTCGCCGAGGAACCGGGCCGGGCGTTCAGCCGGCGAGAGCTACTCGACCGCTCGGTCGGCTTCGATCACTACGCCTTGGAGAGAACGGTCGATATGCACATCGCCAACCTTCGCAAGAAGGTCGAGTCCGACCCCACACGGCCGACCTACGTTGTCACCGTGAAGGGCCGTGGTTACCGACTTGAGGATGGCGTCTAGGTGCTCGGACGACTCTCGACACAGGTCTTCCTGATCTCGATCGCGGTTGCGACCGTTGCTGCGGTTCTCACCGGTGCGCTTATTCGGGATCGAACCGTCAGCGCATTCGAGGACGCTGTGGCGCGAGATCTCGCCGTCGACAGTCAGATTTACAACGAGGTGGAAGGATACCCCTTCTTCTTCGACAGCTGGGAAGACGCCCAGGAGTCTCTGGAGTTCCTCGCCGCATCCACCGGGGAACGGATCGCCATCACCGATGTCGACGGTGTCACTCTTTTGGCGGACACCGACCCGGGGGAGCCACTGCCGGCCGAACCGGTTGCGGTGCTCGTCAACGACGAATTCGGAATCGAGTTCGACGAGATCGCTTTGCAGTCTTGTCTGGCCGACTTCGGGATCTTCTTCGACGAAGCGTCGGGCACGCTGGAACCGGGGTCGGTGTTCGACATATCAGAGGACGACGTCGATCGCTGCTTCGAAGAGAACCAAATCGATCCTCAGGCCAACGCACTGTTGTTCCTCGGGTACGCCACTGAGACCGTCGACCTCGGGGACCTCAACACATCGAGCCTGCTTCTGGGAGGGGGCGGCGTGTTGCTCGTCGCAGCCCTGGGTGCAGTCCTTCTGGCTCGCCGGGTCAGCGGACCGGTTGAAGACCTCACGCTGGCGGCGAGTCGTTTGGAGGCCGGTGATCTCTCGCAACGGGTCGCCGCCAACGGGTCCGGCGAGATCGCTGGCCTCGGCACTTCGTTCAATTCGATGGCCTCACGGCTTGAGGAGACCGAAGAGTCTCGACAACGTCTCATTAGCGATGTTGCCCACGAGCTCCGCAATCCGATTGGGGTATTACAGGGCAACCTCGAAGCGGCGCAGGACGGTGTTCTTCCGTTCGATGACCAGATGATCAGCAGCCTGGTTTCGGAAACCCATCACTTGGCCCAGTTGGTGCGCGACCTCCAGGAGATCTCGCTCGCAGAACATCAGGGTCTCCAGATCAACCCGGTCACCCTCGACCTCCATGCCGTCTGTGCCGACGTCGTGGCGTCCCATGGCGGTATCAACCCTTCGATCACTCTTGGGTGTTCGGGGGACCCGACGCCGGTATCAGCCGATCCGATCCGAATCCGGCAGGTCGTGGAGAACCTGATCAGCAACGCGTTGACGCACACACCGGATGGCGGCAGTGTTCAGGTCGACGTTCGGAAGCTCGAGGAGACCGCGATCGTTCGGGTCAAGGACAGCGGGGTCGGGATCGACGCACGTGATCTCCCGCATGTGTTCGATCGATTCTGGCGCGGAGACAGCTCTCGCACTCGGGAGACCGGAGGCAGCGGGCTCGGCCTCAGCATCTCTCAGGCGATAGTCCACGCCCACGGCGGCACCATCACCGCCTGGAGCCAACCCGGCCAAGGTGCGATCTTCACGGCCTCCATTCCGCTACTCAAAGTCGAACCCGCTCCTTCCTGACCGATTCGATGCATTTGCCGCCCTCCCGGGCTCAGGATGCAGCAGATCCTGAGGACTCGGAGGCATGGTCCGAGTAGCTGGCCGACTCGGCCCGTGTAGACCGGTGTGTGCCCCAAAACCTGATCCGCCTCAATAGATGGCCAAATACTGCCGATAGAACCCACGATGGATGCCCACGGTGATGTCTACGCGGTCGTGATTGCCATTTCTGACCCGGGAGCGGGTGTTGCAGCGCGCCAGTTGGTCCAGAAGCACCCACGCTTCGAAATCAGCCGGGAAGTCCCGAATGCGGTGATGGCGATCGACGCCTGCACCGTGCTCCAGCCCGACCTCCTCCTGATCGCCGATGACTCCCCCGGCCTACGGGGAACCGAGGTCCTTGGTGAGATTCGCCTGAACAGCCCCGACACCAAGGTGGTGCTTGTCGCCACCTACGACGCCAGCTATCTCCGCGATAGTGAGCATGCGTTCGTCGCGGCCACGATCGCAGTTCCCGAGTCGATCACCGATGCTCTCGACGCGATCGCAGAAACCTTCGACAATCCCGAGGCCCACTCGACCCCGGAACGCCGCCGCACCGATCGCCGTATCAAGCAGGACTGGTCCAAGGTCTTCGCCGAGCGCCGTGACTCGGGTCGACGTGACTCTGAAGAGGTCGGTTAGCCTTTCCGGGTGCCGGGATCGCCCTCCACCCACGACCCAAAAACCTGTGCCAGCTGTGGTCGACGAATCGAGTGGCGCAAGAAGTGGGAACGCAACTGGGACGACGTTCGTTACTGCTCGTCCGCCTGTCGTAGTCGTAAGATCCGCACCGTTGATACTGAACTCGAACGAGCGATCCTGAGCCTGCTGGAGCGTCGCTCAAGTGGTGCCACGATCTGTCCTTCCGAAGCGGCGAAACAAGTCGGCGGCCCAAACGAAGCCGACTGGCGCGAGCTGATGGAGCCGGCCCGCTCGGCCGCTCGACGACTGGTGGCGGAGGGCTCGGTGGTGATCACCCAGAAGGGCCACATCGTGGATCCCTCCACCGCCAAGGGCCCAATTCGAATCCGCCGCACCTGAACGTGCTGTCCTTCTATCCTTGAACGGGTGACAGTGGCTCCACTCTTCACCCCGGGGAATACCCCCACGGTCGTACTGGCTCCGATGGCTGGCGTCACGAACGCGCCGTTTCGCCGGTTGTGCCGACGCTACGGCGGCGGTCTCTACGTCAGTGAGATGATCTCGGCCCGGGCCGTGGTCGAGGGCAATCTCAAAACGATGAAGCTGACCCAGTTCGCAGCGGATGAGAGTCCAAAGAGCCTGCAATTGGCAGCGGTCGATCCGGTCATCGTCGGTGAGGCGATTCGTAAGCTGATCGATGCCGAGGGGATCGATCACTTCGACCTCAACCTCGGATGCCCGGTGCGGAAGGTCACCCGAAACGGCGGTGGGTCCGCCCTTCCATACAAACGAAAACTGCTCCGGTCGGTACTGGAATCGGCCGTCGCCGCGGCGGGCGACATTCCGGTCACGATCAAGTTCCGGGTTGGTATCGATGACGACCACCTGACCTACCTCGACACCGGTCGGATCGCAGCCGAGGTTGGCATCGCCGCCGTTGCGCTGCACGGCCGTACGGCGGCCCAGCTGTACAGCGGCACCGCCGACTGGTCCACGATCGCACGGCTCCGGGAAGCGGTCCCCGATCACATCCCCGTCTACGGGAACGGTGACATCTGGGAGGCCGCCGACGCCCTCGCCATGGTCGAACAGACCGGGTGTGACGGCGTGGTGATCGGTCGGGGTTGTCTCGGCCGGCCGTGGTTGTTCGCTCACCTTGAGGCGGCGTTTGCCGGTGAAGAGATCCCGTCGTTCCCCCGGACATCTGAAGTCAGTCTGCTGATGGCCGAACACGCCAAGGAATTGGTGGCCTGGTTTGGCGAACACAAGGGCGTGCGGGAGTTCCGCAAACACGCCGCCTGGTACCTGAAGGGATATCCGGTGGGAGGTGAGATCCGAGCGAAGCTGGGCCAGATCAACTCCCTGGCCGAACTCGACGATCACTTGGCCGAGCTGCCCGATGCGCCGCTGCCGCCGGAGAATCAGCGGGTGGCGCGGGGCCACACGCGCGGCCCGCAGGTTGTGGGGCTCCCCGATGGCTGGCTCGACGATCCGTTCGACGACCTGGTCGCCAACCCCGAAGGCGACTCGGCCGCCTCCGGCGGATAACCAGCCTGTCCCCCACCCAATTCTCTGCTGCCCACTACATTCGGCTCAAATTTCTGCTGCCCACTACAAAGTTCGTAGTGGCCAGCAGAAATTGGGGGGTTTGTAGCGGGTGGCAGACAGAACGGTTTAGGCGGGGGCGACCGTGACGGGGACGCCGTTGAGGGCGATGTTGCCGCTGATCGGGTCCCGTAGGTATTCGTCGGTCAGAAGGTTCGTGTTGACCCCTCGGTATTCCGACGCCACTCGCAGCTGCACACCCTCGGTGTTCTGGCCAAAGCCATGAGGAATGCTCACGACGCCGGGGCGCACCACGTCGGTCCGTTCACAATCGATGATGACCTCGCCGACCCGACTGGTCACCTTCGCCGCCGAACCATCCTCGATGCCGAGACGGTCGGCGTCGTCGGGATGGATCTGCAACGTGCAGCGATTCCGGCCCTTGGTGAGCACCCGCACGTTGTGCATCCACGAGTTGTTGGACCGAAGATGACGACGCCCCACCAGCACCATCTCCGGAACCTCTTCTTCGATCGTTGCTGCGAGACGTTCGAACTCGGGGCGCAGATCGTCGTTGATCAGCTCGATCGTGCCGCTCTTGGTCCGCAGGATGCCCGGAATCCGATGTTCCTCCAGAGCGCCGAGGTCGACTCCGTGGGGGTTCTCTTTCAACTTGGCCAGCGACAGTCCGTCGCCGTTAAGGCCCGAACCGAATGGACCCGAGCGCAACATCATGTCGAGCATCCGATCGGCACCTTCGTACTCACTGGAGACCTCCAGCAACTCGGATCCCTCGACACCTGCGACCGGTCCGAATTCATTCCGCACGGCACCATCGGCCACGGCGGCGGCGCTGGCATCGTCGATCGCTTCCACAACCGCCTCGGCCGCTGGCCCGCTAGCGGCTTCACCAAGGAAGACCGAGGTGAGCCGACGGAGGATCTCGCCCTCGGCCATCTGCGACTCCTCCAGCGGGAAGATCGCCTCGGAGTAGTTCGCCACATTGCGGACCGAAAGGTTCACGAACGCCAGGTCGAAGTGGGGTTTTTGCAACGCGGTCGGCGGCGGCAGGATCACGTCGGCGTGCCGGGTGGTCTCGTTGATATAGGGATCGACACACACCATGAATTCGAGGCTCTCGAAGGCTGCGTTCATCCGGGTTGAGTTGGGGGTGGAACTGGCCGGGTTGCCGCCGACGGTCACCATGGCCCGGATCTGTCCTTCTCCGGCGGTTTCGATCTCCTCGGGCATCACCGTCACCGGGAACTCACCAAACGACGAGCGGGTGCCGCTCACCCGGCTGGTGGTCCCACCCATGCGGAAGCCACGGCCGACACCGGGTTTGCCCTTGGTGGAGGGTTGGCCGACCGCGCCGGTGCTGAACATGGCGCCGCCGATCGAATCGAGGTTTCCAGTCAGGAGGTTGACCACGTCGACCAGCACGCTGCTGAGGGTGCCGAACTCCTGACAAGTGGTGCCGATGCGGCCGTAGACCGCGGCCGACGGCGCCGCAGCCAGTTCGGCGGCGATCCGACGGATCGTGGGCGCATCGAGACCGACCCGTTCGGCAACGGCTTCCGGGGTGACCGGCGTGATGAAGGCCAAGACCTCGTCGAGGCCGCTGACGTGGTCGGCGAGGTGCCCGAGATCGGCGAGACCCTCGTTGGAGATGACGTTGGCCAACGCAGCCAGAAACCATGCATCGCCGTTCGGTCGAATAGCCAGATGTTCATCGGCGGTTTCGGCGGTCTCGCTTCGACGGGGATCGACCACGATCACCCGACCGCCGCGTTCCTGAATTCTGGAAAGGCGTCCTGGGAAATCGGGAGCCGTGCACAACGAGCCGTTGCTGGCGACCGGATTCGCACCCAACATCAGCAGGTAGTCGGTGCGATCGAGGTCCGGCACCGGAATGGTGACCGATCCGAACAACATCGCAGATGAGATCTCCTTCGGGCGCTGATCGACGGTTGACGCGCTGAAGAGGTTCGCCGTACCGATCGACTTGATTAGTGCCCGGTTGTAGATCATGGGGTCCAGGCTGTG
This sequence comes from uncultured Acidimicrobiales bacterium, assembly GCA_937958015.1. Taxonomy (GTDB): domain Bacteria; phylum Actinomycetota; class Acidimicrobiia; order Acidimicrobiales; family SZUA-35; genus JABDIY01. The sequence continues at coordinate 26,102 of CALGOA010000027.1, read as the reverse complement.
CACGTTCGGATTGCCGAGGTACAGCCCAACCGCATTGCGATCGCCGCTCTCCAGAATTGGCGCAAGCCCAGCGGCGATGGTTTCAAACGCCTCGTCCCACGTCACCGCCACGAATTCGCCATCCCGCTTCACGTGCGGGGCCCGCAGCCAATCCGGGTCCTCGTGGAGGTGTTTCAGGGTCGAACCCTTCGGGCAGATGAATCCGGCGCTGAACACGTCGGCCTGGTCGCCGCGGATTCGTTTCACCTCTTCCGACCCATCGGGTTTTGTTGTCAGCTCGATCTCTAGACCGCAGTTCGCCTCACAGAGAGGGCAGGTTCGGAATGCGGTGCGATCGGCCATTCGACGAGGGTAGAGGGCTCACCTGCACCCACCCTAAATCTGGGTGAAGTCGAACGACCGCGTACGGTTGTCGATGATGACCGAACCATGCGACCTTTCCGCTCACGAACAGGTTCACCTGTTGAAGTCGGGAACGGCGTCGGCGGTCGAGTTGCTCGACAGTCACATCGCTCGGATCGGGGCTCGCAACCCAGAGTTGAATGCCGTCGTGGCGTTTGATCCCGAGATCGGCCGCAGTCGAGCCCGAGCGGTTGACGCCACGCTCGCAGCTGGCGACGATCCGGGCCCACTGGCCGGTCTGGTCACGGCCCACAAGGACCTGACCGACACCAAGGACTTCCCCACCACGTACGGGTCGCCGGTGTTCGCCGACCATCGCCCCGCGGCCGACGGGTTTCTGGTCGAACGAATGACCAGGGCCGGCGCGGTTGCCGTTGGCAAGACCAATACGCCCGAACTCGGCATGGGTTCGCATACATTCAACCCGGTCTACGGCATCACCCGAAACCCCTACGACACCTCCAAATCAGCCGGTGGATCCTCGGGCGGTGCTGCGGTGGCGCTTGCAACCAACATGGTGGCGATCGCCGACGGCAGCGACCACGCCGGATCGCTACGAAATCCTGCGGCTTGGAACAACGTGGTTGGATTCCGCACCTCGATGGGTGTCATCCCCCACCCCGGAGCTGGCGACCCGTATACCTACAACGGCATCAGTGGGGCGATGGGCCGCACCGTCGACGACATGGCGTTGCTTCTGTCGGTGATGGCGGTTCCCGACCACCGCGACCCGATCAACCGCGGCCTCGACGTTCCCACCGTTGTCACTCCAATCGATCGACCGCTCCGGGTGGCGTGGAGCCCAACGCTCGGCGGTCTCGAAATCGAGCCCGAAATCATCACCGTGCTGAGCCGGTTGGTCGATACGTGTGAGTCACTGGGTTGGCGAGTTGTCGAGGCCGAACCCGACTTCGACGGCGCCGACGTAGCGTTCGACACCCTTCGGGCCTTCCATCTGGTGAACAGCCCAATCGGCAAGATGATCGACCGCCATGCCGAGATGAAGGAGACAATCCAGGACGAGATTCGGCGAGGCAAAGCGCTGACAGCCGACGACGTTGCGCATGCCACGTGGACCACCAAGACCCTGTGGGATCGGGCCAACCGGTTCTTCGAGGACTTCGACCTGTTGATCGCGCCAGTAACCCAGGTAAATCCATTCCCGGTGGAGTCCGAGTACGTGACCGAGATCAACGGCCGGCCTATGCAGCGTTACATCAGCTGGATGCGAGTGGTGTCCCGGATCACTCAGATGGGACTGCCGGCGCTGTCACTGCCTGCGGGGTTCTCGACGGCAGGGATGCCGGTCGGCGCTCAGTTGATCGGTCCACCCCGCGGCGACCTCTCCCTCCTCCGAGCGGCCAAGACCCTCGAGACCGCCCACTCTCCAAATTCCTGATGGGCACCACATCTGACGGAGTTATCGCGGGGTAGAAGGCACGCGATGTAGCTGGCATCAGGAAGAACGCAGGGGCCATCGGACGGGTGAACGCAGTTGGGCGAGGCTCGAGCGCGTACCACTGCCCCCTCGGACTGCGTCCCAACCTGTCGCGAATTGCGTCGAACGAGTTCGAAGACCGCCGCAATCAGCAGTCACAAGCGACTCCAGCTACCCAGAGGCAGACCAAGGCCAGACCTCGTCGAACTCAGCCGCAGCGAGCCTGCTTCTGCCTGATGGTGACGACATCGAGGTCGTTCTACCCCCTGCAAACACCGCTAGATGTAGTCCCCATCAGGAATTTGCAGAAGGCGAGGGGGTTAACGGATGAAAGTGGTGGCGGCCTGACGGAGCAGATCGCCGCCGATGTCGGGCAGCACGCCCCACAACACGGTGGCCACAACCGCTCCAATGATCGCCACCGTCGCTGCAGGTGCAAGTGCGATCGACCCATCGGCACCAACCGCAACGGCCACATCGTCGGAAGCGTCGGCATCGACCTCGGCCTCTTCAGCGGCATCGGTGAGGAACATGCTCACGATGACCTTCAAATACAGGTAGGCACCAACGACCGCCGCGATCATCGCAGCAGCAGCCAGCTCGTACCGCTCATCCCGAACCGCAGCTTCGATCACACCGAACTTGGCCCAGAAGCCGCTGGTGAACGGAATGCCCGCCTGAGCGAACAGCAACACCACCAGCAGGCCGGCGAGAATCGGCCGGCGGCTGGACAACCCGACGTAGTCGGTGAGGCTGTGGGCGCCATCACCTCGTTGACCGACCAGCGTGGCGACACCGAAACTTCCGCACACCATCACGGCGTAAGCGAAGAGGTAGAACAACACCGAGCGGGAGCCGAGCGTGGCAACCCCGGGGTCGGTAGATCCGGCTGCGTAGAGACCGATCAGGATGAAGCCGGCGTGGCTGATCGACGAGTAGGCCAACATCCGTTTGACGTTGGTCTGTTTGATGGCGAGGAACGAACCGATGATGATCGACAGGATCGCCATCGCTCCCACGACCGGACGCCAGTCGGCTCCGACGGTCACGAAGGACGACAGGAAGACTCGGGCGAATCCAGCGAACCCGGCCACTTTGACCGCCGAGGCCATGAAACCGACGATTGGGGTTGGGGCACCTTCGTAGACATCGGGCGTCCACAGGTGGAAGGGGGCAGCCGAAATCTTGAACCCGAACCCGACGAGCAGGAGAGCCATACCGGCGAGCAGCATCGAGGAATCCTCGACCGGAACCAGGCCTCGACTGTTGGTCTGGTTCAGCGCCGATGCGATCTCGCCGAGGCGGGTGGAACCGGTGGCGCCGTAGATCATGGCGATGCCGTAGAGGAAGAATGCTGACGACAGAGCACCCAACACGAAGTACTTGAACCCCGCCTCTTGGCTCTCGGTTCGGCGCAAGTGAAGGGCGGCGAGCACGTACACCGCGATCGAGAGGATCTCGAGGCCAAGGAACGTGACGATCAGGTCCTCGGCCGCTGCCATCATCAGACCACCCGAGGCCGACAGCAGCACCAGCACGTACCACTCGGGTCCATCGAGCCCTTCCCGGCGCAGGTAGTCATCCAGGAACAGAGCAGAGAAGAACACCGACACCGAGATGATGGCGGCGATGAAAAGCGTGAAGTAATCGATGCTCATAGCGCCGTCGAGCACCATGATGGCGCCGCCAGCCTCTTCGACCCGGTTCCAGATCCAGTAGAGCGACACCGCTGAACCGACGGCCATCGCCGCGGTGTAGAACGCCGGGAAGCTACGTTCGCGCAGGATGGGCGCGAGCGAGGTAAGCGTCACCAGAATCACAGCGCCGATCGCCATGAACAGGAACGGCCACAGCAGCGACCAAGGAACCTCGGGCGTCTGAACCGTCTCGACGGCTTGGGCCAGCATCATTCTCCCTCGGCCTTTGCTTCGAGCCGCTCCTCGGCCTCATGTAGCGCTTCGATCAGCAGGTCGCGCTGGTCGTGTTCGGCCGGAGCGTCGGGTTCTGGTTCTTCGAATCCATCGACCCGGTCGGTGATGTGAACGATCAGTTCATCGACGGCAGGTTCGATGCGGTCAAGGACGGGTTTGGGATACACACCCATACCAACGATCAGCGCAAGAAGGGGGAGGATGCTGGCGAATTCGGAGAACCCGAGATCGCGCATCGTGGCGTTCTCGCCATCAGCGCTTCCGTGGAAGACCCGCTGGTAGGCCCAGAGCAGGTAGAGCGCAGCAAGGATGACGCCGACGGTGGCGACAACCGCCCACCATCGGGCTCCGCTGAACGCTCCCAGCAGAATGAGGAACTCACCGGCGAAACCGTTCAGCCCGGGCAGACCAACGCTGGACAACATCACCAGGGTGAAGACGCCAGCGAACAGCGGCGCCGCCTTCTGCAGACCGCTGAGGGCTGCGATCTCACGGGTGTGACGCCGTTCGTAGATCCAACCGACGAGGATGAACAACGCTCCGGTACTGATGCCGTGGTTGACCATCTGGAGCACAGCGCCCTGAATACCCTGTGAATTCAGGGCGAAGATGCCGAGGATGATGAACCCGAGGTGGGCGATCGACGAGTACGCGATCAGACGCTTCAGGTCCTTCTGCACGGTTGCGACGATCGCCCCGTAGATGATGCCGATCACGCCCAGGGTGAGGAAGATCGGCGCCAGATCGTGAGACGCCTCGGGGAGCAGGTAGAGGCCAAAGCGGATGAACCCGTAGGTTCCCAGCTTCAGCATCACGCCGGCCAGGATGACCGAGCCGATGGTGGGCGCTTCGGTGTGGGCATCCGGCAGCCAGGTGTGCAACGGGAACAGCGGGACCTTCACGGCGAATGCCAAAGCGAAGGTTCCGAGAATCAGGTACCCCTCGGCGGTGGTGAGGTTGCTGGTGGCTACCGACAATGCCCGCATGTCGAAGGTGACGTCGCCGGTGTGTTGGGCCGTCAAGAAGACCAGCCCGATGATGCCGATCATCATCAGCGCCGATCCGGCCATGGTGTAGAGGAAGAACTTGAGCGCGGCGTACACCCGATTCCCGTGGCCCCAGCCACCGATCAGGAAGTACATCGGGACCAGCACGATCTCGAAGAACATGAAGAACAACAGCAGGTCGAGCGCCATGAAGACGCCCATGGACCCAGCCATCAGGATCATGACCCAGATGTGATACGCCTTGGCATCGTGATCGGCGGTGGTAGCCAACAGCCCCAACGGGAAGAGAATGCCGGTCATCACCACGAGGAACAACGAGATTCCGTCGACGCCGAATGACAACGACAGTCCGAGGTCGGAGATCCAGTCCCGTTCGACGACGAACTGGAAACCACCGTCGGCCGAAGCGAACTCGCTCAACATGTAAACCGACACCGCGCCGGTGATCGCCGAACCGGCCAACGCCACAATGCGGGTGTATTCCTCGCGTGCTGCGGGCAACAGACCGATGAGGGCGGCGGTGATCAGTGGAATGAGCACCAGTGCTGGCAGCACAGGGAACGAGACAGCCTCGGCGGCTTCAGCTGCAAACATCATGACCACCACAACCGGGAGAGGAACCACAGAACCACGCCGGCCGAGCCGATCACGATCCCTAGGGCCGAGTTACGCACGTATCCGGTCTGGAGACTCCGGAACGCCCCGCCGACACCTCGTGCGCCCGTAGCTATGCCGTTCACCGCACCGTCGATGACGGAACGATCGAACAGGGCGGCCAGATCGAAGCCCTTGTGACCGGGACCACCGGCCACCTTCGCATAGGTCTCGTCCACGTACCACGCCCGGGCAAATGGCACCTTTTCTATGACTTTGGGGTCCATTTTGCCGCGCAGATATACCGCGAAGGCTCCATATATCGCCACGGCGGCGCAGGCGATGGCGACAATGGCCAATCCCCACTTCGTAGAGGTCCCAACCGCCAGTTTTGCCTCGTTCCCGAACAGACTGGTCTCTAACCAGTGCTCCAGGAAGTGCAGGTCCTTGGTAAAGGGCAGGTTGAGGCCACCAGCCACCGTCGCTGCTCCTGCGAGCGCGACAAGGGGCACGGTCATCGTCCACGGGGACTCGTGAGGCGAGTATTCCTGCCGTTTTCTGTAGGAGTCTGGCAAGTCGTCGCTCAGATCGCCCAGTTCAGGGGCCTCGGAGAGCGCCGTGACATGGGTATCGGGCATCGGCAGCGACGAACGCGTGGCTGCCAGGGCGCGGTAGGACGACTTGGCAGCAGCGAGGGCTTCGGTGGCGCTGTCGACACCGGCGTTGGCATCGGTCACCGTTGCCTGAGCCTTCGCTAGGTTCTCGCTGGCTTTGGGAACGCCCTTTTCGGCCTTCTCCAGCGCCTTGGCCAACTTCGCATGAGATTCGTCTTCGGCGCTGACCACGGCGAGGGCTTCCTTCGCCTCGTTCAGCTTGGTCGCAGCGACTTCGACGGCCGAGGTTTTCTTGTCGATATCCCCAGCCGCTTTCTCCACGGCGGCGTGGGCCGCTTCCAGATCGGCTTCGGCCTGGGTGGTGACCGCGTCGGCATTCACGAGGCGCTGACTGAACGCCGCTTCGATTTCCTGCTCGGTGGGGTCGTAGAACCGGGTTCGGCCAAAGAAGGTGAGAATCACCTGTCGAGTCATGTAGAACGCTGTGAGCAGGGCTGTTACCAGACCGATGGCCCAGAGGATCTTGTTTTCGTTCCATGCGTAGAGCAGGATCTCGTCCTTGCTCCAGAACCCTGCGAACGGCGGTACACCGGCGATGGCCAGCCAACCGATGATGAAGGTCATCGAGGTGATCGGCATGAACCGGGCCAGGCCGCCCATCTTGCGCATGTCCTGCTCGTCGTGGAGACCGTGGATCACCGAACCGGAGCCGAGGAACAACAGCGCCTTGAAGAACGCATGGGTGACCATGTGGAAGATCGCCGGCACGTAGGCCCCAACACCAACCGCCAGGAACAGGTACCCCAACTGCGAGACCGTGGAGTACGCCAGAACCTTCTTGATGTCGTTCTGGGCCACCGCCACCGTGGCTGCGAACAATGCGGTCAACGCTCCGACCCAGGCGACGGCGTCGACGGCCCAGCCATCGGCCAAGGCCAGCACCGGGTTCATACGGGTCAACAAATACACGCCTGAGGTGACCATGGTGGCCGCGTGTATCAACGCCGACACCGGCGTCGGACCGGCCATGGCGTCGGGAAGCCAGACATACAGGGGCAGCTGCGCCGATTTACCGGCAGCGGCTACCAGTAGGAGCAGAACGATCGCGGTGGCGGTGCCGGCAACCGCGGTGTCGCCGAAGTGTTCGACCGCCCACGAAATGATCTCGGCGTATTGGATCGATCCAACCTGGGTGAAGACCAGGAACATGGCGAGCATGAAGCCGAAGTCACCGACGCGGTTGGTGACGAATGCCTTCTTGCCGGCCGATGCATTAGCGGGATCGGTGAACCAGAACGAGATCAGGAAGTACGAACAGGCGCCAACACCCTCCCAGCCGAGGAAGGTCATGAGCATGTTGTCGCCCAACACCAGCACGAGCATGGCGGCGGCGAAAAGGTTCAGGTACAGGAAAAACTTGGAGAAGTTGGGGTCACCGTGCATGTACCCGATCGAATACAGGTGAATGAGCGCGCCGACGCCGGTGATGAACAGACACATCGTGATCGACAGAGGGTCGACCAGGAGGCCAGCATTGACGGTGAAGTTGCCAGCCGGAACCCATTCGAACAGTGTCTGGACGAAGAACCGTTCGCTGTGTTCCTCGGCAACCAAGCCGGCGAACACGGCGACGGTGGCGGCAAAGCTGACGCCCATGGCGCCGAAGCCGAGCCAACCGGCGAGTGGCTCGCCGAGGACGCGGCCGAACAACAGGATGAGGGCGAAACCGATCAGCGGGGCGGCTGGAATCAGCCATGCGAGTTCAAGCATGGCTATCCCCTCAAGACCGAGATGTCATCGGCGTCGGCCTGGGGGTTGCGGCGCATGACCGCAACAACGATGGAGAGACCCACAACAACCTCGGCGGCTGCGACGACCAACACGAAGAACACGGCGGTCTGGCCCGAAAGGTCCTGAAGGCTGTTCGAAAACGTAACGAACGTGATATTCACAGCGTTCAGCATGAGCTCGACGCACATGAACATGACCAGCGGGTTTCGACGGATCAACAGTCCGGTGGCGCCAATCGAGAACAGCAGGGCGCTCAGGACCAAATACCAGGTCTCTGTGAGTTCCACTTCTACTCTCCCCTGCGGCGTGCGACGGCCAACACTATTCGACCGACAGTCCTGGTTCGTCGATTACGAGCTCTTCGCCACCCTTATTGTTCACCAACACGACAGCACCAACGGTGGCGATCGTGAGAAGCAAGGCGGTGGCTTGGAACGCCAGAATGTTACGGCTGAACAGGTCCTCTCCCAACTGTTCAATTTGGCTTCGATCGTCGATGGGCCGAACCACCGACTCCTGACCCGATAGTGCAACAGCACCTTGGTCTCCTCCCGGCCCGGAGAGGAAGAGTCCTCCCAGGGTGAGGGCGAGGAGTAGGGCACCAAACAACAGGCCGAGCGGTCGCTGACCAACCAGCGGCTCGGCCCGGAGATCCTGGGCGGTATCGACGCCCAACAACATGATGACGAACAGGAACAGCACCACGATGGCGCCGGCGTAGACGACCACCTGAACAAGGGCCAGGAAGTGGGCTTCCTGAATGACGAAGACCACGGCGACACCAAAGAACGAGGCGATGAGGCTGAGCGCGGCGTGGACCGGGTTCGAGAATCCGATCACGCCGAGGGCACCGCCAAGCACGATGGCTCCGGAAATGAGGAAGGTGATGACATCGACCATTAGTGGTGATCCCCGTGATCGTCGTGTTCGTCCACCGTTACGTGGTCACGGACGCTGGCGTCCTTTTCGTCCTGGGGTAGATCGCCCTCGCGGACGCCATAACCCAGTTCGCCGCTCCACCCGGTACCGAGGTAGCTGGCCTTGCCCGAGGGTGCCGTGGCCCGCATCCAGCCCGAGGTGTGTTGGTCCTCACCCGGGCGCCAGTCTTCCCACGGAAGGTGCTGGGGCATGCCCTTGTCATCCACCAGCAGTTCATCCTTGGTGTAGATGGCATCAGAGCGATTGGTGAAGGAGAACTCGAACAGTTTCGACTCGGTGATCGCCTCGGTGGGGCAGGCTTCAACGCACATGTCGCAGTGGATGCACCGCAGATAGTTGATCTCATAGACGTACCCGAACCGTTCGCCGGGGCTCTTGGGATCGTCGACCGGGTTGTCCTTGCCCCGGACGTAGATGCAGTTGGCGGGACAGACGCCAGCACACAGCTCACAGCCGATGCACTTCTCCATGCCATCTTCGTACTTGTTCAGAACGTGGCGTCCGTGCACGCGTTCGGGCTTCGGAGCCTTCTGGTCTTTGGAGCTGATCTCGCCCTTGCGGTTGGTTCGACCGCCCCGGTATTCCTTGGTGGTGACGCCCTCGCCCCACTTCTTCAACGTGACGCCGAAACCTTCGAAGTATCCCATCAGGCGACCTCTCGCGGATCGAGCCCGGCGGCGAGAAGACGCTCACGCCGAGCGTTGTTGATTGCGGCCCGGAGCAGACCCATACCCACGAGCAGGATGGCGAAGGAGGCGACGATCACCAAGATGGTGTCGGCCTGGGCGCTATCGAGGATGTTGAGGCCGTCGTTGCGAGCCACACGGATGCCAGCCAGCACCAGCAGCCATGCCAGCGACAGCGGGATCAGTAGCTTCCAGCCGAGGTCCATCAACTGGTCGTATCGGAATCGGGGCAGCGTGGCCCGGAACCACACGAAGATGAACAGGAAAACCAGCAGCTTCGAGAAGAACCAGATGAAGCCGGTGAACCAACCGAGGGTCTCACCGAGGAAGGCGGGACCGGCCGGTCCGCCCAGGAAGAGGGTCACGATGATCGCTCCGACGGTGACCGTGTTCATGAACTCGGCCAGGAAGAACAGCGCGAATCGGATGCCGGAATACTCAGTGTGGAACCCGCCGACCAGTTCCTGTTCGGCCTCGACCAGGTCGAACGGCGGCCGGTTCAATTCCGCCGTGCCGGCGATGATGAAGACGGCGAACGGGATGAAGCCGGTGACGATGATGTTGAAGTTCGGGATGATCCCGCCGAAGCCAGCACCAGCCTGGGTCTGCACGATCTGGTTCATGCTGAGACCGCCGGTCACGAGGATCACGGCGGCCAGGGCCAGTCCCAGCGCTGCTTCGTAGCTGATGGCCTGAGCCGAGGCTCGAACCGAACCGAGCAACGGATACTTCGAACCCGAAGCCCAACCGGCCAGCATGACGCCGTAGATACCGAGCGAACTCATGGCGAGGAAGAACAGAACACCGACGGGCACGTCGGCAACCTGCAGGAACGTTTCGCGTCCGAAGATTGTGACCGAGCCGTTCTTGCCGTCGTTGAAGTCGCCACCGATCGGGATGATGGTGAAGGTGAGGAACGCAGGCAGCAGGGCGAGATACGGCGCCAATTTGAAGACGAAACGATCGGCCTCGGCCGGGATGTTGTCTTCCTTAAAGAACAGTTTGATGCCGTCGAAGAGCGTCTGAAGGAGTCCGAACGGGCCCGACACGTTCGGTCCGATTCGGTTCTGCAGTCGTGAGACGACCTTGCGCTCGAACCAGACCATCAGCATGGTGGCCACCAGACAGATGACGAACGCAATGATGGCCTTCACGATCGCCAGCACGATGTCGCCGAAGTCGACCCCATCGCTGAGGTAGGGGTCACCTACGACCTGGGCCTGGGCGGCCTGGAAGGCCAGCGATCTCATACCTGGACCCTCACATCGACCACCGGTTCACCGGCGGTGAGCAGCTCCTGAGCCTGAACGCCGTTGACACCAAACGGAATGTGGGCCACGCCGGGCCGGATGCGGCCGTCGGCCTTCACCACGATGGGGTGGCTGTCGCCACCGGCGATGCTCACCTGAGCCTCCTGGCCCGATTGGCCGCCGAGGCGTTCGAGGTCGGCGGGTGCGAGGGTTAGCACCGCGTCGTCGACAAGATCTCCCAGCGACGCTGAGGAGGAAATCATCGTGCCGTTGTCCCAGAGTTTGCGGTCAACCACCAATCGCAGACCGTAGTCGTCGGCCGGTGGGATCGGTGCGGTTTCGGTCAGGCTCAATTCGATCGATCCGCCGGTTTCGACGACCGAACCGTCGCTGGAGGCTCCTTCGGTCTCCCAATCAACATCGGCAAAGGCGGGCACCGACGCGGAGATGTCGGCACGAACCTCGGCGAGGGTGCCAAATCCAAGATCGCCACCGGCGGCCTGAGCGAACTCGGCTGCGATCATCCAGTCGGGCCACGCCTGACCGGGTGAGGTGACCTTGGCCTGGACGGGCGAGATCCGCCCTTCGAGGTTCATGAACGTGCCGTCGACCTCACCAAACATGGCGGCCGGCAGGATCACGTCGGCACGGTCGGTGCTGGCGGTCAGGAAGGAATCGATCGAAATCACGGTGCCCACCCGCTCGAATGCTGCGGCGGCCAGGGTGTGGTCGGGGAAATCGCGCAGCGGGTCGGCGCCCAGCAGCACGAGGGTGTCGAGCGAACCCTGAGCGGCGGCCCGGAGGATTCCCTCCGCGTCGAGGCCAGCCGAGGGCGGGGCCATCTCCCAGCCAGCGAGGGCGGTTCCAAGCGGGCGGCCACCGGGCAGGTACCCCGGGGTGAGGCCCATTTCGAGGGCGCCATGGATGTTGCCGCGCCGCAATGCGGTGAGGAAGGTGGCGTTCGGAACCAGCCGGCGCAGTGCAGCGATGGCGGAAACGACAACGTCGGCCGATTCGGCCAGGTTGCCGCGGCCAACGATGATCGTGACCGGCCGGTCCGAAGTGAGCAGTTCGTGGGCCGTGGTGAGTTCGCCCGATGAGATGCCACCGATGCTGGTGCCGACCATTCCATCGGCGAGCGCAGAGGCGATCTGACCGGCCGAACCCGGCAGAGGATTGAGCCGGGCCGCCACGCTGGCGCCAAACGACGTCTGGCGCGGCGACATCTCGATGAGCGACACACCATCGGATTGCACCGCATGACGCAGCCGCAGGTACAGGGTCGGAAGTTCCTCTTTCGGATCAGCTCCGAGAAGTACAACGACACCGCCTGGCGCACACGCCGACGCGATCGTGGCCTTGGGAAGTCCCATGACCACATCGGCCGGTAGTCCGTCGCCGAGCTGTGCGTCGATGTTGTCGATCGCGCCCAAACCCTTGAGAAGTTTGGCCCACGCATACTGGCTTTCGAGCGTCAGGCGAGCTCCGCCGATCACACCGATTCGACGCGGGTCCGACGCGGTGGTGAGCGCTTCGACCGCCTTCTTGATGGCGCTGTTCCAGCGGGTACGAACCGGTTCGCCACTGCCGTCACGAACCAGTGGTTCGGTGATGCGATCGGGAGAGTCGGTCGCTTCGTAGATAAACCGTTCCTTATCGGAGAGCCAACCCCAGTTTGTGGCCTCGGAATCGACGCCCTGAATCCGGACCAGCCGGTTCTGGCTGGAGTGAAGGGCGACGCGGGCGCCGGTGCTGTCAACCATGCTGGTCGACTCGGTTTCGGACAAATCCCACGGGCGAGCAGCGAAACGGTACGGTTGAGCGGTGAGGGCACCGACCGGGCAGATCTGCACCGTGTTGCCGCTGAAATAGCTGGAGAACTCGTGCTCGGGGAACGTGTTGACCTGTGTCTGGGATCCACGATCGATGAAGTGGATCAGCGGGTCGCCTGCGACCTCATCAGCGAACCGGGTGCACCGGTCGCACAGGATGCAGCGTTCACGGTCGAGGTAGACGAGGTCGCTGATCGGGATCGGCTTTTCGTAGTGGCGTTTCTCTTCGACGAATCGGGATTCTCCAGGGCCGAACGCGTAGGCATTGTCCTGGAGCGGGCACTCGCCGCCTTTGTCACACACCGGGCAGTCGAGCGGGTGGTTGATCAGGAGCAGTTCCAGCACGCCATCCTGAGCCTTGGTGGTGGGCTCGGACTCGGTATTTACGATCATGTTCGGCGTGACCGGCAACATGCACGACGGTTGCAAACTGGGCCCACGGCCACCGTCGACCTCGACCAGACACATGCGGCACATCCCGACCGGGGTCATCCGGGGGTGGTAGCAGAAGTGCGGGATGTGAACGCCGTGGCGTTCGGCGGCGCTGATCAGCAATTCACCTTCGTTGGCGTGCAGTTCGACGCCATTGAGGGTGAACGGAACACCGGGGTCGACCTCGGGTGACTCAGGTTCGGTGTTCTCGGTTGCTGTCATGCCGATGTTCCTGACAACTCGTGGGTCTCCTCGGACGCTGATCCGTTGGCGATCTTGGCTTCAAACTCGCTTCGGAACCGGCGGATCGCACTGGTAATCGGTGCGACCGAACTGGGCCCAAGCGGACAAATCGTGGTCTGTTTCGGCGGAAACGGTACCGCCTCGAGGCCGCTGTCGGGATGGGCTGCAACCGGATAGACGCCGGGGCTGATATTGGCCCCGATCTCGAGCAGCAGGTCGATGTCTTCGGGGCGACCATGACCGTCGAGGATCCGCTGCAGAACCTTCTCTTCCCAGGTGGTTCCCTCGCGACACGGGGTGCACTTGCCACAGCTCTCGCGAGCAAAGAATCGAACGACCCGTAGGCAGGCCCGAACCGCATCGGTGGTTTCGTCCATCACCACGATGGCTCCCGAGCCGAGCATCGAACCGGCCGGTCCCACCTCGCTGGCTTCGAGCAGCACGTCGAGTTGCTCTTCGAAGAACCACGGGGCCGAGCCGCCGCCGGGAATGAACATCTTCAGATCGTTGTCGTCGGTGATACCGCCGCAGTAGTTCTCGCCGTAGAACAGGTCGCGGAAGCTGACCTTGCCCTGCTCAACCTCGTAGACACCGGGGCGTTTCACGTGGCCGCTGATCGCCAGCATTCGGGTGCCGGGGGAACGTTCCGAGCCGTACTTCTTGTACTCCTCGGATCCGTTGATCATGAGCCACGGCAGGTTGGCCAACGTCTCGACGTTGTTGACGATCGTGGGCTTGAGGTACAGGCCCTTGGCGGCGGGGAAGAACGGCGGCTTCAGTCGAGGCATACCGCGGTTGCCTTCGAGGCTTTCGATCAGTGCGGTCTCTTCGCCCACGATGTACGCGCCAGCACCCCAGTGCAGGACGATGTCGATGCTCACATCGGTTCCGTCGATGTTTTTGCCGACCAGGCCGGCGTCGTAGGCGTCGTTGAGGGCCTGGGCGATCCGTTCCTGAGCGACGGGCATCTCGCCCCGGACGTACAGGAAGCAGGTGTTCAACCCGAGGGCGTAACACGCGATGATGCAGCCCTCGATCAGCTGGTGGGGATCCCGCTCCATCAGAAGTCGATCCTTGTAGGTGCCCGGTTCAGACTCGTCGCCGTTCACGACCAGGTAGCGCGGCCACACCGGAGGCATGAACCCCCACTTCACTCCCGCCGGGAATCCTGCGCCACCACGACCGAGCAATACGGCGTCCTTGACCAGCGCCGCCACGTCGGCGGGAGCCATACGAAGGGCCTTCTTCATGCCTTCGTAGCCGCCGGTGGCGAGTGAACGTTCGAGGGTGTAGCTGTCCTCGTACGGGAACCGGCTGGAGACGATCTTGACGCCTTCGTTATCTACATACCCGGCGGCGTGCGGGACATAAGCGTTGGTAGCCATGCTGATGTGCTTTCGAAGAGGCGGGTCAGTTGCTTTGCGCCGTACGGGACGCAAACCAGGCCGGGGTTCCGGCCGTTTCGGGCGATTCGATTCCGGCCATTCGGTCGGCGGGAATGTGTTGGCGGACAGCGCCGAGGGTTCCGTGATCGGGAATCTCGGGACGGTTGCCAGCCCGGAGGTCGGCGATGAGCTTGTCGAAGTCGCTGTTGTCCAGCCGGTACTCGTGTCGGTAGTTCACCTGGAGGCAGGGGGCCTCGGTGCAGGCAGCCATGCACTCGACGTCTTCGAGGGTGAACATGCCGTCCTCGGTGGTGCCGCCGGGGCGCACGCCGAGGGTCTTCTCGGCATGGTGCAGAAGTTCTTCGCCGCCCACGAGCTGGCAGGAGATATTGGTGCAGATGTTCACCATGTACTTGCCCTGCGGTTCGAACTTGAACATCTCGTAGAAGCTGGCGGTTCCCAGCACTTCGGCGGGGGTGACGCCGACGAGTTCGGCCAGGTGTTCCATCGCCTCGTTCGTCACGTGTCCCTCCTGCTCCTGCGCCACGTGGAGCAGCGGGATGAGGGCGCTCTTCTTGCGCGGGTAGCGGGAGATAATCTCGTGCGCCAGCGCAACGTTTTCTTCGTTCAAACGAGACATGCGGGCCTAAGGATAGGCGCATACGCAGCGCGAACGAGCAACCACGCACCCACCCCCCAAAAATCGTTCCGCCAGCACAATCCGCGTGCTCCACCAACGCCAATTCAGCCGTATGTGTCGGCCCGACGACAGATCACCAAACACCCCGCTCATCGGTGCCCACCCCGGGCCGATCGATCAACCCGAGCATTCGCTTGGGTAGGGCCGTTTCGGTTAGAAATGGGGATGCTGACCGACACCGAGCGCCGCACGAACGAAACCGTCGAACTGCTGCAGCAGATGATCCGCAACCAGTGCGTGAATCACGGAACTCCCGAGTCGGGACAGGAGGTTCGCACCGCCGATCTGGTGGTTCGGGAACTGGAGGGCACCGGGGTGGATATGGAGACCTTCGAGGTGCTTCCCGGTCGCACATCGGTCATCGCCCGACACCCCGGGACCGACCCCGACGCCCCTGCGCTGTGTCTCATGGGGCATACCGACGTGGTGCCGGTCGATGAGTCCGGGTGGCGCGAGGATCCATTCGGCGGTGAGCTGATCACCAACGGCGAGGGTGTGCAGGAGGTTTGGGGCCGTGGGGCGGTCGACATGCTCAACCTCACCGCGTCGATGACGGTGGCCTTCCGGGACATCGTTCGATCGGGCAAGCAGTACGCCGGCGACGTTGTTCTCTTCGCGGTCGCCGATGAGGAATTCGGCGGTGTCTACGGTGCAGACCACATCATTCAGAACAACTGGGACGCGATCGCTTGCGACTACGTGCTGACCGAATACGGCGGCACGCCCACCGAGGACGGCTCCACCATCCTGCTCACCGCCGGGGAGAAGACCGGGGCCTTTCGTCGGATCGTTGTGCACGGGACCCCCGGCCACGGATCGATGCCCTTCGGAACCGACAACGCACTGTTGAAAGCGGCGGCCCTGGTGCAGCGAATCGGCGAGTACAGCCCGGTGCCTCGCCTCGACAAGGTGTTCGAGGACCGACTTCGGGCCTTGGGCATCGAGGACGACCTGCGAGCCAAACTGATGGACCCGGCCCGCATCGACGATGCGCTGGCTTCCCTCCCGATCGAAATGGCGAGGAACCTTCACGCCTGCTGCCACAAGACCTTCTCGCCGAACATGATGACGGCTGGCGACAAGGTAAACACCATCGCCAACCGCGCCGAGATCGAACTCGATGTACGCATTCTCCCCGGTGATACCCAGGACGAGGTCGACGCCATCCTCGACCAACTGATCGGCGACGACCTGCGCAGCTCGGTCGAGGTGAAGCCGCTTCTCGAGGATCAGGACATGCACGACGGTGCCCCGTTCAGTCCGACCGATACGCCGCTCTGGAGTGCACTCACAACGTCCATTCAGAACGCATACCCGGGCGCAGCGGTAGTCCCGAGCCTGGTGACCGGCGGAACCGACGCTCGTTTCTTCCGGGATCGGGGCATCCCGGCCTACGGCGCTGGCCTTTTGAGCCAACAGGTCTCGCTGGGCGACTTCATGAACCGCTTCCACGGCCACAACGAACGCATCGACGTGAAGTCACTCGAGCTCACGACCCAGCTATGGATCGACGTGCTCGACAACCTCTGGGACTGACCCGCCTCCGCCCAAACTTCGTGCCAGACCCACAATCTGCGGAAACTTCGTGCCGGACCCACGACGACTGTGGGTGGGACACAAAGTTTGCGAGGGATGTGGGTGCCACACGAAATTTGCAGCCGCTGTGGGGCGCGGCGGTGACGGGGTGGGGCAGGGAGGCGCCCCGAGTGCGGGGTTAGCGGTCGACTTCGCCCATGATGGGGTCGACGCTGGAGATCGACGCCACGGCGTCGGCGACCAGACCATCGGCCATCTTGTGGGGCAACGACTGCAGGTTCACCAGGCTGGGAGCCCGAATATGCATGCGGTAGGGCGTGGGGGAACCGTCGCTCACCAGGTAGCAGCCCAGTTCGCCACGGGGTGACTCGACGGCCACGTACACCTCACCCTCGGGAACCTTGAAACCCTCGGTGAAGATCTTGAAGTGATGGATCAGCGCCTCCATCGATTCGTCGATGCGGGCCCGCGGTGGCGGTGTGACCTTGGTGTCCTGCACCCGGTAGTCGCCCTTGGGCATCTGATCCAGAATCTGATGCACGATCCGAATCGACTCGCGGATCTCGTTCAGCCGAATGGCGTAACAGTCGTAGGAGTCGCCATAGGTTCCGACGAGCACATCGAAGTCGACCTGGTCATAGGCCAGGTAGGGCTCGTCCTTGCGAATGTCGCGGGCGATGCCGGTGGACCGTAGGACCGGTCCGGTGATCGACAGCGCCAGCGCCTCGTCGGGGCTGAGCGTGCCAACACCCTGGAGCCGTTCCCGCCAGATGGGCTGACCGGTCATGAGGACGTCGTACTCCTCCAGCCGGGGCGGCAACATTTCGAGCAGCTGAAGAACATCGTCGCGCCAGCCGTCGGGGAGGTCGGCTGCGACTCCGCCGGGGCGGATGTAGTTGTGGTTCATGCGAAGGCCGGTGACCTTTTCGAGGAACCGGAGCACCTGCTCGCGTTCGCGCCAGCCGTAGATCATCATGGAAACCGCACCGAGGTCCATGCCATTGGTGGCCATGAACAGCAGATGCGACGCGATCCGGTTCATCTCACACATGAGCATGCGGATCCAGGTCGCCCGTTCGGGGATCTCAACGTCGAGCAGCTTCTCGGTGGCCAGAGAGAACACCAGCTCGTTGAAGAGCGGTGCGGCATAATCCATGCGGGTCACGTTGGTGGAGCCCTGCATGAAGGTGAGCGACTCGCCGGTCTTTTCCATGCCGGTGTGCAGGTAACCGATGACCGGCTTGGAACGACGTACGGTTTCGCCGTCCATCTCCAGCATCAACCGCAACACGCCGTGGGTACTGGGATGTGACGGACCCATATTGACGAGCATGGTCTGATCGTTCTCGTCGGCCAGGGGAGCAAACTCCTGCTCAGCAGCCTGCACTTCGCTCATCCGCAAAACGGCGTCGCGCCGGGGCAGGCGGTCCAGCTGACCACCCTCGGGATCGGGCTGACGGAGCACGGGATCGACGCCCAGCGCCTGACCGTCCTCGATCACGTCTTCGGGTTCTACGTCGGGGGTGACGGTCATCTATTCGAACCTTCCTGTGGGGCCTTGAACTGCACCGGGATAACCCCCTGGGCGAAGTCCTTGCGCAGCGGGTGACCCACCCACTCCTCCGGCATCAGGATCCGACTGAGATCGGGATGACCGTCGAACTCGATTCCGAACATGTCATAGGTCTCACGTTCCTGGTAGTCACATCCCGGGTACTGCGCATAAAGCGAGTCGATACGTGGGTCGTCGGCAGGAACCTGGGCTCGCATTCGGAGTCGGGCGCCGTTGTCGAAACGCACGAATGAGGCGACAACTTCGAATCGCTCTGGCGTGATGCCATCGGGCAATGAGCGGGCCGGCTTGAAATTGAGGAAGTCGACCGCAGTGATGTCGACGAGCATGGTCCAGTTGTCCTCGAACAGCTCTTCGGCCGCAGCCCGCCATTGCTCGCGCGGCACGTGGATCACCTGCTGGCCCCGGCTGTAGGTCACTGGGTGGCCGTATCGTTTTTCGATCTCGACCGCGGCCGGAGCTTCGGCAACCTCGGTGTCTACTGTGTCGGTCATAGTGGGGCTCCTCAGCGTCGGCTGATCGTGAGCAGCTCGGGTTGTCCCTGACCGTCCAACTGCTCGATAGTGATGCCTCCGGCGCCGCTGCTGCGACGTTGCATCAGTTCGCCATTCTCAATCATCTCATGGAGGGTGTTGATGGCGTGAAGAAGGGTTTCAGGACCGGGCGGGCAGCCCGGGGCGTACACGTCGACGGGAACGATCTGATCGACACCCTGGACGATGGCGTAGTTGTTGAACATGCCACCACTGGATGCGCAGACGCCCATCGAGATGACCCACTTGGGCTCGGCCATCTGGTCATAGATCTGGCGCAGCACCGGCGCCATCTTCTGCGACACCCGACCGGCCACGATCATCACGTCGGCCTGGCGAGGGGAGGCCCGGAAGACCTCCATGCCCAACCGAGCGATGTCGTAATGGGATCCACCGGTCGCCATCATCTCGATCGCACAGCAGGCAAGCCCAAAAGTGGCCGGCCACGACGAGCGGGCACGGCTCCAGTTGACCAGTTTCTCCAACGGCGCGGTGAGGACGTTGTGATCAAGACCCTCGATCCCGTGCTGTTGAACGTCCTTGATCAATGCCATCAGTGCTGCTCCCCCGCCGAAGCCATCAACGGCTCAAGATCGGCGATGTTGGGCTCAGGAATAGAAGCGTTGGAGCGCACCACGGGTCGTCCGTCGGTGCCAACCCGGCGCACGGTTGAGGTGGCGGTCCGGCTGGGGTCGACGGCGGTATCAGCGGCCGAGGTATGGATCGGTGAGTTGACCTGCAGTGGACCCCAGTCGAGGGCGCCCTTGGAGATCAGGTACACAAAACTTTCGAACACCAGCGCCGAGAAGATCAGAATCGCGATCAGCCCGAAGCGACCGAGTGACTCGCTGGCCACCGCGTAGGGGTACAGGAAGATGATCTCGATATCGAAGATCACAAACATCATGGCGACCAGGTAGAACCGAACCGGGAAACGTTGTGGTGGTTCACGTCCGGGAATGATGCCGCACTCGTAGGGAGCGATCTTCTCCTGCGTCGACCGCCGAGGGGCCAGCAGGCCCGATGCGACGAAACTTCCGAACGCAAACAGAATCCCGAGGACCAGCAGCGCCAGAACTGGTAGGTACTGACTCATTGAGGGTTGACTCCTTGGGGCTGGGGTTTACGCAGCAGCGCGGATAGCCATCTCCCGGCGATCACGGAAGTGCATGAGGAAACAGACGATGGCAAACAGAATGGCATTGATCAATGTGAACACGAGCGGAACGAACCGGGTGCCACTGATAAGCCACGGCACGGGCCCGCCACGGTCTCGCTCGACCACAACGGTCACAACGTTGGCTGACTCGTCGGCCATGGGAATCGGCGGTGCTTCGCCGGGCAGGACGGGCTGGGGCAGTACCGACTGCACCTGGATCGCAACGAACTCGCTGCTGTGGAAGGGGTTCAGGATCGACTGAGCCTTCTTCTGGAACCGGGTGACAAGACTGTCACCGTCGACGCCCTGTGGTTTGCCACCGTTGGCGAAGCCGCCGAACTGCAGCGGGATGTAGTCAGCGGTTTCTTCGAACACACCTTCTTCCAGAAGGTACGTTTCGGCCGCAGACTGTGCGTCGCCTCGGCGGGGGTTGGAGGACACGAGGTACTCCCAGCCATTCAGCAGCTCGGAGTTGTCATCGGCGAACGCCTTGGCGTTGACCTGCCGGGTATCGGCATCTTCGCCCTGGATGGCTCCGAACAAGTCATTGTTGCGACCGAGCGAAAGGCCGAGGTCAGCTACTTCTTCGGTTTCGGCGAGTTCGAGATCGTCGGTGGAGATTTCCTTGAGCGTCCAGCTCTGGGCCTCACCAACCCAACCGATTCCGTAGACGGTCCACACGGTCCCCATGAGCATCATCCAACCGAAGAGGCCGGCGAAGGCGATGAGGCCACCGGTTCGGGAACCGGTGTTGGTGGCCACGATGAGATAGGTGCCGCCGATGAGCACGACAACGCCCACCAGCACCGAGAGCAAGCCTCGGAAGAAGATGTCGAATTCGAGGCCGCCGACAAAGGCCAGCACGTTCAGCGCTGCTGAATCACTCATCGCTGCTCGATCTCCTCACGTTCGTAGTCAACCACAGCCTGGAGAAGGTCTGGGGGAAGAAGCTTGCCGAAGCCGGGCATAAGACCGGCACCGCTCTGACCGCCTCGGCCGTAGCCCTGACCAGCGTTGGCACCGAGGTAGATGAAGTCGTAGTGGGCCTGGCTGGTGCGTTCCGGCATCTCGATCACCGTGCAACCGGCACCGATGCGGCGATCCTCAAGCGTGATCGTCTCGCCATCGAATGCAGCACCGATGACAGCCTCGGTGAGCAGCGGCGGATCGACGAAGCCATCGGTGACACCTTCGGTCTGATCCGCACCGGCCACGAGGGGCGTGAGACGGGAGTCGTAGGGATACGCGTCGGCGGGATTCCCACCCGGCTCCCAGAGATTGCTGTAGTAGACACAGTCGGCGAGGTCGCCACCGGCCACCACCGTGTACTCGATCGGGTCACCAGCGGCGTCGGTTCGATTGGTGATGGGGTTGCCACGATCGTCCAACGGAATCTGGGTCATGTCGCTGGCCAACACGAAGTCGACGCCGGCGCCGGGTGTCTCGGGATCGGTGCTATCGAGCCATCCGCCGCGTGGATCCTTCCACGTGTCATCGGGGAACCGTTCCTTAACGCCGCCACAGAGGCTGAAGCCGATACCGGAGGGATCGCCGCCGCCGCAGGCTGCAATGCCGGGGTCGAGGATGTTCGGAACGGCGTCGATGCCAAGCGACCAACCCGAGGTATGACAACGGGCGCAGCTCAGCGAGCCGGCTTGGTAGCCGCTGTAGAGGCCGAGGTTGAATACGGCCTCGCCGATAGAGGCGAACTCGCCGTCGTCCAGTGAACGCTGAACTTCTTCGCGGATGTCGGCAGCCAATTCGTCAGCGGCTGCTTGGGACTCGACGACCTGGGCCTGGGCCTCAGCGACGGCAGGATCGCTGGGATCCAAGGTGGCAACCTGGTTCAGGGGATCGTTGATGTCGAGCGGATCGAGGCTCTGCACCTGGAAGGTACCCATGTAATCGATCAGGTATTCGAGCTGCTGCGAGGTGAGCGGCCCACCACCGGGGGTTCCCCACGCCGCCATGGGCGAACCGGGACGTCCAAAGTTGAGGACGTAGGTGATCTCTTCCTCGCTATAGCGGTGAAGCACGTTGTTGAGTGCAGGCGCTACCCACGATGCGTTCCCAAGGAATTGGCCATCGGCGTCCTGATAGACATAGGCCGCGACGCCACCAACGCCGCCGCCGCCATGACAGTTCACGCACTGGGCGCCGCCGGTGTACAGAGCGGTACCACGACGGATAAACGTCTCGTCGAGAACCTCGATGGCTCCCTCCTGACGACCGGGCTCACCGAGCCAATAGAACGGCAGGATCACCGCCGTGATCGTGAGAATGCCGAGTGCGAACGTGAGGGACCGATCGAGTTTTGTGGTCTCGAGTTCCTCATCGCTCAGATACTCAGCCCGGTTGGCGGCGAGTTCTACCTCGGAGCCCAGTTCGTCGCGTGCGGTGAAGCTGTTGCGGACGAAGAGGGCGATGAATGCGAAGAAGACGACGGCGCCGGTGATCAGACCGATCGCCCGGAAGTCTGCTGCAAGGATCATCTGGGCTCCAAGAGTTGTGCTCGCTGCGGAGAGCATTCCTGACATTTAGTGTTCCTCGGCTCCACTGATGCAGTTCGGACCCTCGGCCTCCTGGCCGGTGGTGTTGGTACCGATTGCGGGACCCTGAATGACTGTAGCCGTGTCGACGATCAGCTCGTTCGCTGCGTTTACTTCCATTGGGAAACGATCCATTCCGCGAGGAGCGGGACCGCCCTTCTTCTCGCCAACGCGGTTGTACTGCGACCCGTGGCACGGGCACTCGAACCACTGTGAGGTCAGGCACTCCGGCACCCGGCAGCCCAGGTGGGGGCAGGTCTGGTAGATGGCGGTGACGCCAGCGTTCAGGCCCTGCTCGACCTGGCCGTAGAAGCCGTACTGCGAGCTGGCCTTTTCGATCGCCGTGGCGGGATATTCGGTGACCCACATCCGACCTTCCGGCACGTAGAAGAACCCGCCGCCGGCGATGATGGCGGCCTGGATGTCGGGGATTCGCCCGACGGTCACCTTGGAGCCGAAACCGCTGACGTTCTGGGGCCAGAGGAAACCGATCGACGCAGCACCGAAGCTGGTGATGCCCAACCCGAACATGGCGAGGATGCCTCGGTTCAGGAACTGACGGCGGGCGACACCGATGGTCTCGGGGTCCGGTGGGACATAGGCCACTGGCGGGGCGGACTCGGCCGCAACCAGGGCCGCCCGACCACGGGCCGAACCTACGGCCTCGACCTGACGACCAACCGCGCCTGCGGCTACGGCCTCGGGCTCAGGGACGTCCAGCTTGCGGTCCCGCTTGACCGTTTCGCCTGACAACTGTCCGATGGCGGTGGATGTGTCTCGGTTGCGCAATGCAAGACCGAGGGCGGCGACGGCGAGAATCGCGACACCGATGGCACCAATAATGAGTGGATCCATTCCGAGTCAGCTCCTTTCTAGAGCTCGAAGAACAGGCCGTCGGCCCAGGGGAAGATGAAGTTGAAGCCTGGACCTCGGAAGAACGACCCGATAATGACCAATACTGCCCAGAACATGAGAAAAATCGTGAAAAGGGAGACGGCGAACTTGCGGTCCTCAGGACGATTCGACGGATTCTTGTCGATGTAGGGCGCCAGGATGAGCACGATGAGGCCGAGGCCGGGAATGGTCACGCCTGCCACCATTGGATGGAAGAGGGTGAGCAGCTCCTGAAGGCCCATGAAGTACCACGGAGCCTTCGATGGGTTCGGGGTCTGGTTGACGTTCGCCAGCTCGAGCAGGGGTGCGTTCACGAAGATCGAGAAGATCGTCAGGAATGCGGTACAGAACAGCGCTGCGCCAAATTCGACGACGATCAGGTGCGGCCAGGTGTGCACCTTGTCCTGGGGCTTCATCTTGATGTCCTGAATCGAACCGCTCTTGACCACGGTAAGCAGACGCTGGGTGTGACCCTGAGGTCCCGACATCACCGGCACGTCGCCGGTTGCTGCGGCAGCGGCCACGGCCGCGCCACCTCCGGTTGCGGCAACCGCTGTTGCGGTGTCGCCGTCCTTGGTCTTCGCGCTCTTGGAACGTTCGAGGAGGTGGGCCGGAATCTTGGATTCGGCTGCTGAACCACCACCGGAATCGGCAGGGGCTGGAGCGTCGGCGGACTCGGCCTTCTTCTTGGCCTCGCTCGCTCGTTTGCGTAGATGCTCTGGGATCTCAGTCATTGATCAGGCCTTTCTCTACAGCGGTCCGGAGATGCCGCCGTCTTTGCGGACCCGCCAGAAGTGGACCGCAAGGAAGATGACAGTGACGAAGGGGAGCAGGAGCACGTGGAGCACGTACCACCGCAGGAGTGTTTCTCGACCGATGACGGATCCACCGAGAAGCACAAACCGAACCTCGTTACCGAACACGGGGGTGTAGCCCATCATGTTGGTGCCGACTGCAACCGCCCAGAGGGCCAGCTGGTCCCAGGGCAACAGGTAACCGGTGAAGGAAAGCAGGAGTGTGAATTGCAACAGGAGTACGCCGATGACCCAGTTGAATTCTCGAGGTGGTTTGTAGGCGCCGTGGTAGAAGACCCGGGCCATGTGCAGGAAGACCGAGAGCACCATGAGGTGAGCACCCCACCGGTGCATGTTCCGCACCAGGAGCCCGAACGCCACACCGGTTTGGAGCGTGGCGATGTCGTCCCAGGCCGCAGCGGCGGTGGGGCGGTAGAAGAACATCAGGAAGATGCCGGTGATGGTCAACAGGATGAACAGGAAGAAGCTCAGACCACCCAGGCAGAGGGTGTAGGAGACCTTGACCGCATGTCGCTTCACCTTCACCGGGTGGAGGTGATAGAGCACGCTGTTCATGATCACGTAGCTACGGTTCCGGGGGCTGTCGGTGTAGCCCTTGCGGAAGACCGAACCGGGCCGGAAGATCGAGTTCCAGGCTTGGCTGCCCTGAACCGTGTCCGCGGTCTGCTGGGCCACATCGCCAGCTCGCTCGGAAAGTGTCGGCTTGTCTTGGATTGATTTCGCCATGATGGTCTCTCGTGATTTCGGGTTTCGTAGTTTCGTAGCTGTTAGGCGAGGCGCATGCCGTAGCCGTAGCCGTGGGAGTTCGTTCGCTGGTTGTAGTCACCGAAGACCGAAGGGGCTTCGATCTTGCCCAGGATGATTACGCCGGTCGGGCACCGATCGACGCAAAGTGCACAGCGGGTACATACGTCGTCGTCGATGGTGAAGATGAAGGCGTCGTTGGGATCATCGCCGGGTTTGACGGTTCCGAACGCTTCATCGACCGCACCGGTGGGTTGCATATGAATGCACTTCCACGGGCAGATGTCGACACAACCCTCACAGGCGATGCATTCGGTCTGATCGATGTGGATGAACTGTTTCGGCTTGACGGCGCGGGCCAGATAGTCCGCGTCGACTTCGACGAGAACATAGTCATCCCGAAACTCCGGGAGTGGGGGGTTGGCGTCCTGGTAGCCGGCCATATCAGCCTCGCTTCACCAGTGGACGGCCGTAGGTGGAGGTGGGGACCACGTCCGCACCCTTCTTGGCTTCGCCCCGGTTCTGCCAGTCGACGAACATCTTGATCATGATTCCCAAAGCGATGATGTAGATCACCGAGGCGATCGTGTCGGACACCGCCCGCAGCGTGATGTCGAAGGGGAACCATCCACCCTGGCTTTGGGGCGTGATCAGGCCGCCGGCGGTGAAGATCCGGTCAGCTCGGAAGCTCCACTCATTCTCAGCGACGGTGAGCCACTGGTGGGGAACGATGCCAAAGACCATGAACGCCAGGAAAAACGCGTACGCAGACCCGACGGCCGCTTCACCCCATGTAACGGGGGTTCCTGCCGCGCGTCGATTGGCGTACAGGTAGACGACGCCGGTGAGCGCAGCGGTCACGATGATGGAGAGGAGGAGAGCAACCATTGAAAGTTCCTATTTCGCAGGATTCATCCGCAGAGGGGGCTCTGGGGACTTTGTGAATCTTTGCACAATCTATCGGTCAGGTACAGGGGTAGGTAAATCGGAGGTTATTCCGCAGCGACTTCTTCATCTTCTGCGGCGTGGGGTCCGGGGCATTTCTCGGGTTCTTC
>CALGOA010000026.1 GCA_937958015.1 uncultured Acidimicrobiales bacterium | reverse complement strand
TCGGCCGCCAACATCCGGAACTTCCAGCTCGGTCGTTTTGAACGTATTGACGTCGAAGATGTCAACCGACCAATCCGCGAGCTCAATGCCGATCGTGACACCGGCTCTGCGGTGTATCTCTTTCTCCTCTCGTTCTTCTGTTTCATCGTTCTTGCCTTCGCTCTACTCATATTGCTGGGGGGATCGAAAAGCGAGAAGCCGATGCCTCGGGTATCAGCGAGCGCAGGTTCCGTTGTTGGACCGGCGCAACGTGTCGAAGGTCGTTCAGATGGTCAGCATCAAGGTCCACCACCGCCTCTGCCGCCACCACCGAGGGTTAACGACGCATTGGGGCGGTCCTAACAAGCGATCGGACCAAGCGACCGTCCGGGGTTGAAGTAAGGTCGCTCCGATGGAGCTCGACCTCTCTTCCTTCCTCGTGGTCGGGCTCGTCGCCGCCGGGGTGACCGGGCTAACGGTCCCCATCTTTCGGTCGGTTGCGTTGTCCAGGGGAGCCCAGGTACTTCCCAACGAACGTGCGGTGCATGCTCAGCCGACACCAACTCTTGGCGGCGGCGCAATGTTCGTCGGTTTCATCGCCGCGATGGCCGTCGCAGCCTTCAGTGGATGGTTTCCCGAGGCATTCTCGGGGACCAGTGATCCGCTGGCAGTCCTCGGGTGTGCGGTGATCGCCTACACCGTCGGACTGGTCGATGACCTACGGGAAATCTCCGCTCCAGCGAAGACCGCAGGGATCGTCCTTGCCGGCTCGATGTTGTATCTGTTCGGCGTCAGCATCATCTACTTCCGCATCCCGTTCGTCGACCCGATCATCGTGGATCCGGGTCTCTCCTATCTATTGACAGTGGTGTGGGTGATGGGAATGGCGAACGCGGTCAACTTCATCGACGGCCTGGACGGACTGGCGGCCGGCATCGTCGGAATCGGCGCTCTGGCTTTCTTCTTCTACGCCCTTCGACTGTTCGAGGTGGGGTTCCTCATCTCCACACTGGGACCGCTTCTGCTCATCATCGTGTTCGGGATCTGTGTCGGATTTCTGCCGTACAACGTTCACCCAGCGCAGATTTTCATGGGGGACGGGGGTGCGATCCTTTTGGGATCGCTCATGGCAGCGAGCACCATGGCGGTGGGGGGTCGAACCTCTGATCCTTTCAGCGGTCAGACGTTCTTCTTCTACGCACCATTGGTGATCCCGCTGGTGATCCTGGGCGTTCCGATCCTCGACACCCTCTTCGCCATCATTCGACGGGCCACCCGACGACAGGGTCTCGCCACCGCCGACAAGGACCACATGCATCATCGGCTCATGCGTTTGGGTCACGGTCATGCGAGGAGCGTCTTCATCCTGTGGGCGTGGACCGCACTGCTCTCCGGATTCGTGTTGTGGCCGGTGTACAACGATGGGTCCGGCGATGCGATCGTGCCGGTCGGCGTCGCCGCGCTGGGACTGATCCTGTTCACCCTGTTCGCTCCCGGTTTCCGCCGCCAGCGCGAGTCGGTCTGAGTTCACCACTCGGTCTCCACGCAATCCGATTCGCTGGCCCGACATCGACGAGTGCTTGCACCTGATCTACAATTGCAAGCATGAAGCTCCTTATGCATCCGGGTGGCGCCCTCTTCGCAATGGCGGGAATGGCATTCGTGTTTCGGTTATTTGCAGACAAGATCCCCGTTATCGGTGGGTTCGTGATGGCGGTTGCGTTCTTCGCCATGATCTTCGGACTGATCGGTGGGGTCTTCCTCACGATCATGGTGCGCCGGAACGAGACCCCGGCGTAATGGCCGAGGACAAACCGAAGAAACGGACCGGCCCCAAGAAGGCCGCCAAAAAGTCGTCGGCCAAGAAGTCGACCGCAAAGAAGTCGGCGACAAAACGCACAACCAAAAAGACAGCGGCCAAAAAGACAGCGGCCAAAAAGGCAACCGCCAAGAAGACAACGGCCAAGAAACGGGCGGTCAGGAAACGGGCCCCGGGTCGGGTGCGGTTCCCGGATATCTCGCCGGCATCGTGGGAACACTCGACCGACCGTGCGGCATTACATGCGCTGCAGACACTTCCCGGGTTCGACACGGTCATCCGTAAGGTCATCGGCGCCATCGGCGAACGCAACGTGAAACTGATCTTCACCGCTCAGGCGCTCGAGGTGGGGCCGAACCAGTACCCCGACCTTTACGAGATGCTGACCGAGGTCTGCGCAACACTCGACTGGCCGGTTCCGCGGCTCTATGTGTCACAAACACCGCTCGCCAACGCTGGTGCGGTCGGTGTCGACAAACCGTTCATCGTCCTCAACAGTTCCCTCATCGAGTTGTCCAGTCCCGAGGAGATCCGGTTCGTCCTCGGGCACGAAGTGGGTCACATCATGAGCGAACACGCGTTGTATCGCACGCTCCTGTTCCTCCTGTTGCAATTCTCCGGTGCGGTCGTACCCGTCGTCGGCCAAGCCATCCGCCCAATCACGCTTGCCCTTCTTGAATGGAACCGCAAAGCCGAGATCTCGTGCGATCGAGCCGGCCTCCTCGCAGTCCAGAACGTGGACGGAGCCGTGGGTGCGCTCGGCGTGATGGCCGGAGGGATTCGTGGTCGCGAGGGCACGATCGATGTTGAGGCGCTGCGGGTCCAGTCACGGGACTACTCCGACAGTCAGGGACTGGACACCTTCTTCAAGTTCATGGCCACCGCCAGCCAGACCCATCCTTTCCCGGTGATACGGGTGCGGGAGATGGATCGATTCGCCGAAGAAGGTGAGTACACCGATATTCTCAAGGGCGACTATGTCCGGCGAGGTGACGAGCCAGCGTTGCGCGACGATATGACCGCTGCGGGCGCAGGGTTCAGCGACAGCGCTCAGACCGTGTTCTCCAACGCCGACGAGTACGTCGGCAAAGCCCTCTCCAACTTCGCTGGTGCACTGCGCCGAAGGAGCAAAGAGTAGAGCTGCGCCGGAGGAGCAAAGAGTAGAGCTGCGCCGGAGGAGCGAAAGGCAGCGCAGTCCTACTGGTCGGATCCGAAGCTGTCTCGTGCGTTCTTCAGCCCTTCGATCCAGCTTTGGAGGGCCTTGTTCACATGGGCGTCAGCGTTGCTGAAGACGTCCTCGGCACTGTCGGAGAACCCGGCCGTCGCTCGAGCGACATCGTCGGACAGCGGAGCTTCTTCACCACGCACGACGTACTCACCGCGAGCGATGCGGGCGTAGTCGGGGGAGTCCACGAAGAGGTCGAGTTCGCGCACCCGTATCATTGGGAACGGGTCAGCCCGGAACGCGCTGCCCATGAACTTGAACAACACGTCCAGTCCGTTGGCGTCGTGGTAGGCGGCTGATTGATCGCGGACAGCCTCGATGTTGACCGATGCCGAGCGGCCGCGGATGCCGCCCGCCATCAGCGCCAGCGCCCCTATGGATGCCTCGAGGTCCTGGCTCACGAGGAGACCCGCTCGATCGTTGGAGATCATGGACTTCCGCTGCCATTCCAGCAACGCCAGGAGTATCGGCGTGACGGCCTGTCGGGGGATGCTGGATCCGCTGAAGTTCAGCAGGAGGAACAGGAGGGTGCGGTACAGCGTGTGTTCGCTGAGGATCGCTCCGACGTTGCCGCCGATGATCGCCGATAGCTGTTTGGGTGAGGCCAGTTCCACTGTGGAACTGCTCAACACGATGAACGGTCGATCCACTCCGAGGGCGCCGACACCGGCGTCGGCGAACGGTGATTGCGAGACGAAGAGCTGGGGGAGTGCGCAATCGAGGGTGGCGCAGGCGTCTTCGAGGATCTCATAGAGGTCGACATATTGATTCGGGCCGACCTCGATCGATTGGGCGCTGAACATCAGTCGTATGTTGCGTTCGCCGATCGCCCCGATCACCTTCCGAACTACCGTGTCGAAGACCGGGATCGAGCGCAACGCCTGCATGGCGGCCCGATCCGTCGGATGTTCCCAGGCGGTGGGGGAGATCTGGGGGTAACGAGTTCTGCTATCTGTGGACCGAACCGGCGTTGCCATCAGTCGTCGCCTTCGGCCTTCTTCACCACGAAGGTGAGGAACAGGCCGCCGATAACACCGAAGATCATGGCGAAGAATGCTGCGAAGCGGACGAACCCGCCCAGGACGGGAATCGACGGGGCCAACAGCCAGACGAGGAATGCGAGCCCAGCCAGCACAAAGAGGGCGCCGCCGGGGTGTAGTAGCAGTTTCACATAACCAGTTTCGGCGATAGAAGTTGGTAACTGAAGTCCGAGGGAACGTTCGCCCACCTCACGCGGGTGTTTTGGGCCGCTCAAGCGAGGTTGGAGCGCTTCATTCCGCTAGGGTTCTTACTGATACCGGTACGATCTCCGGTCCTTCCTCATGCCCTCGAACAGCCGCCCCACCCAGCTCACCGAAACGGTGTTGCACAGCACCGGAGCTTACGAGCTCGTGTTTTCGGCGTTGTTGCTCGGCCTGATCGGGTACGGGCTCGACCGATGGTTCGGAACCCAGCCGATCTTCGTGGTCACCCTCAGTGTCCTCGGCTTCATCGGCGCCGGGTTCTCGCTGTACTACCGCTACAAGGCTCTTTCGGCGGATTTGGCCCGGGAACGAACGTGACAGCAGCGCAGGTGAACTCCAACCCCGACCGCCTCGCTGGTCCGTCGCCAGCGATGCAAGTCGCCCTCGACATGGCGAAACGTTCGGTGTTCTTGTTGCCCATCGCAATCCTGTTCGGCGCTTTGGCCGCAGGCACCGAAGGCGTACTGTCGGTCGGTTATGCCATCGCCATCGTGGTGGTCAACTTTGTTCTCGCCGCTGTGCTCATTGGAAAAGCAGCACAGATCAACTTTGCACTGGTATTCGGTGCGGCTCTCGGCGGGTTTGCCCTGCGTCTCGGGTTGATCTTCCTGGCGGTAATCGCCGTTGCGGACCAAGAGTGGGTTCGAATCGTTCCAATGGGAATTACCCTCATCGTCACCCACCTGGGGTTGCTGGTGTGGGAACTTCGTTATGTATCCGCCTCCATGGCCTACCCAGGCCTGAAGCCGAAGGAGCATCGTCAAGGTGTCCGTGAATCTGTTCGCAGCTGAAGCCGAGGGTGGGGGACTTCCGTTCCCACCGATCGAAAATCTGGTCGAGTGGCCCGCCTACCTCTTCGAAGGCACCTTTGCCGAGTTCAACAAGATCGCTCTGATCTCCGTTCTCGCCATGGCGATTCCCACCATCATGTTCCTAGCCGCCGGCCGCGACAAGGTACCCGCCGGTCTCCAGAACATCGTCGAGGGATCGGTCGACTTCATCGACAATCAGGTCATCCTCCCCGCCATCGGCCCCGACGGCTTCAAGTTCCGACCACTGCTGCTCAGCATCTTCTTCTTCGTCTTCATCGGGAACCTGTTCGAGGTGATTCCCACGTTCCAGATGCCGCTCAACGCCCGTATGGCGGTTCCGTTGTTGCTCGCCCTGCTGGTGCTCGTGGTCTTCGTCGGTGTCGGTATCAAAGAACAGGGTCTTGGTAGCTACCTGAAGAGTTCACTGTTCCCGCCCGGCGTTCCAGCTGCGGTGATGCCCCTGATGTTCGTGATCGAACTGCTCTCAACCTTTATCATCCGTCCGTTCAGCCTGGCGGTTCGTCTGTTCGCCAACATGCTGGCCGGGCACATCCTTCTCGTCACCTTCGGCGTTCTGTGTATAGCCCTCTGGCAAGCCAGTGCCCTGGTGGTCATCCTTCCGTTCAGCTTCGGCATGCTCGTCGCCCTCACCGGCTTCGAGATAATGGTGTCGTTCCTTCAAGGATTCGTATTCGCCCTGCTCACCGCCGTGTACATCGGTGGCGCAATGCACCCGCATCACTGAGAAACAACAGCTAGTCCAACTGAACAAGACAGGTCTGCGCCCCTGGTAGGGGCAAAGAAAAGCGAATCTTCCAGATTCATAAATAACTAGGAGACAACCTTCAAATGAGTGCCATCGCAAGTGCAGCGAGCCAGGTCATCGAACTGGCAGTGGAAGCAACCCCAGCAGAACAAAAGGCGAACAGTGCGGCAAGCAGTGCCGGCTTCGCCTACGGCCTCGCCGCCATCGGCCCGGGCATCGGCATTGGTTACCTGGTCGGTCAAGCCGTCCAGGCAATGGCCCGCCAGCCTGAAGCCGCTGGCCAGGTCCAGACCACCATGTTCCTCGGTATCGCGTTTACCGAGGCACTCGCCCTCATCGGCTTCGTGGTCTTCATTCTGCTCAAGTTCGCTTAAGGCGAGGTCACCACGTGCTGACACTATTCGCCGCAGAAGCAGAGGCAGTCAATAACCCGATCCTTCCGGACCCTTCCGAGATGTTCTGGGGCGGGCTGATGTTTGCGCTGTTTTACGTTCTGATGCGGTACGTCCTGCTTCCCCCGGTCCAGCGGACCATGGAGGAACGTGATGAGGCGATTCGCGCGGACTGGGACGCCGCCAAAGATGCCGAGGCCAGGATTGCGAACGCCGGGGCGGAAGCTGCCGACGCTCTCGCTCCTACCAAAGCTGAGGCATCCGAGCTCATCGAAGCCGCACGCACCGAGGCTGAGGCCGAACGTGCTCAAATTATCGGCGCCGCCCAGGCCGAGATCGACGCAATGCGCCAGATGGCGTCTTCGCAGATCGAAGCAGCTCGGGCCGAAGCAATGGGAGGTGTCGGCGCTCAGGTGGCCGAACTGACCGCTGCTGCCACCACCAAGGTCATCGACCGTCCGGTCGACGCCGCCACCGCACAGGGTGTCGTCAACCGCATCATGTCCGAACGGAGTTAGGAAACACTTCAATGTCGCTCCCGATACTTGCTGCCGAGGGTCCAAACGGTCCCCAACTAGCAGCTGACATCAACGAGGTAATCTGGGGATCACTGGCGTTCTTCGTCATCCTCGGCATCATCATCTGGAAGGCCGGTCCGGCCGTCGTCAAGGCACTCAACGGCCGCACCGAACGGATCCAGCGGGAGTTCGACGAGGCTCAGGCCGCTCGTTCTGCAGCTGAACTGAAGCTTTCCACCTCATCTGCCGACACCCCCGACCTAGGGAGTGAGAAGCGTCGCATCATGGCCGAGGCTCAGGAGACGGCTACCCGTCTGCGGGTCGACACCGCTGCTCGAGCCAAGGCCGAGGCCGAAGCGATGAAGGAGCGGGCCACGAGCGACATTCAGAACCAGACCCGTCAGGCACTGGCCGATCTGCGCGAGGAGATCGCTTCGCTCACCCGGGACTCCACCGAGGTGCTCGTGGGCGAGCAGCTCGATGCCGGGTCCCAATCGGGCCTGATCGATACCTACATCAGCTCGCTTGAGGGGGCATAACTCATGAGTGTTCATTCCTCCTACGCCGACGCCATTCATTCGGTGGCCAGCGCCGAAGGCGACATCGCTCGCACCCGGAGCGAACTCGCTTCGTTCTCACGAGCACTGAAAGACAACGGCGAGCTGCGCACCACCCTGGCCAACAGTCTGATCCCCGCCGACACCCGCAACAAGATCGTCGATGATCTCTTGCAGGGAAAAGTCTCCGATACCACCCGCGGCATCATCGCCATGATCGTCACCGCTGGTCGTGGTGGCGCCTTCTCCGAGATCGTCGATGAGTTCGCCGCCAAGGCGGCCAGCGCCTCCGGAAACCGGCTCGCTGTCGTGCGCTCTGCGGTGCCGCTCTCGGCCGATCAGCAGGCCCGACTCGCCACCGCACTGGCCAAGCAGGCCGGCGGCCCGGTGGAACTCCAGACCGAAATTGACCCTTCCGTCGTCGGCGGCGTAGTCACCACACTTGGTGACACCGTGATCGACGGCTCTGTTCGTAGCCGAATCAACAAGATGCGAGAGGCGCTGTAATGGCCCTGACCTTTGATCCCACCGAGATCGCAAACGCGCTCCAGAAGAACCTCGATTCGTTCAGCACGAACGTCTCGTCCTCAACGGTCGGCAAGATCGTCGAAGTCGGCGACGGCATCGCCCGCGTCGGTGGACTGCCCAACGTCGCTGTTAACGAGATGCTTCGTTTCGAAGACGGAACGATCGGCCTGGCGTTGAACCTAGACGAACGCAGCATCGGTGCTGTTGTCCTCGGCAACGTGGATGGCATCGAAGAGGGCCAGAACGTCGAGGCCACCGGCGAGATCCTGTCGGTGCCCGTTGGCGATGGCCTCCTCGGTCGCGTCGTCAACACCCTCGGCGAGCCCGTCGATGGTAAGGGTCCTTTGACCAACGTCGAGCAACGTCGTATGGAGGTTCAGGCCCCCGGTATCACCGGTCGCCAGCCCGTACACGAGCCCGTCCAGACCGGTATCAAGGCCGTCGACAGCCTCATCCCGATCGGCCGTGGCCAGCGCGAACTGATCATCGGTGACCGCAAGACCGGCAAGACCACCGTCGCCATCGATGCGATCCTCGCCCAGAAGGGTGCTGGCATCAAGTGTGTCTATGTGGCCATCGGTCAGAAGGCATCAACGGTCGCCCAGACCGTTGCCAACCTCGAAGCCATGGGCGCCATGGAGTACACGGTCGTGGTGGTCGCCCCGGCTTCTGATCCGGCTCCCTTCAAGTTCCTCGCCCCCTACGCCGGTTGCGCCATGGGCCAGCACTGGATGGACAACGGCGGTCACGCCCTCGCCATCTACGACGACCTTTCCAAGCAGGCCGAGGCCTACCGTCAGGTATCGCTTCTGCTGCGCCGCCCGCCAGGCCGTGAAGCCTTCCCCGGCGACGTGTTCTACCTGCACAGCCGCCTCCTCGAGCGGGCCGCCAAGCTCTCCGATGAACTGGGCGCAGGTTCACTTACCGCCCTTCCGGTCATCGAGACCAAAGCGGGCGACGTCTCCGCCTTTATCCCGACCAACGTGATCTCGATCACCGACGGCCAGATCTACCTCCAGGACGACCTGTTCAAGTCGGGCGTTCGCCCGGCGGTCGACGTGGGTATCTCGGTGAGCCGGGTCGGTTCGTCGGCCCAGATCAAGGCGATGAAGAGCGCCGTAGGAACGCTCAAGTCCGACCTTCAGCAGTTCCGTGAGCTCGAAGCGTTTGCCGCCTTCGGTTCCGATCTCGATGCGGTCTCCCAGGCGCAGCTCGACCGTGGCTACCGCCTCACCGAGTTGCTCAAGCAGGGCATCAACGCACCCGTCCCGGTCCAGGAGCAGGTCGTACTGTTGTACGCCGGCACCCGCGGGTACCTCGATGGTGTCTCGGTTCCCGACGTCGGTCGTTACGAGTCAGAAATCCTCGAGTGGTTCAACTCCCGTCACGGCGACATCATGTCGGCGATCGTGGACACCGGCAAGGTGCCCGACGAAGAGGCGCTGGAAGCTGCGATCGCAGCCTTCACCGATCAGTTCGAAGGCACCAACGATGGGGTCGACGCCCCCGACGCTGAAGCTCAGGCCGCAGCGGAACGGGCCATGGTCGACGCCTCGAACACCCTGCCCGAGACCGATACCTCCCGTGGGGAGGGTTAGCCAATGCCAGGTGGTGCCGAGCGAGTTCTTCGCCGTCGAATCGGAACGGTCAAGAACACCAAAAAGATCACTCGCGCCATGGAACTCATCGCTGCCACCCGGGTCGCCCGAGCACAGCAGCGAGCCAATGCCGCTCGCCCCTACGCCGAGCAACTGACCGGTGTGATCGAGAACCTCGCCGCCGCCGGCGCCGACGTGGATCATCCACTTCTCCGCCAGGTGGAGAATCCCCAGAAGGTCGCCTTCGTGGTGTGTGCCGCCGATCGTGGATTGGCCGGTCCGTACAACAGTGCCGTGATTCGTTCCGCTGAACGCGAGATTCAAGCGCATCGCTCCGATGGTGGCGAGTACAGAATCATTTCGATCGGTCGCAAACCCAAGGACTACTTCACCTTCCGGGGCTACGAAATCGATACCCACTTCTCCGGTTTCACCGACAACCCGACCTACGAAGATGCTCGCCGGGTTGCCCGTCGGGTCCGCGAACTGTTCGATTCGGGCGAAGTCGATCAGGTCGAACTGGTCTACACCGAGTTCGTTTCGCTTGGAACCCAGCGTCCAGTGGTTCGTCGGTTCCTCCCGCTCGAATCCACCGAGACGGTCGCCGCGGCAGGCGGGGGCGATGCCACCGCACTGGCCGGCTACAGCTTCGAACCATCACCCGAGGGTGTGCTCGAAGACCTCCTTCCTCAGTACGTCGAGGCTCGCTTGTTCGCAGCGTTACTCGATGCCGCAGCTTCCGAGCATGCCAACCGGCAGCGCGCCATGAAGGCCGCAACCGAAAACGCTGAGGAACTCATCACGAAGTTGGCCCGGGAAATGAACCGGGCTCGCCAGGCCAGCATCACCACCGAGATCATGGAGATCGTCGGCGGTGCTGCAGCACTTGAAGAAGACGACGAAGTCGCCGCATAGGAGCAAACCAGAATTATGACTATGACAGAATCAGCCTCCGCAACGGGCGCCGCACTGGCCGATGGCCGCATCGTCGGCATCGCCGGCCCCGTGGTCGACGTTCAGTTCCCCGCTGGTGAACTCCCTGAGATCAACTTTGCGATCGAGTTCGACGTCGATCTCGACGGCGAAACCACCACGGTCATGGCCGAAGTTGCCCAGCACCTCGGCGGCGGACGGGTCCGAGCTGTCGCTCTGAAGCCGACCGATGGTCTACGCCGCGGTCAGGTGGTCCGCAACACCGGCGCCGGTATCACCGTGCCCGTTGGCGACGTGACGCTGGGCCATATTTGGAACGTGATCGGTGAACCCCTCGATGTGCCGATCGAGAGCTTGAACATCACCGAACGGTGGCCCATCCACCGCGACGCTCCCGAGTTCCACACCCTCGAGCCCACCAAGCAGGTCCTCGAGACCGGCATCAAGGTCATCGACCTTCTCACTCCGTACCTTCAGGGTGGAAAGATCGGCCTCTTCGGCGGCGCCGGTGTGGGCAAGACCGTGCTCATCCAGGAAATGATCACCCGTGTGGCCACCAACCACGGTGGTGTGTCGGTGTTCGCGGGTGTTGGTGAGCGCACCCGTGAAGGAACCGACCTCTTCATCGAAATGGGCGAGACCATGATGGGCGACGGTGTGTCACCGGTGCTGTCCAAGGCCGCTCTCTGTTTCGGCCAGATGGACGAACCCCCAGGCGTGCGTCTTCGTGTCGCTCTGTCGGCCCTCACCATGGCCGAGTACTTCCGAGATGCACAGGGCCAGGACGTGCTCTTGTTCGTCGACAACGTGTTCCGCTTCGTTCAGGCCGGTTCCGAGGTGTCGACCCTGCTGGGTCGTATGCCCTCGGCCGTGGGTTACCAGCCCACCCTCGCCGACGAGATGGGAACCCTGCAGGAACGGATTACCTCCACCGGTGGTAACTCGATTACCTCGCTGCAGGCCGTGTACGTGCCCGCTGACGACTACACCGACCCGGCACCCTTCACCACCTTCACCCACTTGGACGCCACCACCGAGCTGAGCCGCGACATCGCAGCCCTGGGTATCTACCCGGCTGTGGATCCACTGTCTTCGAGCTCCACCATCCTCGCCCCCGAGGTCGTCGGTCAGCGTCACTACAACGTGGCCACCCAGGTACAGCAGATCCTGCAGCGCTACAAGGAACTGCAGGACATCATCGCCATCCTCGGTCTCGATGAGCTCTCCGAAGAGGACCGGATCACGGTGAACCGGGCCCGCAAGGTGCAGCGATTCCTCAGCCAGCCGATGTTCGTAGCCCAGGTCTTCACCGGTCTGCCCGGCGTCTTCACCCCGGTCGACGAGACCATCGACAGCTTCGAACAGCTCGTCAACGGCGACCTCGACGATCTGCCCGAGCAGGCGTTCCTGAACGTCGGCGGCGCCGACTCGGCTCGGGAGAAGGCCGAACAGCTCCTGAAGAGCGTCAAGTAACATGGCCTTCGCCATCGAGTTTGTCTCGCCAGAGAGGATTCTCTATTCCGGCGAAGGAACGATGGTCACCGCCCGTACCCGTGGTGGTGGCGACATTGCGTTCCTGCCCGGACACGAGCCGTTCATCGGTTCGTTGCAGACCAGCGAAGTGAAGGTCACCGAGGTCGGTGGCGACCTGTTGCGTTTCGCCGTTCGCGGCGGGTTCGTCAGTGTCACCGGCGACAAGGTCACCGTGTTGTCGGATCTGGCGGTGCCAGCGGGCGACATCGACGCCGCAGCCGCACGAGCCGATCTGGAAGTTGCCGACATCGCTCTGGGTGTCGACGATCTCGATCCGTTCGCGATCGCTGACAAGAAGTGGGCTGAGCTACGACTCACCCTCTCCGGCGCCACCGTCGACTAGACCAAAAGTCGTCGCACCAGCACATAATCCTGAAAAATCGTTCGGCCAGCACAATCTTTGTGTTGGCTGAACGATTTTTCGGCTGAATGTGTTGGCCCAACGACAGAAGCGTGTGCGCCACTCGGTTTGGGGTGCGGTCATACGTGCGATCTGAATCTCGCCTACTCATATAGAGGGCGACGCGGCTGCCGACTAGGTTCGTATGGGTATGAACGAACCGCGACTGTCCCCGGAACGAAACCTTGCTCTGGAGCTGGTCCGCACGACCGAAGCAGCTGCGATGGCAGGTGCCCGCCTTATGGGCCGGGGCGACAAGATCGGAGCCGATCAGGCTGCTGTAGACGCGATGCGTCACGTGCTCGATGGTGTCGAGATGAACGGCACCGTGATCATCGGTGAGGGCGAGAAGGACGAAGCCCCGATGCTCTACAACGGTGAGGTTGTTGGCAACGGTGAACCACCTCACTGCGACATCGCGGTCGATCCTGTCGACGGCACGACCCTCACCGCAGAGGGGCGGGCTGGAGCAATCGCCGTGATCGCAGCATCCGAAGCCGGCTCGATGTACAACCCGGGTTCTGCGGTCTACATGGAGAAGATCGCCGTGGGACCAACCGGAGCCGGCATTGTCGACATCCGACTTCCCGTCCAGCGCAACATCACGGCGTTGGCCAAAGCCAAACGGGTCGAGGTGTCGGACATTACCGCCATCGTGCTCGACCGGCCCCGCCACGCCGACCTGATCGCCGAGATCCGCGACGCCGGTGCCAGAATTCGACTGATCTCCGATGGTGACGTCGCTGGCGCTATCGCCTGCGCCATGCCCAACAGCGGAGTTGACATCCTGTTCGGTGTGGGCGGAACCCCCGAGGGTGTCATTACCGCAGCCGCGCTGAAGTGCATGGGCGGAGATCTGCAGGGTCGCCTGTGGCCCCGAGACGACGATGAACGAGCGGCGATGGTGGCCGAAGGGAAGGACCCCGATCAGATCCTCGGGCTCGACGATCTCATCGCCACTGAGAACTGCTTCTTCGCCGCAACCGGAATCACGACCGGCGATCTCATGAAGGGCGTCAGTTACACCCCCGGTGGCATCACGACCCACAGCATCGTGATGCGGGGAACGTCGGGGACCGTTCGAATCATCGAGGCCCAACATCAGAGCGAGAAGCTCCGGAAGATCAAACCGATCGGTTACACCTAACGAATCGCTCCGATTCGTCGACTGGTCAGTAGGTGGTAGTTCCACCACTGCGGAAGAGACGACCCGAACAGCGGACGTTCGGATACGAGGGGTAAGACGATGGTCGAGCGATCGGCGACTTCGAACAAAGAGTGGACGCGACGCGGCTTTATCGCTGGCGTGGGTTCCACGATCGCCGGCGCAGGCCTGACGACAACAGCGCTGCCTGCAGGTGCCGAAACGATTGCAACCGATGGCAGCGAGTTCACGGGACGCCGCGCCGATCTGGTGCAACGCCGCAACGATGCGACGGCCTTTCACCTGGGCCGGCCGGAGCCTGTCCTTGCGACGAACGGAGACGAAGAGCGCTACGGCGGGGGCATCGCCAGTTTCACCAAGACGCTGCCTCACAACGACCTTGGAGAGGTCGACCCGGCTGCGTTCAGCGCAATGACAGCCGCCATCTCCAGCGGACGGAAGGCCGACTTCGATCGCATCCCGGATGGCCTGGGAGCCAAACTGGCCAACCCGCGGGCTGCCCACTGCTTCTCGATGTCGGGTGGTGATGCGCACCTGATCGATATGCCGGCGATTCACTCGCTTCGCAGTGCCCGCCAGGCGTCCGAAGCGGCTGAGGTCTACTGGATGGCTGCGTGCCGAGATGTGAATTTCGCTGACTTCAACGGGCATCCGACCACGAACCGGGCCATCGACGACCTGAACCGTTACTCCGACTTCACCGCACCCCGGTCCAACGGTCGAATCGACTCTTCAACGCTGTTCCGAGGTCAAACCCCGGGTGATCTCACCGGGCCGTATGTCTCTCAGTTCCTCCTTGCCGATATCGGCTACGGGAATCGGACCAATCGCCAGACGGCGATGACCCCCCGACCCTACGAAGACTTCATGGGCGACTACGAGTCGTGGTTGCACATCCAAAACGGTGGAGCGCCGCAGGGCAAGGTTCGGTTCCTGGGACCGGAGCGATACATCCGTACCCCTCGTGAACTGGGAGAATACGTACATCGTGACTACAGCTATCAGGCGTATCTGAATGCGGCGCTGATCTGCTCGGGTTACGGACCGGCCGCGGTGGACACGAATCCCTACACCGACTCCCGCCGCGAAGGGGCGTTCCTCACCTTCGGCGGAGCTGACCATCTCGATCTCGTAGCCCGGGGCGCTGCGGTTGGTCTTCGACCGGCGTGGTTCCACAAGTGGCTGGTTCACCGCAAGATCCGGCCGGAAGGGTTCGGCGGCAGGGTTCACAATCATCTGGTGGGCGCAGCTTCCTATGACCTGCATCCAGAGTTCCTCGAGTCACCCGTGCTCGACCATCAGTTTCGGATCAACGGCACCTACCTGCTTTCTCAGGCCTACCCCGAGGGAAGCCCGACCCATCCGAGTTATCCGGCCGGCCACGCCACGATCGCTGGTGCCTGCGTGACCGTCCTCAAGGCGATCTTCGACGAGGACTTCGAGATCCCGCGAGCTGTTGTTCCCAGCCGTGACGGTAGCTGGTTGGAGGATTACCGGGGTCCGGGCCTCACCCTCGGCGGTGAACTGAACAAACTGGCCAGCAACATCGCACTGGCCCGTAACCACGCTGGCGTGCATTGGCGGGCCGACGGTGACGACGGCCTTGTTGTGGGGGAGGAGGCCGCCCTGTCTCTTCTTCAGGATCATCTCCGCGAAGTGATCGAAGATGATGGTGCCTACATGTTGACCAAGTTCAGTGGCGAGCGGGTGCTTGTAACCGCAGATGCGATTTCATCCGTCTGAGTCACGCTCGCCGGTCGCGCCGATTCCGCCCCGGCTCTTCAGGGCCGTCGCAAGGCCGACCACGATCACCACACCGATTCCTACCAGAATCCAGTTGGGGCCGTCGTCAGGGTTGTCCTGGGCGCTGGACTGGAATCCGAACTGGCCCACGGCGGCGGCCGGTCCCGAGACCGCCACCTGTGAGGCGTAGAGCAGCAGCGACACTGTGACAACTCGGAGAGCTCTGGTCATGACGTCAGTATCTCACCGCGTGCGGTCCGTCGTGTTCGTATGACAAAGCCCTAGTGAACGGTGTCGGAAACGCAGAACTCGTTTCCCTCGGGGTCGGTCAGGGTGGTCCACACCGTGCCCCACTCGTCCATGTCGTGGACCACCGTGGCGCCGAGTCCGGTGAGTCGCGCTACCTCGGCTGGGCGGTCGTCGGTGTTGAGGTCGAGGTGCACGCGATTCTTGGCGCTCTTGCCCTCCGGGACCTTGATGAACATCATGATCGGCCCGACCCACCCGTCGATGGTGCGTCCGATCGACTGGAAGAACTGGCCCGATCCGCGTTCGTCGGGGTCGGGGGAGACTCCGAGGGTGCTGGCCCAGAAGGCCGAGAGCGTCTCGGCGTTTTCGCAGTCGAGGGTGATGGAGACGATGGAACTGGTCATTGGGTACTCGTTTCTGGTTGGACGGGCCAAGCGATCTCGGTCCGTAGTTCATTCGCAGGGAGGAGGGTTCCGTCGGTTGGGTCGATCGAGACCACATAGTGTTCTCGGACCGGACCGTCGGCGCTGATTGCGTTCTGGACAACCCACGCGCCCAGGTGTCGATACGTGGTTCCGATCGAGTCGTAGCCGCCGATGTGGGTCGCCACGGCACAGGTCGCCTCCGGGATGAGTTGTAGGACAACACCGGCATCGATCGACCGTTCGTCCAGTGCGATCGGCGCCTGGATCGCAACGAACGCCGTTACCGGTTCGTCGCTCAGGTCGACGTGGTTCGGGTAGAGCGCCGACCCCGAACTGGCCGGAATGGCGCCGAGTCGGCCGATCGCCTCCCAGATCGCGGCGAAGGCGTTCCCGAGGAACGGCGCGTAGTTGGCGTCCTGCACGAGACCGGAGAACGAAAGTGCATGGCGGGGTGGTTCGGTTCGTAGATGGACCGGCGTCTGGAATTCCGGCAGTTCAATCGCCTCCTGGAGTTCGGTGACGATGTGGCTGAGATCGGCCAATCGACGTTGCATCGACACCTCATGTTCGGCGATCACCTTTCTGGTCACTTCCGGATCCCTGGCTGTGACGATTTGGTGGACGTCGCGCAACGGAAGGTCGAGATCCCGAAGCCGCTTGATCACGGCGCCATCGATCAGCTGAGAGAGGCGATAGGAGCGATAGCCGGTGTCGGAATCTACGCGATCGGGAATCAGTAGCCCCTGTTCGTGATAGGAGCGGAGCGCCTTTACCGAGATGAGCGAAGCTCTCGAGAACATTCCGATCGACATGAGCGGGTCATCTTCCACCGGTTCAGACTGGTCTCTCCCCCCGGGGGAGAGTCAAGCGATCTCAGAAGAAACCGACTTTGGACCTACGCTTTAGGGTGTGTCTTCCCCGGTAGCTCTCTCCGTCCTTGATCTCGCCATGGTTCGCAACGGAGCCAGTAGTGGGGATGCCCTGCGTGAAGCGACTGCGGTAGCGGTGGCGGCCGACCAGCTTGGCTACACAAGATTCTGGGTGGCCGAACATCACAACATGCCGACGGTGGCGAGCACCAGCCCAGCCGTACTCATGGCCCATCTCGCCTCGGCTACCGAAAGAATTCGGGTTGGCTCGGGCGGTGTCATGCTTCCGAATCACAGCGCACTTGCGATCGCCGAACAGTTCGCGATGCTCGAGGCGCTCTATCCCGGCCGGGTTGATCTGGGTATTGGACGAGCGCCGGGTACCGACCGCAGCACTGCGGTAGCTCTTCGAGGCGCAAGGACGGAGAACTCCGAGGATGACTTTCCCCGCAACGTGATCCACGTGATGAGTATGTTGGGCGATCATCGGGAGGAACACGAACCGCCTACCCATCTGCGAGCCACGCCGAATCCGGTGTCGTCTCCCGCAGTCATGCTGCTGGGATCCAGCGGCTTCAGTGCTCAGTTGGCAGGCGCGCTCGGACTTCCCTTCGGGTTCGCCCACCACTTCGAAATGGGCGGCACCCTCCAAGCGGCTCAGATCTATCACGATTCCTTTCGGCCCTCACCTGTGCTGGAAGAACCACACCTGATCGTCACGGCCACCGCTGTCGTGGGCCCCAGTGCGGAAAAGGCCGAGTGGTTGGCGAGCCCCAGCCGACTCCGACGAGCCGGCCTCCGTCGTGGCCGTTTGCTGCCGCTGTTACCTCCCGACGATGCGCTCGACCATCCAGAGTTTCCCGGGACCTCGCAGAACGCCGGCCTGATCGGCACGGTCGACACGGTGGTGGAGGGTCTACGCGAGTTGGCAGAGAACACTGCCGCAGCCGAGTTGATGTTGTACCCGGTCGCCTACGAGGTTTCCGATCGGATCGGCACCCTTGAGGAAGTGGCGCGGGCCTGGGCCCTGCCCGACCACGCCTAAACGACCCGACCACGCCTCCTCCCGTTCGAGCGGGTAGACAGAAGGTATGGCTCTGGTAA
>CALGOA010000025.1 GCA_937958015.1 uncultured Acidimicrobiales bacterium | reverse complement strand
TCCGACCGAACACGGCCTGTGGGCCGGTGGCGGATCAATCGTGGCCGCAGTTCAAACCGCATCCGAGACCGAGCCGGTCTTCGCCGGCAAACCCCACCGACCCATGGCCGAGCTGGCGGTGCAACGCCTCGGCCGGGATGCTCTCATGATCGGCGATCGTGACGACACCGATGGCGACTTCGCCCGTACTGCCGGGTTCCGTTTCGCGATGGTTCTCTCCGGTGTCACGTCGGCCGAAGAGGCGTCCGCCCTGCAGCCGGCCCCGGACCTGATCGCCGACGACGTGGCCACCCTGATCCAGCGGGAGCTGTAGTGGCGGCACGTCGTCGTCTGGACGCCGAATTGGTGCGGCGTAATCTGGCCCCCAGTCGCGATGCCGCCAAACGGCTGATCGAGGAAGGGCGTGTCCGAGTGGGCGGAGCGCCGGCGCCGAAAGCGTCGCGGCAGGTCGACCCCGGCGAGGATGTTCAGGTCACCGGGGATCCGCCCAGATTCGTCAGCCGGGCCGGTGAGAAACTGGCGGGGGCGCTCGAACGATTCAGTATCGACCCGACGGGGCAACACTGCTTGGACATCGGGTCTTCGACGGGCGGTTT
This sequence comes from uncultured Acidimicrobiales bacterium, assembly GCA_937958015.1. Lineage (GTDB taxonomy): Bacteria > Actinomycetota > Acidimicrobiia > Acidimicrobiales > SZUA-35 > JABDIY01. The sequence goes on along the minus strand of CALGOA010000025.1, from coordinate 30,454 downwards.
CACCGACTGCCTCCTGCAGAACGGAGCTGCGTCGGTTGTCGCCGTCGACGTCGGAACCCATCAATTGCACGAACGGCTTCGAGCCGATGATCGGGTGCAGGTACGCGAGCAGACCGATATTCGGACCGTCAAGCTCAAGCAGTTTCCCAACGGGGTATCGATGGCGGTTGGTGACGTCTCCTTCATCTCGCTGAAGCTTGTCCTCCCGATCGTGGCCGAGTTAGCCGTCGACACCGCAGTCCTGTTGGTCAAACCCCAGTTCGAGGCGGGCCGTCAGGAAGTGTCGAAGGGGAGTGGTGTCATCACCGATCCTTCGATCTGGCGCCGCGTTCTGGGCGAGGTGCTCGCTGAGGCCGAACGGCTCGGTCTGTGGTGTCATGGTGTGATGGTGTCTCCGATCACCGGCCGGGCCGGAAATGTGGAGTTTGTGGTGGTTCTGAGGCCCTCCGGCACTGTGGATGATCTGCCGACGATGCTTGAAGCTGCGGTCATTGAGGCCGAAGGGAACCCAACACCATGACCACTATCGGCATCGTCCTCCACCACTACCGCCCCGAGGTTCGCGAGTTGGTCGATCGCGCCCTTTCATGGTGCGACGAATGTGGCACCAAGGTGCGGATGCCCACCGTCGACGCCGAGTTGATCGATCAGCCCGCCCTTGGAGTGGATGAGGAGAGCTTCGCCGGCGATCTCGATCTGTGTCTCAGCTTTGGTGGTGACGGCACCATGCTCCGGGCGGCCCGACTGGTGGTCGATCGCGGGGTGCCGCTGCTCGGCGTGAATGCCGGAGACCTTGGCTACCTCGCCGAGGTCGACCCCGATCAGCTCGAGGCAGCGCTCACCGCCTGGAAGAACGAAGAATTGATCGTCGAAGAACGCATGATGGCCGAGGTCGTGGACGACTCCGGCAACCGATTGGGCCTGGCCCTGAACGAGGCGGTCGTCGAACGGGCCGAGAGCGGCCACGTCGTCTCCCTGATCGTGACGATCGGCGATCGACGTTTCACCACCTACAAGGCCGACGGGTTGATCGTGGCGACCCCGACCGGGTCGACGGCCTATTCGTTGTCGGCGGGTGGACCTGTGGTTGAACCGGACTTCGAAGCGTTGATCGTGGTGCCGGTGGCGGCCCACATGATGTTCAACCGTCCGCTGGTGTTGGCTCCCTCCACCCAGGTCCGGTTGGAGGTGCAGGGATACCGCACCGCCGTAGTCACCTTGGACGGACGACCGATCACCACCATCGACCCCGGATCCGCAGTGACGGTCAGACGCTCAAGCGTGGCCGCCCGATTCCTGGTGACAGGGCGGCGTGACTTTCACGCCGTGCTGAAAGAGAAGTTCGGTCTCACCGACCGCTGATCGTCCCCTCTCAGTACCGTGACCGGGTGAATCTCGGCGCTCACGTAACGATCGCAGCAGCACTCTTCGACGATCCAGTGCTGCACCTGGGATCGGCGCTGCCTGACGTGGCAACGATCGGGGGTTTCCGCATGGTTCCAGGATCGGCCGCCGGGCAACTCGGGCGCGGGGTGGCGTTTCATCACGCCACCGACTCGCTGTTTCACTCCCATCAGTGGTTCACCAGTAGGCAGAAGAACGTCTTTGATGCGCTGAGTGAGGTTGGGGTTGGTCGTGGCGCCGCCCGCGCCTCAGCGCATGTGGGCGTGGAACTACTCCTCGATGGTGAACTGTTCGCCAACGTTCCCGAACGAAGCGACCCGGTTGCCACCGCCTTTCACACCGCACCCGATGTCGAGGGAATTCACGCAGTGGTCCCCGAAGCGATGCACAAACGGTGGCGGGCTCATCTCGACCAACTGCACCGCTGGCGTACGCCGGCCTATTTCCGTGATCCCGAGGCCGTTGCTCATCGGATGGAGTCGATCCTCGCAGCCCGTCCCCGTCTTGCGATGGGATCCGACGACGTCGCCAAGGTGGCAGATGCGTTGGCCGACGCTCAACCTTCGATCGCCCGGTCGGCCGAGCAGTTCCTCTCGGAGATGGTGGAGGAGTTACGAGGTTGGCGTTCTGCCATCGAGGTCGAAGTCGGGCAGTGACTCCACCGCCCGGCGCAGTGCTCCGCCCCAGCCGGCCGATACCGAGCGGAAGTAGGCGTCGTTCTCGCCGATCCGGATCCGGGGCTGTCGAACGAAACTGTCGGCTTCGTAGACGGTGAGGTCGAGTGGGAATCCGACCGAAAGGTTGGCCCGCATCGTGGAGTCGAACGACACGAGCAGAAGTTTGACCGCCTGGTCGAAACTCATCGACGGTTCGTACGCCCGAAGCAGGATCGGGCGGCCGTACTTCGTCTCACCGATCTGCATGAACGGCGTGTCGTCGGTGGCCTCGATGAAGTTGCCCTCGGGATAGATCAGGAACAACCGGGGCGACATCCCCTTGATCTGGCCGCCGAGAATCATCGTGCTGTTGAACGTGGCATCGGCGCTCTGCCCGGTCTGTGCCTGCATCTCGATGACCTCGCGCATCGTGGTGCCGATCAGACGAGCCACCTGGAACATGGTCGGTGCCTCGAGGATCGAAGGATTGCGGTTTTCCGGCGCCTTGGAACGTTCGTCGAGGAGGCTGACCACGGATTGGCTGGTGGCGAGATTGCCGGCCGACAACAGGGTGATAACCCGTTCGCCCTCGGTCGACCAGGTGGACATCTTCCGATACATCGAAATATTGTCGACGCCTGAGTTCGTGCGCGTGTCGGACATGAAGATCAGTCCGTTATCGGTTCGCATTCCGACGCAGTAGGTCACATCATCACCTCCACTGTCATTCTGTATCGGACTTCCTATCGGTTCCTACTGTTGAACCTGAATAGCCACGTTCAGTTGTTCACGAGCGGAGCCGAATCGGATCCCAGAGACGGGTGCAGCTTCGAGGTAGTCGAGCCCGACAGCGATTCGTACGTACCTCTCATCAGGGGAAATGCCGTTGGAGATGTCAAATCCAACCCAGCCGAGGCCAGGGACGTGGGCTTCGGCCCAGGCGTGGCTCGCGTCCTGCTCGATTCGGTCATTCATCATCAGATATCCGCTCACGTACCGGGCCGGCCATCCCGCTGCCCGAGCCGCACTGATGAAGACATGGGAGTGGTCCTGACAGACACCGCTGCCCGCCTGAAGTGCGTCCTCGGCGGTAGAGGTGGTGGTCGATGTGCCGGTCTCGTACGCCACGGCATCCCGGACTGCGGCCGACAGTTCGTGCAGGTGGTCCAGTTGTGAATGATCGACCGGCGAGGCGGGTAGCAGCTCTCGCACCCGAGGTCCGGCAAAGGTGAGTGGAGTGGATCGTTGAAAGAGCCACAGGGGAACCAATTCGGATGCAGCGCCGTAGACCCCGCCGGTATCGAACGTTTCGACCGTTCCCGTTGTCGTCAGAGCGACGGAGTCACGGCCTTCGCCGATGCTCACGAGCTGAACGAGGTTCCGATACTGATCGGCGAATGAGACCTCGGACGTGCCACCTTCAACCTCTGTGTTCCAGTGCACCACCCGTTGGAGGTGATTGGATTGGGGAGTCTGCCGAATCTGCTGAAGACCGAACGGCACCGGCTCGTCATAGTGGTAGGTGGTCTCGTGTGTGATCGTCAGCAGCATCTCAGGTCACCTACTGAACCGATAGTCGAATTCGATCTGGCTCGCCAGGGTTCCAACGTCTGCGATTGCAGCGCGAAGGAACTCGTGCAGTCCGCTATCGAAGATCTGTTCGATCTCACGGTCCCGTACGGACTCGGTGAGTCGGGCGGCCACGCCATGGCTTGGCCGCCGGTCGTCGTAGTGGGTGCCGAGATAGCCGAGGTTGTCGCTGATCTTGTTGTAGCAGTAGGCCAACGAGCGGGGCATCCGGGGATCCAGAATCAGGAACGCAGCGACGTCGCGGGGGATGATCGCGCCCGGGAACTCGAACCGGAAGGCTCGCATCGCAGACACCGAACGAAGGATGGTTTCCCACTGCGCACTGTCGATCGGGGAACCAACGGCCGCGATCGAGGGGAGCAGGATGTAGTACTTCACGTCGAGGATGCGGGCGGTGTTGTCGGCGCGTTCAATGAACATCCCCAACTGGGCGAAGTCGTAGATGTCGTTTCGCATCGTCGTGCCGTGCATTGCGCCGCGGACCAGCGCACTCTCGCGTCGAATCAGGCTGAGCACCCGGGGCAGGTCCCGGTCCTCGATCGGATTGGCCAGGGTCGATCGCAGAATCATCCAGCAATCGTTGGTCGCCTCCCACACCTCGCGGGTGAGGGCGGTACGCACCAGCCTGGCGTTCGTTCGCGCGTCCTCAACGAGGGACAGGACACTCGACGGATTCTCGAGGTCTCGCAACAGGAAGTTGATGACGTCGGGCCCGTCGTAACTGTTGTGGGTGGCTTCGAAGCGGTCCTTGGACCCGGTCGTGTGCACCACCGATTGCCATTCGTCGGACGCATCGGTGGATTTCGTAAGCGCAATTCGGAGGCCGGCCTCTACGAGTCGGGCGGTGTTCTCGCAGCGTTCGAGGTAGCGGAACATCCAGAACAGTCCACCAGCGGTGGTGCCGAGCATCATCAGTAGTCCTCGAGGACCCAGGTGTCCTTGGTGCCGCCGCCCTGGCTGGAGTTGACCACCAGTGACCCCTCTTCCAATGCCACCCTGGTGAGTCCGCCGGGGGTGATGTGGATCGACTCTGGGGAGACCAGAACGAAGGGTCGAAGATCCACGTGGCGGGGGGCGAGCCCGCTCTCGGTCAGGATCGGGACCGACGACAGTGCCAGCGTCGGCTGAGCGATGTAGTTGTCCGGTGTGGCCGAGAGTTTGGCGGCGAATTTCTTGCGCTCCTTCTTGGTCGATGCCGGCCCGACCAGCATCCCGTAGCCGCCCGACCCGTGTACCTCTTTGACGACCAGCTCCTCGAGGTGATCGAGAACGTAGGCCAGCGAATCGGGTTCGGCGCAGCGCCAGGTGGGAACGTTCTTGAGGATCGGCTGCTCGCCCGTATAGAACTCGACGATCTCGGGCATGTACGAGTAGACGGCCTTGTCATCCGAGATCCCGGTGCCGGGTGCGTTAGCGATCGTCAGATTCCCCGCTCGATAGACATCGAAGATTCCGGGAATTCCCAGTTGCGATGTTGGCTCGAAGTTCAGTGGATCGAGGAACTCGTCGTCGACCCGGCGATACAACACGTCGATCGGCTGATAGTCCTGAGTCGTTCGCATCGCCAACCGGCCATCGACGACGCGTAGGTCGTGGCCTTCCACCAGCGGTGCCCCCATTTCGTCGGCGAGGAACGAATGCTCAAAATACGCCGAGTTGTAGACGCCGGGCGTAAGTACGGCAACGGTAGGTTTCTCCGACGCCCGTGGTGCACACGCGGCGAGCGAGCGGCGAAGCTGCTGAGGGTAGGTGTTGACCCGCCGGACGGGGATGCGGGAGAACAGCTCGGGGAACATGTGCAGCATGGTCTCCCGGTTTTCCAGCATGTACGACACACCGGAGGGCGTTCGGGCGTTGTCCTCGAGGACGTAGAACTCGTCCTCGCCGGTTCGGACGATGTCGATGCCGACGATGTGGGTGTAGACCCGTCCGGGTGGCTCGACGCCCTGCATCTGCGGCAGGTAGGCCGCGTTCTTCGCGATGAGGGCTTCGGGGATCCGACCCGCCTTCAGGATCTCCTGTCGGTGATAGATGTCGTAGAGAAACGCGTTGATCGCCCGGACCCGTTGATCGATTCCACGGGACAGGCGCTGCCACTCCCGGCCCGAGATGATTCGGGGCACGATGTCGAAGGGAATCAACCGTTCGTCGGCCTGATCGTCACCGTAGACATTGAAGGTGATGCCGGTGCGTCGAAAGATCGTTTCCGCCTCGGTGGTCTTGATCAGAAGCCGGCCGGGATCCTCGCCGTGGATCCAGTCGCAGTACTTCTCGTATGGCGCCCGGATGGCGCTGCCATCGGCCAGCATCTCGTCGAACGTGGGGGTTGTCGCCGGGAGGTCCACACCTCCGAACATAGGGGATCAGGAGTGTCCTTGCCCTGCTCTGGGGTTTGGTAACACGCCGTTAACGCATCGAATCGCAGGACCTACAGCGCCGAGTAGACGATTTGTCGGAGTTCGTCTCGCAGGTCGTTGGACCAGCTGGGCATTACCTGTGTCATCGCCACGACGGTCAGATCCTCGGCCGGGTCGATCCAGAATTGGGTCGACGCCGCGCCACCCCACGCCATCGTCCCCGGCGACTGGATCACCCGGTTCAGGGATGGATCGATCACGACGCTGAACCCCAAACCAAACCCCATGCCTTCGGTGTAGGTCTCGCTGGAGATCGGTTGTCCGATGTCGGCCAGGGATGCGCCGCCAGGCAGATGATTTGTCCCTGCGTAGGCGACGGTTCTGCTGCCGAGCAGTCGGGTGCCGTCGAGTTCGCCGCCGTTGAGGATCATGCGGCAGAACTTGGTGTAGTCCGAAAGCGTGGAGGCAAGCCCGCCGCCGCCCGACAACAACTCCGGTTTGGTCCGGTATGCCCCCGTGGGCCCGTTGTCATCGATGACGACCAGCTCACCCGGCCCAAACGTCCGAGCGTTCTCGGGCACCCCAAAGGGGCTCTGTGATGGCAACGCCGTGTTCTCCACCAGGCGATCCGCCCGGTCGTCGTCGACCCAGAACGACGTGTCGGTCATCCCCAAAGGGGCGAAGATCTCGGACTGAAAGAACTCGTCCAGCGGCATCCCCGAGATCAGTTCGACCAGATGTCCGAGCACATCGGTGGACAGGGAGTACTGCCACTGGGTGCCGGGCGAGAACATGAGCGGGATCTCGGCCAGGGCGGCGCAGGTATCGGCGAGGGAGAGGTGTCGAAGTCCGAGGCCTTGCTTGCGGTACGCGGCGTCGACGGGATGGGTGAGCATCCAGGAATAGGTAAGGCCGCTGGTGTGGGTGAAGAGATCCTGCACGGTCATCTCCCTCTCCATTCCCACCGTGTTCATCGCCATGACGGACCCGCCGGCGTACACCCGCAGGTTCTTCCACTCTGGCAACCATCGGGAGACCGGGTCTCCGAGCCGGCAATACCCTTTCTCCATCAGCATCAACATCGCCACTGACGTGATCGGTTTCGTCATGCTGTAGATGCGGAAGATGGCGTCGGAGTCGTAGCCGAGATCGGCCCGGTGAACCTCGCTTCCGCCGTGCACCACCGTCCAAGAGACACCCGGCAGAACCCCCGGATCAAGGTACTTCTCGCTGATGAATCGATCGGCGGCCTCAAGGCGGTTCGTGCTGATTGTCACGGAGGCAAAGGATACGGCCTCGGTCTGGCTCGCTCCTAAACTGCGACCATCGAGTCTGTCAGCCAGGTACGGGTACTCTCCGCCGCAAGCCTGGGTGTCATGTGCAGCGCATTGCCGGCGTTTCTCACCGGGGCGCTCTCGGTTCAGATCCGTGACGATCTGGAGTACTCGATCACGATGGTCGGACTTTTCATCGGAAGTGCGTTTGCGGTGGCCGGGGTGTTCTCGGCGCCGATGGGTCGGCTGGCGCAAATCCTCGGGCCGGGGCGTGCGCTTCGTATCGGGCTCAGCGGTTCGGCGTTGACCATGGTGGGACTCGCAGCTGTCGCACACGACCCGTGGCACTTTTTCGCGTTCATCGGCTTCTCGGGTTTCGTCAACTCTCTCAACCAGCCGGCAGCCAACCTGCTGCTGTCCAATCGGGTCAATGGTGAACAGTTGGGGTTCGCCCTCGCTATCAAACAGAGCGGAATGCCGGGTTCAGCTCTCTTGGGAGGCGCAGCGGTTCCGGCGATCGCACTTACCGCCGGTTGGCGATGGGCCTACGTGGCGGCGGCGGCGCTCACCCTGGTGGCAATCGCTCTGCAACCGATCGGTGCATCCGATCACACCCCTCTGGCGAACGCTCGCTCCAACGATGCCAAGCCGGAGATGCCCACCCGACTTCTCCTCCTGTACGCCATGGTTGGGCTACTCGGTGCGACAACCGCCGGGGCGATGGTCAACCTGCTCACCTCCGGCGCAACCGACTCCGGTATGGGGGAGGGGACCGCAGGCTGGTTGCTGTCGCTCGGGTCAGCCACCGGCATCGCTAGCCGTCTGTACCAGGGGTGGGCGGTGGACCGAAAGGGAATTCTCCCGATTCAGCGACTCGTCTGGTTGCTCGGGATCGGCGCCGCCGGACTGATGGTGATGGCCGCGCACCAACCGTTCTCCTATGCGCTGGCCGTCGCTCCCGCATTCGCCGCCGGTTGGGCGTGGCCCGGCTTGTTCAACCTTTCCGTGATCCGGAACAACTCTTCGGCGCCTGCTGCGGCCACGGGAATCAGCCAGATCGGTGTCTTCATCGGCGCCGGGTCCGGTCCGGTCATCGGCAGCATCATCGTTGACGCAGGTGGGTACCGCCCGCTCTGGATCTTCTGCGCTACCGCCCTGGGGTGCGGATCATTGCTGGCGGTGTATTTGCGATCGAGAATTCGGGCCAACCGCACTCAGACGCTGGCGACGGCCTGATTTCGCATGTGATCGGTTAACGAGTTCAGCTGGTTGCGGAGATCCACCAGCTCGCTGGTATTCAGTCCAGTCGTGCGTTCGACCTCAGACTGGATGGCGGCGGCCTGATCCCGCAGGGCGTGACCGGCATCGGTGGCATGAACGTTGACCACACGCTCGTCGGATGTCGAGCGGGTCCGAACGAGGTGCCCGTTGGCTTCCATCCGCTTCAGCAGCGGTGAAAGGGTTCCGGAGTCGAGGTGGAGGTCCTCGGCCATGTCCTTCATGCTGACCTCGCCCTGTTCCCACAGGACCAGCAGAACCGTGTACTGGCTGTAGGTCAACCCGATCTCTTCGAGCATCGGTCGATAACGACCGTTCACCGCACGCGACGCCTTGTAGAGAGCTACGCACAGTTGATGTTCCAGGCGAAGGTTCTCGGGATAGCTCACCCCACAACCCTAGCTAACGATTGGTCAGTGCGCTGGCGTGTTGTGGCTCGCCTAGAGCCACGGGCGCAGTTGTACCTCCGCGGGGACCATGGCGCCGGGTAGTTCGATCTCCCAAGTGCCTTCTTTGACCCACGCTCCGTCGACCTTTTCGCCCCGGATGGCGATCGCCATACCGATCGCAGCTCCGACCGTGTGACCCCACATGCCGCCCGTTACATACCCGACCCGCTCGCCGTTTCGGAAGATCGGCTCGTTGTGATGGAGATACCGGGCCTCGTCGTTGTCGTCCTGAATAAGCTTGACCTGGACGAGCCGTTGCGTTGCCCCAACCTTTCGTTGGGCCTCCAATGCGGAACGGCCGCGAAAGTCGGCTTCCTTATCCCAGGCGACAGCAAAGGAGAGGCCAGCTTCGATCGGGGTGTCGTCGGGGGTGATGTCGTGGCCCCAGTGGCGGTAGCCCTTTTCGAATCGGAGCGAGTTCAGTGTGTAGTAGCCAGCGAGTTCAAGGCCGAATCGAGCGCCAACGGCAACGATCTCGTCCCAGAGATGGACCGCAAGGTCAGCAGGTACGTAGAGCTCCCAGCCCATTTCGCCCACGTAACTCATTCGGTTGGCATGGACCACGGCGGACCCGATCCGAATCTCCTGATTCGTGCCGAACGGGAACGCCTCATCGCTGAGGTCGGCCTCTGAGATCGTGGACAACAGGTCGCGGGAGTTGGGCCCCATCACCGCAAGGCAGGCGTAGGCGGAGGTGATGTCAACGACGGAGGCATTCCGGCCCTTGCAGGCCCGCTGCAGGGTCGTGAGATCGCGGACACGGGTGCCGGCGCCGCCGATCACCCAGAACTCTTCAGCGCCGATTCTCGAAATGGTGAGATCGGCTTCGATTCCGCCGTTGTCGTTGAGCCACTGCGTGTAGGTGGAGGCCCCGACGGCGCCATTCACCGCACCGGAACTCAACTCGTCCAGTACGGCTCCCGCCTCGGCACCCTGCACGTTGAACTTTGCAAACGAGGTGAGGTCGAAGAGTCCGACGGCTTCGCGTACCGCGGTGTGTTCGATCCGGTTGGCCTCGTGCCAGTGCTCTCGGCCCCAGCTGTAGTGATGGCCGTTGTCGATGCCCAGGTCGGGTCGGGCGAAGAATGCGGGCCGTTCCCAACCGTTCAGATCGACAAACGATGCGCCGGCGGCTTCGAGCCGTTCATGGAGCGGCGAGCGGCGCAGACCCCGAGCGGTTTCGTAGGTTCGGTGGGGATAGTGCGGTGCGTAGAGGAGCCCCAGTGCCTCGACGGTCCGGTCCTTCAGGTACGGGGTTGATCCCTGGAAACGTTCGAATCGGCGAATGTCGACGTCGTGGATATCGAATGGTGGCTCGCCCTCGGTGATCCAGTGAGCGATCGCCATCCCGGCTCCACCTGCGGATTGGATGCCGATGCTGTTGAAGCCGGCTGCCACGAAGAGTCGGTCCACGTTTGGAGCTTCACCGAGGATGTAGTTGTCATCGGGGGTGAAACTCTCAGGTCCGTCGAACAGCAACCGGATTCCGGCGTTCTCGAGCGTCGGGATCCGTTCGAAGGAGGGCGCGAGGTAGTTAAAGAGGTGATCCGGGTCTGGATCCATGGTGATGTAGGGCTTGTTGATCGGCGGGCGCGATCCGTCGGCGGGCCAGGGATTGCAGACCGGTTCGAAGAGTCCGACCAGCAGTGCGCCACCCGACTCGGGTTTGATGTACGCGTACCCGTCGGGGTCTCGCAGGATGGGGGCTTCTGCATCGACACCCTCCATCGGTTCGGTGACGATGTAATAGTGTTCCGCCGCCATGAGCGGGACGCTGACACCCGCCTTGGCGGCGAGATGTCGGGTCCACATTCCACACGCTAGGACCACGGTGTCGGCGGTGATCTCGGTGCCATCTTCGGTTCGAACACCTACGCAGCGACCGTCCTCGATGAGAAGGTCCTCTACGGCAACCCCCTGATGAATCTTGGCGCCGCCGTTGCGTGCACCCCGGGCCAACGAGAGGGTGACGTCGGAGGGGCCAACGGCGGAATCATCGGGTAGCCAGATGCCGCCGACCAGGTCGTCGGTCTTGGCGAGCGGCCACCGTTCCTTGATCTCGCCCGCGGTGATCTCGTGAGCTTCGACATCGAGGTTCCGAGCCATGGCCGCGGTGCGACGGAGTTCGGTCCACCGGTCCTGGTTGGTTGCAACCGAAATCGCCCCGGGGGAACGAAACCCGGTTGCGAGCCCGGTTTCTTCTTCAAGGGTTCGATACAGATCGAGTGAGTACTTGGCCAGCTTGGTCTGGTTCTCGGTGGAGCGAAGCTGCGCGACGAGTCCAGCCGCATGCCAGGTCGTTCCTCCGGTGAGTTCGTGACGTTCCAATAGGACGACGTCGCTCACGCCTCGTTTCGTCAGGTGATAGGCGATCGAGGCCCCCACGATTCCGCCGCCGACGACGAGGGTGTTGCACGATGTGGGGAGTTCTGCCATCAGGCGGCCCTTCTCTTGCGGATGAGGAACTGTGTCTCAAATCCGAGACACAGCAGTTCGACCAGATGATCGAAGCTGTCATCGGGATCCAGCGGAGCCGGATGGCCGTCGCCAAGCTCGAACGTCACGAAACCGTGGAGTGCGCTTCGAAGGGTCCGGGCCCCGTGGATGGCGTCGTCGCCCTCGAGTCCGAACCCCCGTAGGCACATGGCGAGCACATCCACCACGCGCTCGACGGCCAACTCCAACTCGTCGTCGCCCTTGACCGGAAAACGTTCGGTCGATCGGTAGCAGCCGGGATGTTCGACGCTGAACGCCCGCCATTCGGTCGATACCGCACGAAGTGCATCGGCCCCTGCGAATCCGACGCTGGCGTTGGCCAGTCGTTCGGCAAGCTCGGCCCTGGTCATTAGTCCGAGTGCTCGCCACAGATCCTGGATTCCGTCGACGTGTCGATAGAGGGCGGGTTGGGTGACGTTCAGTTCGGTTGCGATCCGACTCATCGTGAGCGCGTCGGTTCCTTCGTTGTCGATCAACGCGGCGGCGGTCGTCAGTATCAGCCGATGATCGAGTGGTGTCGTTCCGACGGTCATGCGCGGAGTTCTTCGTTCTCGATGTCGTACACCGGCCCATCGAGGACCACCGCCGGGTGTTCGACACCCAGCAGATTGACCGTGAGCGCCGTGCCCGCTTCAGCCGCCGAGGCGCTGATGTAGGCGAACGCAAGGCTCTGGTCCACGCTGAATCCGTAGCCGCCCGAGGTCGTGAGACCCACCGGCGTGCCCTCATGGGACACCGCTTCGCCGCCGAGGCAGTCGGCCGGTCCCAGTTCGTCCAGACTCTCGTCGTGGTCGACCCGCAGGTAGACCAGTTTCCAGTCGTCACCGGTTGGAGGTTCGCCGAGGTTGTCCTTACCGATGAACTCGCCCTTGGCCGGCCGGACCCAACGGTCGACGCCAGCCTGGAGCGGGCCGATGTCGTGGGTGAGCTCGAATCGGGTGAGGTAGGCCTTCTCCATCCGCAGCGAGTTCAGGGCGTGGGACCCGAAATCGGCCAGGCCAAGGTCGGCCCCTTGCGCCCAGAGGCCCTCATACAACTCAACCAAACGTTCCATCGGGGCGTGAAGTTCCCAGCCGAGAGATCCGGTGAAGCCGACCCGCAGGGCTCGAACCGGAACCCCACATACCTCGATCTGCTGAGCCCGAAGGAAGCCGTGGGCCTCATTGCTGACGTCGGCGTCGGTGCAGGAGGCCAGGAGGGTTCTGGCATTGGGCCCAGCCACGACCAGCGTGCCGCTGATGACGGTGCGGTCTTCGATCTGTACGTCGAAGCCGTCGGAGTGTTGGACGAACCAATCGAGGTCCCGTTGCTGGCCCATCGGACCCGAGATCACGTAGTAGTGATCCGGCGCCAGACAGGTGACGGTTACTTCGGTCTCGACGCGCCCCTGCTCGGTCAGCACGTAGTTCAGACCGATGCGGCCCAGCGTGGTGGGCACGATGCCAGTGGTCAGGTGGTTGAGGAAACGGTGGGCGTCGGGTCCGGTGATATCGAACTTTGCGAATGCGGACAGGTCCATGATGCCGACCCGCTGGCGGACAGCTTCACACTCGGCCCGAACGGCCTCGTACCAGTCGGGGCGCCGCCATCCGACGGCATCCTCGAGCGGCTGGCCCTCGGGCACGAACCACTTGGGCTGCTCCCAGCCATACGCCTGGGTGTGGATAGCCCGTTTGGCCTGCAATGTTTCGTAGAGAGCGCTGGTCCACACGGGTCGATGGGCGGTGCGTTCCTCGCCGGGGGGATGCACCCGGAACATCCACTCGTAGTCCTCGATCGACTTGTTGCGGATGTAGAGGTCGCCGCTGTCGTCGGTGACGTACCCGAAGCGACGGGGGTCGTAGTGGCGCAGGCTCAGATCGGTCGAACCGTGCACGATCCATCTCGCGAGCTCGCGGCCGGCTCCGGGGCCCCACGCAAGGCCGATCGACGAGCCGGTGTTGAGCCAGTAGTTACGATGTCCGGGGGCGGGGCCGAGCAGCATGTGACTATCGGTGGTGTGGGTGATCGCTCCGTGAATCACACGTTTGATTCCGATGTCGGCGAGGACGGGCACCCGGTCGAATGCCTCGGCCAACCACGGCGCAATCTTGTCGTAGTCCTCGGGGAACAGCGGGTTCTCAGCCTCCCAGGGCACCCCGTCGTCCCAGATGCTTTCGGCGCCGGCCAGTTCGTAGATGCCGATGAGACCGGCGGTCTGCTCCTGGCGGATGTAGCCGGCCACGCGGTTGTCGCGCATCACCGGCATTTCGGGGCGATCCGAGCCCAGAGCTTCGACGAACTCGGGTACCTCTTCGGTGACGAGGTAGTGGTGGAGCACGTTGGCCTGGGGGACCCGCAGGCCGGTGAACTCGCCGACCTGGTAGGCGTAACAGCCCGCGGCGTCGACGACGTGTTCACAGGTGACGGTGCCCTTCTCGGTGACAACCTGCCACTCGCCGTTGGCGAGCGGGTTGATCTCGAGCACCCGATTCCGTCTGCTGATCTCGGCACCCTGGGCACGGGCCCCGGCGGCGAACGCCATGGTGACGCCGGTGGGGTCCACGTGGCCCTCACCTTCGGTCCAGATAGCGGCTTTAACCTCGTCGAAGTCGTAGAAGGGATTGATCTCGGCGGCTTCAGCGGGGGAGATGAGCTCGATGGGGTATCCGAGGTATCGCCCGACACCAAGCTGGGCCTTCAGTGCCTCGACCTCGTGGTCGGTGTAGGCGACCCGCAGTCCACCGGGCTGATGGAACGAGATGCCCTGGCCGGTCAGTTCTTCCAGCCGGGTGTACAGATCGATGGCGTAGTCGTGGAAGGCGGCGGTGGTGTAGTCGAAAACCGATCGGGTGATCTGACCGGCCGCATGCCAGGTGGATCCGGATGTCAGTTCGGCTTTTTCGACCAGCAGAACGTCGGTCCAACCTTCCTCGCACAGGTGCCATAGGAGCGACGCTCCATGGACACCGCCACCGACGATGACGACTCGGGCTCGATCTCGCATATAGAACTTTCCTTCAACTTGGCGTTGGTGCTCTAACACTTACGGTAGATGTTCTAACAGAATAGTGAAAGAGTGTCACTAGGAGGCCGGGGCTAACCTGATTCCATCGACAGTTTTTGTGCAGTGGTGGGAGTCGGTCATGCCTCGTGAGTCTCTGACCACCGAACTCGTGGTGGAAACCGCAGCCGGGATCGCAAACGAAGAAGGCCTCGATGCGATCACGCTGACGCGGGTGGCCAAGGAGCTCAACGCCAGCCAACCAGCGCTCTACCGTCACGTCGACAGCTACGACGATCTGATTCGCCTGCTGGGCCTCCGGGCCCGCGACGAGCTCTACTCGCGCCTTACCGACGCTGCGGTTGGACTGTCGGGCGCCGACGCCGTGCGAGCCATGGGTCAGGCCTGGCGACAGACGGTCAAGGACCTGCCCGGTCTGTACTCGGCCACCGACCGTTTCCCCTGTGCGGGGGACGCGGAACTGGAGGCCGCAGTGGACCGGATCGTGGCGTCGCTTGGCCAGGCCCTCGTGGCGTTCAATCTGAGCGAGGATGACCGGGTGCACGCCGCTCGAACACTGCGCAGCGCCTTCCACGGTTTCGCTCACCTCGAAGCCGGTGACGGGCACCCGCTGGAGCAAAATCTCGATGACTCGTTCGAGCATATGATCGAGCTGCTGTGCGTCGGAATTAGTGGTCTCCAGCCCTAGGTCAACAGCGGTGGAATAGCCATTCCATTTTGTAATCCGTTCGTATAGACACCTTCGCCAAAGGGTTATAGGGTCTCACGCATGACCCGAATGACGCCGAGCGAAGCTTTTGTCGAAACCCTTGTAGCCAATGGAGTGACCGAGATGTTCGGCATCATGGGCTCCGCGTTCATGGATGCCATGGACATCTTCGCCCCCGCCGGAATTCGACTCATTCCGGTCGTGCACGAACAGGGCGGTGCACACATGGCCGACGGGTACGCGCGGGCCTCGGGTCGCCACGGTGTGATCATCGGTCAGAACGGTCCCGGCATCTCGAACTGCGTCACCGCCATCGCCGCTGCGTTCTGGGCCCATTCGCCCGTGGTCATCGTGACACCTCAAACCGGCTCGGGCGGTATCGGTCTCGGCGGATTCCAGGAAGCCAACCAGCTCCCGATGTTCGAAGAGTTCGTCAAGTACCAGGGTCAGGTCGACAACGAGAGCCGTATGGCTGAACTCACCGCCCGCTGCTTCGACCGGGCCATCCTCGAAATGGGTCCAACCCAGCTCAACATTCCCCGTGACCGCTTCTACGGCGACATCGACGTCGAGATTCCCGAACCGATCCGGATCGAACGTGGCCCCGGCGGCTCCAAGGCCCTCGACGAGGCGGCCGACCTGCTGGCCAACGCCGAGTTCCCCGTGCTGCTCAGCGGTGGTGGCGTGGTCATGGGTGACGCGATGGCCGAGTGTGTTGCGCTGGCCGAACGCCTCCAGTGTCCGGTGGCGAACACCTATCTTCACAACGACTCGTTCCCGGCCTCGCACCCCCAGTGGACCGGCCCGCTCGGTTACCAGGGCTCGAAGGCGGCGATGAAGCTGATCAACAAGGCCGATGTGGTTCTTGCGCTCGGCACCCGTCTTGGCCCCTTCGGCACCCTGCCCCAGCACGACATGGACTACTGGCCCAAAGATGCCAAGATCATCCAGGTCGATGCCGATGCCAAGATGCTCGGCCTCGTCAAGAAGATCAGCGTTGGCATCAACGGCGACGCCGGTGAGGCCGCTCAGGCCATCCTGGATCGCATCGCCGACCGGGAATTGGTGTGTGACGCGAACAAGGACGCACGCTTGGCCACCATGAAGGAAGAGGTCGACGCGTGGGAAGCCGAACTCGACGGCTGGCTTCATGAAAAGGATCAGTTCTCGCTGGATGCGATCGCCGAAGCCGAGGAGATGCCCGGCGACTGGCTCCATCCCCGCCAGGTGCTTCGTGAGCTCGAAAAGGCCATGCCTCCCCGGGTGATGGTCTCCACAGACATCGGCAACATCAACTCGGTGTCCAACAGCTACCTGCGTTTCGATGAACCCCGCAGCTTCTTCGCCGCTATGAGCTGGGGCAACTGCGGGTACGCACTGCCATGTGCCATCGGTGCCAAGCTCTCGTCGATGGATCGTCCGTCGGTCTCCTACGCCGGCGATGGTGCTTGGGCCATGAGCATGACCGAGATCATGACCGCCGTACGTCACGACATTCCCGTCACCGCCGTGGTCTTCCACAACCGGCAATGGGGCGCAGAGAAGAAGAACCAGGTCGACTTCTACGGTCGTCGTTTCGTCGCTGGTGAACTGGACGGCGGCGAGAACTACGCCGACATCGCCCGGGCGATGGGAGCCGAAGCGATCCGGGTCGACAAGATCGACAACGTGGGTGCTGCCCTGACCGATGCCATCAACGCACAGATGAACGAAGGCAAGACCACCGTTATCGAGATCATGTGCACCCAGGAACTCGGCGATCCGTTCCGCAAGGACGCTCTGTCCACTCCGGTTCGCCACCTCGACAAGTACAAGGACTACGTCTAGCGGGCACCGTCGGTCGATGACGGACTACCCGATAGATCTCTCCGAACATCCCGAACTCGTCGAACACGTTCCTGAGGTCGACCCTGCGTACCACCTCGTTCCCGAGGTGGAGCGGGCGATCATGGCGGGGTTTGAGCTGAACCGTCGCGTGCTCATTCAGGGCATGCACGGCACAGGAAAGTCCACTCACGTGGAGCAGGTGGCCGCCCGTCTCGGCTGGCCGCTCCTGCGCATCAACCTGGACGGTCATCTGACCCGCATGGATCTGGTTGGCCGGGATGCGATCGTCGTCGACGACGGTCACACCACGACCCGGTTTGTCGAGGGTCTGTTGCCATGGGCGTTGCAACGCCCGGTTGCCCTGGTCTTCGACGAGTACGACGCCGGCCGTCCCGACGTGATGTTCGTGGTTCAGCGCCTGCTCGAACGAGACGGCAAGTTCACCCTGCTCGACCAGAATCGGGTCATCACACCACACCCCGGCTTCCGCATCTTCGCCACCGCAAACACCGTTGGTCTGGGCGATGGATCGGGCCTCTATCGAGGCACTCAGGTTCTCAACCAGGCCCAGGTCGATCGCTGGAACATCGTGGCCCGACTCGACTATCTGGCCCCCGACATCGAGGCCGAAGTTGTGCTCGGCCAGGTGGCGGGTTTCGCATTGCGGCCGAACGCCGACGTTGAGCTGAAGCAGATGGTGAGCATGGCCGGGTTGATCCGTCAGAGCTTCATCGCTGGAGACATTTCCACCGTGATGTCACCCCGCACCGTGATCAGCTGGGCCGAGAACCTGATCACCTTCGGCGACATGGCAACGGCCTTCCGGTTCAGCTTCGCCAACAAGTCCGATCCGGCCGAGGAACCGATCCTCACCGAGCTGTATCAGCGCGTCTTCGATGCTTGACACCCGCCAAATATCGTCGGGCCACCACATTCGCCCCAAAAATCGTTCCGCCAGCACAACCATAGTGTTCGCCCAACAATTTTTGGGAGAGATGTGCTGGTGTGACGACAATTCGGGCGGCTGAACATGAGTGTGCGGGCGGCGGAACGACTGAGCGCTGCAGTCGTTCGGGCCGTTGGCCACCAACCCAACGCCGAGCTTCGAGGTACCCGACTGGAGGTCGACGAGATTCCGATGGGGATCGTCGTGCCGTATCTGTCGCTGGAATTCGATGAGGTCGACGAACGTCGTCGGGGAGTAGCCGACGCCCTCGGTCTACGACTCCGCCACAGCGATCGATCCCTGCACCTTGAGCTGAGCCCAACCGCTCCGATCGAACGAATTGTCTTTGATGTCTGCGAGCAGTTCCGGTGTGAGGCTCTCGTCGATCCATCTCTGGCCGGGGTCCAGGCGAACATCTCACGAGCCTTTGACCGCTGGAGCGATCACGCCCTTGGCAACGGCATCGGTGACACCGGCACCGGACTCGTCATCTTCACGATCACCCACATGTTGCGAGCCCGACTGCTTCGGACGCTCGCAAAGGAGAACGTCGATGATCTGATCGAAAGCACCCGGGCGAACCTCGGACGCCTGGCTGGCCATGCCCTCCGGGAGATGCCGAAACACATCGCCTCCCAGCGCGACTTTGCGGTTCCGGCTGCGGAACTCGCTCGGCTGATTGGTGAGTTGTTGTCGGACACCTCTGTGACCGACCCCGACGAACCCTCGTCCGAGGCGGTGGAACGAAACCGGTTGCTGATCCCCACGGGATGGGCCGACCTCGAGAACGAACTGGCCTTCGCTGACGTCGAGGGCGCCGCTGTGGCACCGCCCAGCGATTATCACATCTTCACCACCATCCACGATGTTGAAACCACCGGGTCGGCTCTGTATCGGGCGCCGGTCCTGAGCCGTCTTCGGCGTGATCTGGATCTTGCCGTCGGCGCGCAGGCGGTGAGCGCAACCCGGCTGGCCCAGCGACTGGGTCCGCTGTTTCACCGACACACCGAGAGCGGTTTCCACGGTGGACACGATCATGGTCGCATCGATCGTGCTCGCCTGGCTCAGATCGTCGCCGACCCGCTGAACCCGTTCGTGCATGAGCAACCGGTGCAGCGCCTGACGACCGACGCCGCCGTGACGTTTCTGGTCGACACGACCGGATCGATGAAGGTGCAGCGGTTTGAGGCGGTTGCCGTGTGGTGTGACACATTGGTGCGGGCGTTGGAACAACTGGACGTTACGACCGAGGTGCTGGGGTTCTCCACGGTCACGTGGGCCGGAGGGGAGTCCCGGAAGGAATGGACTGCGGCAGGATCGCCAGAGCCGCCCGGTCGGCTGGCCGACACCCTTCACGTGGTCTACAAGGGGGCCGAGCAGACCTGGCGTCAGTCCCGTCACTCCTTGGCGGCGATGATGCGAACCGATCACTACCGCGAGGGTGTCGACGGTGAGGCGATCGAGTGGGCGGCGGCCCGACTCCGACGCCGTCCTGAACAACAGCGGGTGCTCGTCGTGATCAGCGACGGGGAGCCGATGGAGGCCACCACGGCGACCCACAACCGGGACTCGTTCCTGTTCGATCACCTCCGACACGTCGTCAGCTCCATCGAACACCGCGGCGATCTCATCGTCGGTGGCATCGCGATCGACGGCTCGGTGGAGGAATCGTTCGCCCGGGCGACCACCGCCGATCTGGAGGGGACGCTGACCCTCAGCAGTTACGCCGCCCTCCACCGCCTCCTGTAACAAAAGGGACAGGCTCCGCCGTTACGTTTCCCAAACGTTGTCGCACCCCTTCTTTACGGTTCTGGTATGCCCCGCCCCTCACGACAAAGCCGCCAGGGAAACCTTCATCACATCACCAACCGCGGAGCGCGGCGGTTGCCGATCTTTCGAGAACAAGAGGATCGGACCTTCTTCCTATGGATCCTCAGCGAGTTCTCCGAGCGATTCGAGGTGAACGTTCATGCTTACTGCCTGATGACAAACCACTTCCATCTCATCACCGAAGGGTCTGTCGATCGTTTGGCCGATGCGATGCACAGGCTCGGCTCCCTGTTCACGCGTTACTTCAACGATCGAGCCGATGTAGACGGCCCGCTCTTTCGAAGCCGCTACTACTCCAACCCGATCCTCGACGAGGACTATTTCCGAAACGCATTGCGCTACGTGCACCGGAATCCCGAAGCAATCGACCCTCAGATGGCCCTGAGTGCGTATCCGTGGTCAAGCCACGCCGCATATCTCGGCCGTCGTAGCGTTCCGTGGTTGGAGACTGCTCGGGCATTGGAACTCTTCGGCGGATCTCGCCAGACGTATCGCGAGTTTGTGGAGCGAGAATCGGATCAGCCGACTCGTAGCGATGTGCTCCTAAGCGTGGCCAACGCCGCCGGAGTTTCCGTCGATCAGGTGCTGACGCGAAAGGCTGGCTCCGCCAATACGCCTGCAACAGCATCGCTGCTCCTGCTCAGCGAGTTTCTTGGCGAGTCCAACGCTCAACTGGCCGACCTGCTCGGAATCGCTCCCGGTGCGGTCCGGACCTGCCTCTGTAGAGCACGTGCGAAACTCTCCGAGGGCGGCGAGCTGGCGAAGCTGTACACCGCAGCATCCGTAACGTTGGAGCCTGTCCCTAGCGTTACGTTTGGAGTGAGGCGATGACGCTGACGTTGACGATGTCCTCGGCGCTGCAGCCTCTTGAAAGGTCATGCATCACCCCGCCCAGTCCCTGTAGTAGTGGCCCGAAGGCCTGAGCGCCACCTAGGCGCTCGGTAATCTTGTATGCGATGTTGCCGCTATCAAGATCCGGAAAGATGAACACATTGGCGTTGCCGGCCACGGGGGAGTCCGGTGCCTTCTTGGCCGCGATCGCTGGCACCCAGGCGGCGTCGAACTGTAGTTCGCCGTCGATCGCCAGGTCGGCCTGTTGCTGGCGGGCCAGTGCAGTGGCGGTGCGTACCTTCTCCACCCGTTCGTGTTCGGCCGAACCCTTGGTCGAGAAGCTCAACATCGCTACTCGAGGAGTGTCATCGGCCAACTGGGCGTAGCTGTGGGCGGAGGACCGGGCCACCGAGGCCAGCTGTTCAGCGGTGGGATCGGGCAGGACGCCACAGTCGCCGTACACGATCGGTGTCCCATCCGGCAGCACGAAGAAAAAGCAACTGCTAACTGCGCCGACCCCGGGAGCGACTCCGAGTACTCGAAGTCCGGTCCTAATCACATCGGCGGTCGGACGCGAAGCGCCGGCGACACAACCGTCGGCATCGCCGGCTTTCACCATCAGAGCCGCGACGGCCAAGGGGTCGTCGAGGTCGACCGGCTTTTTCAAGGTGGCCGCTGCGGCCTCGACCGCTGGGGACCGGAAACGCGCGACGTCTTCTACGACAACCGCGTCTGCGAGGTTTCGTTCGTTGAGGTGCGCCGCAGCGGCGTGGGCTCGATCATCGCCAGCATCGGCCAGCGCAATCCGTTTCGGGTTTGCGCTGGCCTGTGCATACCAACCATCGAGAATGTCCACGCGGCGCCCTGCTCCTTGAGTGGAAGGAAGCGTCTAGCTCTTGCCCTGCCAGGGGACCAGCACGTTCTCCAGGAATCGAAGGAGCACGTCCATGAGCACACCGATCAGGGCGATGATCACGATGCCGACCACGATGGTGTCGGTCTGGGAGAAGTTCTTGGCCTGGGAGATGGTTGCGCCAAGACCGTCGGTAACACCGGTGAGTTCTGCCGCCACCAGGGTTCCCCAACTGACACCGAGGGCCACGCGGAGACCGGTGAAGATCTCCGGGAGGGCGTTGGGTAGCAGGACCCGTCGCAACAACTGCCATTTCGATGCACCAAGTGAGTACGAGGCACGGACCTTGGGCAGGCTGGCGTTTCTCACCCCGGCCCGTGCTGCGATGATCA
The DNA here is from genome assembly GCA_937958015.1 of uncultured Acidimicrobiales bacterium. Lineage (GTDB taxonomy): Bacteria > Actinomycetota > Acidimicrobiia > Acidimicrobiales > SZUA-35 > JABDIY01. The sequence goes on along the minus strand of CALGOA010000025.1, from coordinate 8,558 downwards.
TGATCCAGATGGAGGCGAAGATCAGCAGAGGTACCGCCGAGGCGTCACCGATGCCGAAGGCGACCGCAAACAGCGACAGCAGGGCCAACGGAGGGATCGGGCGACCAGCCTCGACCAGCGGATCGAAGAACCCGCGGGCTTTGCTGGAGAGTCCCATCGCCAGTCCGATCGGTACGCCGAACAGCGTTCCCCAAAACATGCCCCGAAGGACGCGCCAGAGGCTGGCCCAGGTGTGTTCCCAGGCGGAGAAGCCGCGATATCCGTCAGAAATGAACGAGACCCCGGCGCTGAAGGTGTCGCGGATCGACGGGAAGCTGAGCGGGTTCACCAGTTGGAAGTAGCCGTCGGTGTCACAGTCGGAGGCCAACTGGCATCGCTGGAACAGCTCACGATCGCTGATGTTGCCGCTGCCACCGTCGGCTTGAAACGCCGCTTGAGCGGCGTCCTTGAAGTCGCTTGGGAAGCCCCAGGCGCGGGTGGAAAGGAACCACACTGCGATCAGGGTGACAACCCCGATGATGTTCCATTTCTTGTCGCTGACGACGGCTCCGGCATCGCCGAAGGTGACGGTCTTGTTGTCGGAACGACGGGGCTTCTTGCCGTCGTCCAGAGCGTTGGCGATCGCACCGCCGCCGGCTCCCTGGCCTGCGTATCCGGCCGTTCGGCCCATCTCTGCTGCATCGTTGGAATCCATCAGCTGGCCTCCCGACCCATGATCTCTTCTTCCATCTCCCAGATGAACGCCAGGATTTCCTCTTTGATCTCCTGGAACTCGGGAGACGACTTGAGTTCACGAGTGTCCTCGGTGAGGGCCCGCTTAGCGAAGGGCAGCTCGTAGACCTTCTCGATGCGGCCCGGCCGGGGTGCCATGACGAAGACCGTGTCGCCGAGGAGGAGCGCCTCCTCCACGCTGTGGGTCACCATGATGATGCTCTTGCCGGTGTCGTTCCACAGGTTGAGAATCAGGCCCTGCATCTTCTCCCGGGTGAGTGCGTCGAGAGCGCCGAGCGGTTCGTCCATCAGCATCATCTCAGGATCGTTGGCGAGGCATCGGGCGAGGGCGACCCGCTGCTGCATGCCACCGGAGAGTTCGTAGATCTGCTTGTCGCCGAATCCCGAAAGCCCCACGACGTCGAGAAGTCGTGTGACCTCGGGACGGTACTGGGCTGGCTTCTGACCGGCCATGCGGGGGCCGAACGAGATGTTCTTGGCCACCGACAGCCACTCGAAGAGTGCGCCCTGCTGGAAGACCATTCCCCGCTCGCGACTCGGCCCGGTGATCTGATCATCGCCGAGGTAGACCTCGCCGCTTGTTGCGCCGAGGAATCCGGCGATGATGTTCAACAGCGTGGTCTTACCGCAACCACTGGGACCCAGCAGTGTGAGCATTCGCCCCGCATCAAGTTCGAACGAGATGTCGCTCAACGCATGGACCGAACCCCCCTTCGGCAGTTCGTACACCATGTCGACGTTTCGGACACTGAGTGGCTTCATGGGCCCCTTTTCCCCTCTGATTACACGGGCGCCGGCGACAGATGTCGCCGGCGCCCGAATTCACTTACATTGAAATTGCTGGTGCTTACTTGGCCGCTTCGAGGTAGCTGGTGTCGATGAACTGACCGTAGTCGTCGGCGACGAGGTCGATCTGGCCCTGCTCCTGGAAGAAGGTGAGCTGTTCCTTCATGACGGTTGCAACGCTGCTTCCGAGCCAGGCATCGCTGAGCTGGTCATCGATGGTGGGGAAGGTGAACCAGGTGGGGCCGGACAGGAAGTTGCCCACTCCGTCGTCCATACCGGCTGCGGTGGCGATGATGGGGTTGCTGGCGGCGGGGTCAGCGGCCCACTTCTCGTTGAACTGCTCGGTGGCCCGCAGGAATCCGGTCACTACGTCGGCGTTGGCGTCTGCGAAGTCGTTGCGGACGGCGGTGACGTCGTAGGTCTTGATGCCGACCTCATCGCTGGTCTCGGCACCGGTCAGCAGCGGCACGCCACCAGCCTCTTCCATTGTCACCAGTGATCCACCGAAGGCGCATCCGACCTCGACCTGACCGCTGGAGAATGCGGCTGCGGTGGAGTCGCCACTCTCGGCGGGAAGGATCTCGACCGAGTCCTGGGGGACATTCAGGAACTCGAGGGTCTTGAGAAGCTTGTAGTGCGTGATGTTACCGATGGGGGTCAGGATCTTGGCTCCGGCCAGGGTCTCGGCGGCGTTGTCACGGGTGTAACCGAGGTCGCCGGAGACGAAGCAGTTGTCGGCGTCAGCGTAGGAAACGGCGATGCCGACCATCTTGATAGCAGCACCCTGGGTGGCCTTGACGGCGAACGGGGTGAGACCGATCGAGTAGCTGATGTCCACGTCGCCGGCGATCATGGCGTCAGCCATGGCGCCACCGTCGGGGAGTGGAATCCAGGTGATGTTCTCGGCGCCGACTGCGGCGGCGAAGCTTCCGTCGGCCTGACCGATTTGGGGAGGCAGTGGCCAACCCGAGAAGTAGGCGACGTTGAGGTTGTCGATTAGTACTTCGCCCTCGCCGGCTCCGTCATCGGATGATGCGCTGTCGTCGCCGCCGTCATCAGCTGCTGGTTCGGCGGTGCTGCCGCTGCCGCACGCGGCGGCGATCAGGGCGAGCAACGCCAAGATCGATAGAAGTTTCTTCATCTGGTTCTCCCTAGTTGTGGTGCGGGCGGTGCCCACGTTGCCTCAGCGGTATGCCGAGGCTAGTTAGTACCTATCACAATAGGCATAGATCGCCGCCGCGTGTGCGCAAATCGACCGACAAGAAACACGGGATTTACATAGTTAGTGCGGGTTTGCGGCGAGCCAGTCACTGGTTGCGGTCAACACGTGGTCGAGGCGGCTCTGAAGATCATCGAGGACCACGTCATCAGCCACCAGTGGGGGCGAGGTGACCAACATCGTGGCGCCGCGATCGTCGGGTCGAATCAGCAGTCCGGCGTCGCGCACCATTCCGTTCAGTACCCCACCCTGAAGGGCGGTGCGCTGGAGGTCCGAGAGCGGCGATCCGGTCTCGGAATCGGCGACGAGTTCAGCGACGTAGAAGTATCCGAGGCCGCGAACTTCACTGACGCAGCTGTGCTTCACGAGCAGTTCGTCCATCCGGCGTCGGAACCCGTCCTCATGGTCGAGAACGTGTTGCATGATCCCCTCGGTTCGCATCGCCGAGATATTCGCAACTGCGACGGCTGTTGCAACCGGGTGGCCGCCGAACGTGGCACCGTGCATGTACGCGCCCATCGGCGACTCCCAGATGCTGTGCACCAATGGGGTCCTCGCGATCATTCCGCCCAAGGGTTGGTAGGCGCTGGTGACACCCTTGGCGAAGGTGATGATGTCGGGCACGACGTTGAAACGCTCGCTGGCAAAGAAGTGGCCGAATCGGCCGAAGGCGCAGATCACCTCATCGGCGATGAGCAACACGCCGTACTTGTCGGCGATGCGGCGGAGTTCGGGCCAGTATCCATCGGGTGGGACCAGACCACCACGGCCGTTCTGAACCGGCTCAGCGAAAATGGCCGAAACGGTCTCGGGACCCTCGGCCAGAATCATCTCCTCGACGGCTGCCGCTGACGCCAACACATCGGCGGTGTCGCCGTAGGTGTTGCGCACGTGGCGGGTGCCATCCCAGAGCATTGGTTTGAACGGCTCCCGGAACTTCGGAACCCCGGTGACCGACAGTCCACCCAGGGTTGTGCCGTGGTAGGACCAGTCGCGTGAGATGACCTTGTAGCGACTCTCTTCGCCTCGGCTGAGGTGGTAGCTACGGGCGAACTTCAAGGCGGACTCGACGGCCTCGGATCCCGAGTTCACGAAGAAGACCTCGTTCAGGTCGCCCGGTGCTTCATCGGCGATCATGCTGGCGGCCTCGATGGCCGGCGGGTTGCCCCAGCCCCAGGTGGGGTAGAAGGCCAGCTGGCTCATTTGTTCGGCGGCGGCCTGAACGAGATCCATACGGCCGTGGCCCAGGTTGGTGCAGAACAATCCGGCGAGACCGTCCAGGTACTCGTTGCCTTCGGTGTCGTAGACATAACAGCCGTCGGCGCGGTCGATGATGCCTAGATTCTCCTGTTGCCACGCCGCCCCCTTGGTGAAGTGCGGCATGAGGTGCGCCTGGGCCTTGTTCCGAAGCTCGGTCTTCTGGGCGTTCTCCGCGTTGTGTTCGGTCAGGGTCATGGCACACCTCCAGGTTGTGTCGCTTGACACATGTTGAGTTAGTGTCTCTAACCTACACGATGGTGCCTCTAACTGTCGACCCCTAGTGGCCGTCTGTTCACAACATCCAGGGTTTTGTGCAAGACCTCGCCTATTTGGGCCACGTGTTTCTCGGTCATTCCGAGCGGAATCCGTAGGTCGCACAGGGTGGCGAGGATCTCCTGGGTGCGGTGGAGCGACTGCTCCGAGGTGTAGCGCCAATGATCGAATCGACTGGTGAAACCAACTGGCTGGGGTCGACCAAACCACTTCACCGGGACGCCGTGTTCGGCCGCCAGGTCGAGCCAGTCCTCGATCGTGTCGGCATTGAGCGAAGGGACTCGGAACTGCAGTGAGCTGGCGACGAACTGCTCCTCGAACGGCCTGGTGGGAAGTTCGATCCGGGGGTCCCGCCCTAGGAGGAGCGCTAGTTCGGCATAGCGGGTGTTCCACCGAACGGTCCGTTCGGTCAGCTCGTCGAGTTGGGGTAACGCGACCGCCGCAGCGAGAGCGGACATTCGCATGCTGAAGTTGGGCATGACGAACCGATGGCGTTCGAACACCTCATCCGACGGAGCGGCACCGTGTTGGCCGTACAATATGTAACTGCCCGAAAGCAGGATCGCTTTGGCGGCGATGTCCTCGTCGTCGGTTACGAGCAGCCCGCCCTCTCCCGAGTTGATGTGCTTGAACGTCTGGGTACTGAAACAGCCCACCGTCCCGAACGTGCCGGTCGGCTGATCAGCCCAGGAAGCACCCATGGTGTGGGCGCAGTCTTCGATGACTCGCAATCCGAGCGTTCGCGCTGCGGCCATGATCTCTAACATGTCGCCGATGTGGCCCCGCATGTGCGATAGCAGCAGCACCGTGGCGCCGGATCTTCCTGCCGCGGCCGCAAGGTCCTCAATGTCGATCGTGTAGTTCTCGTCGATGCCCACGAAGATCGGTTCGGCCCCAACGTGGGCGATCGCGCCGGGCACTGGGGCCAACGTAAAGGCGTTCATCAACACTCGATCGCCGGGTCCGACACCCGTAGCTTTCAGAGCGACGGCCAGCGACGCCCCGCAACTGTTGAGCGCCACGCAATACCGGCGCCCGAGGGTGTCCGCGAACCGTTCCTCCAACTTGGCGACGTCGAGTTCGCCCGACTCGGTCTCGCCATACCGAAACAACCGGCCCGACCGCATGAGTTCGGTGGCGCGTTGGATACCGGCCTCCGGAATTGGCGGTTGCTCGGTGAAGTCGAGGTCGACGGTTGGTATGTCGGTGATCATGGTCGGCCGGTGATGGACGAGCCCCGCAGATCGGCACTGCGGGCATGGCCCTCCATCCCTTCGAGGCGCGAGATGCGTCCGGCCACACCGGACTCGGCCGCCCCGGCGTCGGGGGTGAGCTCCTGCCACGTGAGTTGTTTGACGAACTTGAGTGCGTTCAGGCCCCCGCTGTATCGCGCCGCTCGTCCGGTGGGGAGGATGTGGTTGGGTCCCGAGCTTTTGTCGCCGAACGTCACGTTCGTGTTCGGACCGAGAAAAAGCGACCCGTAGTTGCGAAGGCGACTTCGCCACCACGGTAGGTCGGTGGCGAGGATCTGGAGGTGCTCCGGGGCGTAGCGGTCACAGATCTCCGCCGACTCCTCGCGTGAGCCGGTGACGATGATTTCGCCGTAGTCGCGCCACGCCGCGCCTGCAGCTGCGGCGGCTTCGTCGGGTAGCTCGTTAGCGAGTCGTGCCGCTATCTCGTTTACCTTCTCCGCCAACTCTCTCGAGGTTGTCACCAGCCATACGGGACTGGTCGGACCGTGCTCGGCCTGACCGATCAGATCGGTTGCAACCATGTGGGGGTCTGCGGTGTCGTCGGCGGCGATCATGGACTCGGTGGGGCCGGCGACGACGTCGATTCCGACGCGACCGAACAACTGACGTTTGGCTTCCGCGACGTAGCTGTTGCCCGGTCCGACGATCATGTCGGCCTCCAGATCGGTGAAGAGCCCGAAGGCCAGCGCCCCGACCGCCTGCACGCCACCGAGCCCCAGTATTCGTGTAGCGCCAGCGATCTTGGCGGCATGCAGAATCGCAGGGTGGACGCCGCCCCGGTCGGGTCGAGCCGGCGAAGTGACCACGATGTTTGGAACCCCCGCAGCCGATGCCGTGGTCACGCTCATCAGAGCTGAAGCCACGTGGGCATACCGGCCGGCTGGAACGTAACATCCCGCCACCTCGACGGGGACGTTTCGATGTCCCGCCAGCAGGCCGGGCGAGATTTCGATTTCGCATTCGGTGAGCGACGACAACTGAGCCTCGGCGAACCGACGGATGTTGGCATGGGCGTGATCGATGTCCGCAATGGTCTGCGCGTCGAGTTGGCCGGTCGAGGCATCGATGTCGGATTGCGAAACCTCGACCGGTCCCGTCCAAGCATCAAAGAGCTCAGCAAGCCGGATGGCCTCAGCTTCCCGTCCCGCCTCGAGGCCCTGCAACAGTTCGGAGACACGATCGCGTACATCGGTGCTCGACTCGTTGAGCGGTCGATCAGCCTTCTTGATGTACGAAATGGTCATGCCGGTAGTTGAACACCAGTGATCCGGTCAGAGCAATAGCCACTAACGTTTCGATGTTGCGCGCCGCGCCCGCGGTTCAGCGGAAGGATCTCGATGAACGAACGCCTGGAGAATCGCATCGCCTCGGCAGCACTGGACTACGTAGTGGATCCTCCGGCGGGTCAGGACGCAGTGATCAACTTTGCGTCTCCATCTGAGCTCTACGGGATTTTCGCCGAGTCGGTGCCGCTCCCGATCGAAGCGGATCAGCCTCCCTGCGACGATGATGATCTGCTCCGGGCCGTCAGGGCCGTCATAGAGCATTCGGTTCACACGAGCCACCCTCGCTTCATCAACCAGAACTTCGCCGGACCGGATCCCATCTCGGTGGTCGGCGACTGGCTTGGGGCTGCGCTCAACACGACCGGCGCCACCTTCGAAGCCGCTCCAGTTTTTACGCTTATGGAATCGGCGGTGTTGAACAAACTGGCGGCCGTCGCCGGTTATCCGCTCGGCCCGGACTCGATCGAACTTCCCCCGGGCCTGTTTGCGCCCGGCGGTTCAACCGGAACCTTGTTCGCCCTGCAGTTGGCCCGTCACCGCCACCAGCCGGACATCGTGCGGGTTGGCTCCAACGGCGACCGGTTGTGTCTCTTCGTGTCGGATGCGGGACACTACGCCGCCGTGAAATCGGCCGCACTGCTCGGAATCGGAATGGATGCTGTGATCAAGGTGGCCAGCGATGACGAGGGCGCGATGGCGGCCGACGCTCTCGACGCAGCAATCTCCGAGGCTCGGTCGGGAGGCCGAACTCCGTTCGCAGTGATCGGCACCTCGGGGACGACGGTCACGTCGGCCTTCGACGACCTGAATGCACTGGCCGACATCTGCGAACGAGAAGGCCTTTGGTTTCACGTCGACGGTTGTTATGGCGGATCGGCGCTCTTCTCGCCCGCCCATCGACACCACATGGCGGGCGTGGAGCGGTCGGATTCGTTCGTGTGGAACCTGCACAAGATGATGGGAATGACCCAGCAGTGCACTGCGCTGTTGGTGAAGGACCCCCACCAGTTGGCACCGTGTTTCGCCACCGGCGCCAACTACATCTTCCAGCCGGACAAACAACATGGCGAGTTCGATTCCGGTGATCGAACGTTCCAATGTGCCCGCCGCATCGACTCATTGAAGTTGTGGCTCGCCTGGAAGGCTCGGGGCGACCAGGGGTTTGCTGATCGCATCGATCATGCGGTCCGCATGGCCGACCACACCCGCGAGAGAATCGCGCAGAGCGGTGGTGCGCTGGTTCCGCTGGTCGAAGGCGATTTCACAAACGCCGTGTTCGTCTGGGTTCCGCCATCGCTCCGACCCTTCAGCGGGGCGGGTTTGTCCGACGCAGATCGGGCGCAGCTCCATCGGTTGCCACCGCTGGTCAAGCTGCGCATGCAGGCCGAAGGCACCGCCATGGTGGGTTTTCAGCCCATCCACGGGATCAACTCGTTCCGCTTCCTCTTTATGAACACGTCGGTAACCACCGACGACGTGGATGCCATGGTCGATCTGATCATCGCCTACGCCGAGGATGCGTGGGTCGAGCTGAACCCCGCAGGCTAGGCCGCCGCAGCCTCGGTCTCGGCTATCAGCTCGGTCAGGCGAACTGCGGCAGGTACGGCGTTCTCGCTCAGCCGCCGAAGAATGGATCGTTTGGTTTCATCGCTCTTGTCGATCTCGCTCACCATCTTCGAGAAACCGTCGAGGCGATTGTTGAGAAGCCAGGCCCGAATCTCGGGATTCTGACCCCAGTTGTATTGATTG
>CALGOA010000024.1 GCA_937958015.1 uncultured Acidimicrobiales bacterium | reverse complement strand
CACGACCACCGAGCCGGTTGAAGAATCGGCCTACCCGGTCGAGCTCGAGACCGCGTCGGGTCCACTCACCATTGCGGCCCAGCCCGAGCGGATCGTCAGCCTTTCGGCGTCGACGACCGAGATGCTTTTCGCCATCGGGGCCGGCGATCAGGTCGTTGCCGTTGACAGCTTCTCCTATTTCCCCGCCGAAGCGCCGGTCACCGACCTCAGTGCCTTCGACCCGAACTTCGAGGCGATCGCCGCGTTCGAACCCGATCTTGTCATCGCCAGTTTTGATTCTGAGAACGCGCTGGCAACCGCCTTTGCCGCCATCGATGTGCCCTTCCTCCTGCAGGGATCAGCGGGCACGGTAGAAGACACCTACGCCCAGATCGCCGATCTTGGGGTGATCACCGGACACATCGACGAAGCCGCCGCAGTGAACGCCGACATTCGCAGCCGGATCGAAGCGGCGGTCGCTTCGATCGACACGACGGCCGACCCGGTCAGGGTCTATCACGAACTCGACGACACCTTCTTCAGCGTCAGCTCGGCCTCGTTCATCGGAGATATCTACAACCAACTCGGCTTTGTGAACGTCGCTGACGAGGCTGACCCGGACGGCTTTGGGTTCCCTCAGCTGACGCCCGAATACATTATCGAGGCCGATCCGAACCTCATCGTTATCACCGATCAGGTGGGCTACACGACCGACGATGTCGCGGCGCGGCCCGGCTGGGACGTGATCTCGGCAGTGCAGGACGGCAACATCGAGCAGATCGATGCCGACATCGCATCTCGTTGGGGCCCGCGGGTCGCCGATCTGGTCGAAACGATCGCCGCACTCTCCAACCGGGTTACCGCCAGCTAAACCATGGCGACCGGAACGGTGCCTGCCGGCTCTCGGGCCTTAGGTGCTTCGTTTCGGTTGCCCCCGAAGGAGCTCGCAGTTGCGATTTCCCTGTGCCTGGGGTGTGCGCTGCTGAGCCTTTCGGTTGGGGCTGCTGGTCTACCGATCAGCGGTCTGGTGCTGGAGTTCCTCGATCGGATCCCGCTGGTGTCGGTCGACAGCGGGCTGTCGGAACGACAGGCTGCGATTCTGATCCAGATCAGACTGCCGCGCGTGGTTCTGGGTGGGCTCGTCGGGTCGGCGCTGGCCCTATCCGGTGCCGGATATCAGGGAGTCTTCCGCAACCCATTGGCCGACCCATATCTGCTCGGCATCGCCGCCGGAGGCGGGTTGGGTGCCACCACTGCGCTGGTACTCGATCTGAACTGGGCATTCGGTCCGCTTGGAGCGGTGCAGCTTCTGGCGTTCCTCGGAGCCCTGTCCGCCGTGGCCGTCTCGATGCTGATCAGTCGCGCTGCTCCCGGCCAGACCGCTTCTCTACTTCTGGCAGGCATCGCTACCGCCGCCTTCTTCTCCGCTGTCCAGACGTACATGCTGAGCCGCAACCCGGACACGCAACGCTCGATCCTCGCCTGGTTGTTCGGGTCGTTGATCGGAGCCACCTGGGATCGGGTCACGGTGCTCGGTTTCTACGTTCTCCTCTGTGGCACGGTCTTGGTACTGCTGCGTCGCCATCTGGATGTTCTCCGGGTGGGCGAGGACGAGGCATCCGCGCTCGGTGCAAATCCGGCGCAGGTTCGAATGGCGGTTCTGCTTGCCGCATCGCTGCTCACCGCGGCGGCCGTGTCGGTCAGCGGATTGATCACCTTCGTCGGGCTCGTGGTTCCGCACGTCGTTCGTATGGTGTCAGGGTCGAGCTACCGGCAGGTGGTACCGCTTTCTGCCATCGGGGGCGCGGCGTTCATCATCCTCACCGACCTGGTGGGGCGCACGATCGTGTCTCCAGCCGAACTTGGTCTCGGCATCGTGACCTCGTTTATCGGTGCGCCGTTCTTCGCCTTCCTGCTCTGGCGGAGTAAGGCGGGTGCGATGTGAGCGCAGCAGTCGTCGTTCAGAATCTGACGGTGTCCTATGACGGGACCACCGTTGTCGATGATGTTTCCGCCGTCATCGAATCGGACCGTTGGACGGTGCTTCTTGGCCGAAACGGTGCGGGAAAGTCCACGCTGCTACGGGCGCTGGTGGGGATCGGCAAGGGGGCGGATGCGGTGTCGTTCCCCGGAATGACGGGCAAACGTGCCACGTTTTGCGCCTACGTGCCGCAGACTCCGATCCTGCCTCCCGGAATGACGGTCGGCGAGTACGTGCTTCTGGGTCGCACCGCTCACCTTGGCTGGTTCCAGTCCGAGACGGACTCGGATCGGGATCGGGCCCTCGATGCCCTGGAGCAGCTGGATCTTGGTCGATTCGCCGATCGATTCCTCAACGAACTCTCCGGAGGCGAGTCACAACGCGCGGTGATCGCTCGCGCGATCTGTCAGGACGCTCAGATTCTCGTGCTCGATGAGCCCACCAGCGCACTCGATGTCAGCTACCAGGTCGAGGTCATGGATCTGGTTCGTTCGCTCGCCAAACGGTCCGGGCTCACGATCGTGTCCTCGGTTCACGACCTCACCACAGCAGCCCGATACGCCGACGACGCGCTGCTCCTGGACGGGGGCAGCCTCGTCGCTTCGGGAACCACCGACGAGGTTCTCACCGACGAGATCCTCAGCCGCCACTTCGGTACACCGATGCACCGGATGCAGGCCCCCGACGGTATGCCTGTCATCGTTCCTCTCTACGCCACGTCACAAACGGCTTAACGCCGCGTCACCAACCGAGGTACCCATGTCTGAAGAAACAGATATCCCGACAGAAGCTCCGAAGAAGGACAAATTCGTCACAGCGCCCAGCATCGTGTTGGTCAACACCGGCCACGGCAAGGGCAAGTCGAGTGCCGCCTTCGGTGTCGTGCTCCGGGCGTTGGCCAGAGACTGGCCGGTCGCAGTGGTGCAGTTTCTGAAGAGCGGCGATTGGAACACCGGCGAGGAGAAGGTCTGCCGCCAGCTTGGTGTCGACTGGTTTGCCGCCGGCGATGGCTTCACCTGGGACTCCGACGATCTCGACGAGTCCCGCGCCATGGCCGTCGGAGCGTGGCAGTTCGCCAAGGAACTGATCGCCAGCGACAAACACCGCCTGGTGGTGATGGACGAGATCAGCTACGCCATGTCGTGGGAGTGGATCGACGCCGCCGATGTCGCGGCGACGGTGGACACTCGTCCCGAGAAGATGAACATCGTGTTGACCGGGCGGGACATGGCCCAGGAGGTGATCGACGTGGCGCACACCGTGACCGAGATGAAGGTCGTCAAGCATGCGTTCGATCAGGGCATCGTGGCCAAGAAGGGCATCGACTACTGATGAGCGGTTCGATCCTGCTGCTCGGTGGCGCTCGTTCCGGCAAGTCGTTTGCGGCGGAGAAGCTGGCGGGACGTGCGGGCCGGGTCCATGGCCTGAACGTGTCGACGGTGGTCACCGCCGAGGCGCTCGATGCCGAGATGTCGGAACGGATCTTCCAGCACCGCGAACGTCGACCAGCAGGATGGAACGTGATCGAGGCTCCGATCCATCTCGCCGATGGGGTGGCCGCCGCTGGACACAACGATGTGCTGATCGTCGACTGCATCACGGTGTGGCTGAGCAACAAACTGATCAAAGGGGAGTCGCTCGAGAGCATCGAGAAGTCTGCTCGAGCCGTGGCGATCGGGCTCTCGGCGAGGTCGGGGCCCACGATCGTGGTCAGCAACGAAGTCGGTATGGGCATCGTGCCCGAACACGCACTGGGTCGACGGTTCCGTGACCTCCAGGGGCGGGTGAACCGGCTGCTCGTCAACGAACTCGATCAGGCGTACCTCGTGGTGTCCGGGCGCCTGGTGCCGCTCACCGACGACGGATGGAAGGCCGCCGAGGCGTTTCTGGACACACCATGACGCTGTCGCGGTTCGTTGCCGAGCGCGTCGAGGACGCACTGCTGGTGAGCCCGGAGCCGAACCGGGCCGCCGTCGACGCCATGCGGGTGCGGTCTCAACAGGTCCTGCGACCTGCTGGGGCGTTGGCGGAACTCGACCAGATCGCCATCTGGTTCGCGGGGTGGCGACGCAAGCTCGTCCCGCTCGATCGGGCCCAGGTGCTCGTCTTTGCTGGAGACCATGGTGTGGCCCGGCGCGGCGTTAGTGCCTATCCGACGGAGGTGACCGCGGCGATGAAGGCGGCGATCGAAAACGCCCAAGCCACCTCCACCGCACTCGCCGCCGCAAACAACGCCTCGCTGTCGCTGGTCGACGTCGGGGTCGGGGTGCCCACCAATGACCTCACCGAGGCGGATGCGCTGGATGTGGATCGGTTTCTCGACTCGTGGGAGGCGGGGGAGCGCGCCGTGCGCGACGGTGACCCGTGCGACGTTCTGATCCTGGGTGAGTTGGGAATTGGCAACACGACCTCCGCCGCTGCCGTCGCGGCCGGAGTGATCGGAGGAGCTGGCGCCGACTGGGTCGGGCGCGGGACCGGCGTCGATGACGCAGGCCTGGTCCGCAAGGCCGAGGCAGTGGATGCCGGTCTTTCTCGACTGGGCGACCGCAGGACCGACCCGGTAGAGGTGCTCGCTGCGCTCGGTGGTGCCGAACTGGTGGCGATGGCCGGCGCTGCGGTCGAGGCTCGGCGGTTGTCGATTCCTCTGATCCTCGACGGGTTTATCGCCACGTCGGCACTGCTGCCACTTCATGCGCTCTCCGCCTGCTTTCTGGATCATGCCGTGGCTGGACATCTGTCCGGCGAGGCTGGTCATCAGCGGATACTGGAGTGGTTAGGAATGAAATCGATTCTGCAGCTCGACATGCGTCTGGGCGAGGCGACCGGAGCGTTGATGGCGCTACCGATCGTGCGGGCCGCGGTGGCTGGTGTCCTCGACGTAGCGACCTTCGCCGAAGCTGGTGTACCGGGGCCGGGCGATTGATTCATCGATTCCGATTGGCCCTCGCCTTCCTCACCCGGCTGCCCGGTGGCCGGCACCCGTCGGATGGAAACGAGATTGCGTCGTCGGTGGCGCTCTTTCCGCTCGTTGGTCTCGTCGTTGGTGCACTCGGTGCCGCCGTTGGGGTGGGGACCGCGCAATTCCTTCCGGCGCTCACCGCAGCGACGTTGGCTTTCATGTTCACCGCTTTGGCGACCGGAGGGTTTCACGAGGATGGCCTGGCCGACTCGTTCGATGGGTTGGCCGGTGGTTGGACCGTTGAACAGCGACTCGAGATTCTGAAGGACTCACGACACGGCACCTTCGGGGTGCTCTCGATTCTGCTGGTCACACTTGTGAAGGTGTCCGCCTTCGCAGCCGTGCTCGACGCGGCATCGTGGTGGCGGGCCGTTCTCGTTCTCGTTGCGGTCCACGGTGGGGCGCGCGGCGCCGCCGTGGCTCTGATGGGGAACGCTCGAACCGCCAGCCCCACCGGTCTGGGAGCCGACTACACCCGAATGCTCGGTCGGACGCCAGCGATGATCGGAGGGCTGCTCGGTGGGCTCGCCGTCGTGGCTGCCTTCTGGTGGTGGGCTCCGATCGCTCTCGTTGCATTGACCGCCACCACCGTTGCGATCGGTTGGTGGAGCTACCGGAAGATCGGCGGGATCACCGGAGATCTGCTTGGGGCCGCCGAGCAGGCGGGTGAGTGCGCCCTGCTGTGCACGGCCGCCGCGGTGCTCTGAATGGCGACGGGAAAGGGGGTGCGAGTGTTCACCCAGCCAGCGTCCGATAGTACGAAAGAGTGGCGTCGATCGTGTCCTCCATCGGTGTTGGCGTGAGGCCCAGAACATCGGTCGTTTCGGCGGAGTCGATGACGAAGGGACGCTCGAACTGGTAGCTGACTTCCTTCAGCTCCCGCATCGGAGCGTTGAAGATGCCGATCGCCCTGATGAAGGCGGCAGGAATCGTCTTGACCTTCACGGGTTCGACACCTGCTAGTTCGCACATGCGATGAACCAGCTGCTGCTGGGTGAGCGGTGCCGCCGTGGGAACGTGCCATGCCCGTCCCCAGGCTCGCTCGTCGGCGCCGAGGGCGATGAGGGTGGCGGCGACGTCGTCGATGGCGGTCCAGCTGTGGGCCTGGTCGGTTCGACCGACGAGGGACACGGACTTCCCCTTGAGTATCCGGGGTACGACCCGGTCTCCCATGTGACCGTTTGTTCCGACGCCCGGACCGATGAAGTCGGACGCCCGAGCTTCGGCAACACGAACGTGTCCGGCGTCGTGGGCCGCCTTGGCTTCTCGCCACATGTTCGCGCGGACGCCACCCTTGATCGAGGGTGGGTCCAGGGGGTCGGAGACCTTCATTGCTCGGGTCGGTGCGGCATAGCAATACAGATTGCTGAGCGTCACCAAGGTGAAATCGTTGCGCTGAGCGGCAGTGAGTAGCGAGGCCGCCAGTGGGGGCCAATCCGTCGTCCAACGGTGGTAGGGAGGGTTGGCGCAGTTGTAGAGCACGGTGGCGCCCTCGGTCAGTTGGGTAAGGCGGTCGGTGTCGGTCGCATCCGCAGTGATGATTTCGATGCCGTCCTCCTGTGGCCCCGAACCCGACCGGGAAACGACAGAGACGTCTTCGCCTCGTTGGGCGAGCTTGATAGCGGTGGCGGAGCCAGTGCCTCCGGCTCCGATGACGATGTGTTTGGTGGCTGTCATGATCCGATCTTTCGTGAGAAGTGGTTACAAACGAGAGCAGTGCTCTCGTTTGTCAATTTAGACCGTTGATCGAGGGAAAGCAAGAGCACTGCTCACAATTCGTTCTGACGCTCTTGCTTTTGAGGCCGGCCGAGTGCATTCTCTTTGGGTGAGTGACATGCCTGCGGTTGGAGTTCGAGCCCGAGTGCGAGCGGAGTTGACCGCCGAGATCAAGCTCGCTGCCACTCGTCAGTTGGTGGAGGAGGGCGCCTCAAACCTCTCGCTGCGGGCGATTTCGCGCGAACTCGGTATGGCGTCCTCAGCCATCTACCGGTATTTCGCCAGCCGTGACGAACTCCTGACCGCGTTGATCGTCGATGCCTACAACGATCTTGGCGATGCGGTGGAGGCGGCCGATCGGGACAAGGATCGGAGCGACTACGGCGGGCGGTTCGCCGCGATTGCGGGGGCCGTCCGAGCGTGGGCGATCGCAAAGCCTCATCACTATGCGCTCATCTATGGCTCACCGGTGCCCGGCTACGCCGCACCCGATGACACGATCGACCCAGCCATCCGGGTTCCGGTTGCCCTGATGTCGCTGTTGGTCGAAATAGGCGAGCCGAAGCGCCGCTCCAGCAGGAAACTCGATGATGCGCTGTCGGAACTAGTGACCTTCACCGGCAACACGGTGTCGACGCCAAGGTTGGCAGAAGGCATTGCGGTGTGGGGGGAGATCTTTGGCCTCGTGAGCCTCGAACTTTTTGGCCATTTCACCAATGCGGTTACCGACCCGGATGTGGTATTCGATCACCTGGTGACGCAGATGGCGGACCGCCTGCTCAATATTCGGTAGCGCAAACGCCGATACTCAGTCATTCTCTCCCTCCGCATCAACGCGGAGGAGGTACTGATCATGGCAATCGACATTCGCACCGAAGGTGACATCGAACGGGTTCGCTCGTGGGCGTCCGATCTCGAAGAGAACACGATGGAACAGGCGTTGCGTTCGGCTCGTTCCGATGCGGTCAGTGCCCCGATCGCCTTGATGCCCGACGCTCATTGGGGGATGGGTGCCACCGTCGGCTCGGTGATTCCGACCGAATCGGCGATCATCCCGGCGGCGGTGGGGGTCGACATCGGCTGCGGCATGATCGCGGTCGAGACCGACGTGACGGCATCGCAGCTGCCCGACAACATGCAGAACGTGCTCCGCGGGATCACCAAGGTGGTTCCTGCCGGATTCGATCGCCACCAGCACCCCGGCGAGGGAGCGCTGCGGTGGTTGGAGAGTGACCCGCTCGAGACGCCCGTGAACGTCCGTAGCAAGGCCGAGCGCGGTATCGCTCAGCAGCTTGGGACCCTCGGCGGAGGAAATCACTTCGTCGAGATCTGTGTCGACGAGCGCGAGGTTGTGTGGGCGGTGCTTCACAGCGGCAGCCGTGGAATCGGCAACATCCTGGCCAAGAGCCACATCGCCGATGCCCGCGAGGTATGCGAGCAGGAGCATCGTGCGCTCGAGGATCGGGACCTCGCCTACTTCCTCGACACCGACCCCGGATTCAACGCCTACATCAGCGACATGTTGTGGGCCCAGCGATACGCCAAGGCCAATCGTGAGCTCATGATGGACGCCGTGCTCGGTGTCTTCGCAGCCCAGATGGGCCGGGATGTGAGCGAGAAGCGGCGAATCAACTGCCACCACAACTACACCGAGCGCGAGACCCATGACGGTCGTGAGCTCTGGATCACCCGCAAGGGCGCCATCCGGGCCCGGGTAGGCGACTATGGCGTGATCCCGGGTTCGATGGGAACCTCCAGCTTCATCGTGAGCGGATTGGGTAACACCGACTCGTACACGTCGGCGGCCCATGGTGCCGGTCGTCGCTTCGGCCGGAACGAAGCCAAGCGTCGGTTTGAGGTAGACGAGTTCACCGCCGCAATGGAGGGTCGTGTGTGGCAGCGTCACAAGGCGGCGGAGCTGCTCGACGAGTCACCGATGGCCTACAAGGACATCGGCCAGGTGATGGCCGACCAGTCCGACCTCGTCAAGGTTGAGCACGAGCTCACCGCCATTGTGAACTACAAGGGCACCAAGTAGCCGAGTTGAGACGGGGCGGGCAAATGCCCGTCCCGTCTCCCCGGACCCTCCCGAAACGCTCCCCGATCTCATCAACCCACCCCAACCGCTCGAATCCGACGGTTCTGGGTGGTTCACCGGCGAACGCGTCAGTTCGGGGAGGTTCGCGGGCGAGAGCGTCGGCTACTGGACCGAGGAAACGACGACCAGTGTGATGACGACGAGGGCCACCATCACCGCCACCGGGATGAGTAGGACCACAGAAACGGTGGTGAACGACACTCGGTCCATGGGCGCAGCGGGTTCAGCCGTCGGGGGGCCAACGGACGGTCCGGATATCCGCTCTGTGGGCGGGAAATTGAGCGACTCGATCAGCTGCGTTCTGGCTGCCACCGCAGCCTTCATCGCTTCCGGGTCACCGCCTCGGTCCGGGTGATGGATCTGGGCCTTGGCCCGAAACGCTCGATCGATGGCGGCGAGATCAAACTCACGGCCGAGCCCGAGGAGTTGTCGTGCCTGTTCGGTCTCCACTGTTACTTGGCGATAGGGGCCGCGACGGCGTTGGTGAGGGTCGCAAGATCACTGGGGGCCAACGAGATCTCCACCCCGCGGCGACCGCCGCTGACGTGCATGTGTGCGAGGGCGGTCGCAGATGAATCGATCACCGTAGGCAACCGCTTCTTCTGGCCCAGCGGGCTGATCCCACCTGCGATGTACCCGGTGACCCGTTCGGCCTCGTCGAGGTCCGCCATCTTGGCCTTCTTGACCCCGAAGGATTTGGCCACCGCTTTTAGGTCGAGTTTGTTCGCAACCGGCACCACCGCAACGGCCAGACCCCCGCCATCCAGGCGTACCAGCAACGTCTTGAATACCGTCGCCGCATCGAGTCCAAGGGCTTCGACGGCTTCGTCGCCGTAACTCGACGCAGCCGGATCATGGTCGTAGGTGGCGACCTCGTGCGGAATCTGGCGCTGCTCCAGAATCACGATCGCCGGTGTCACGCCCTCAGTATCGCAGCTCTCCTGGGGTAGCGAAGATCCATGGCGCGGGTCGAGAGTGCGGTGAACTGACCTTTCGGCCGGCGAACCACCGCGAACCGTGGGATTCGAGCGTTTCGGGCGGGTTGACAGCGTCCGGGAGCGTTTCGGGAGGGTTCGCGCCGTCGTTGGAGTGGGGGCCGGGTCATGTCCGGGTTCGGTCATCAGCGTGTCCGGTTGGTGTCCTTTACGGCCCCGTGCCACAGGCGCATAGTCAGCACATCACCGAGTACCACAACGGCCGGTGCCTACCGAACCTGGAGGTTCAATGAAGAAGTTCGTATTGGCTTGGCTCAGCGTCTGTATTCTCGGCGTTTCGCTGGCATCGCCAGCCGCCACATCCGTGGCGGGGGCATGTAGCTACGACTACATCATCAGCTCACGGCTCGTCTCCAAGACCCGCCTCGCCGACGACGTTCAAGCGCTCTCCACCTTCTCGGTGAAGGGTCCCGGGCAGGCAACAGCGACGCTTTCCACCTCCCGGACCAACTCGGTTGCGATCAACTCGCAGCTGCGCTCAGAGAGCGCCGCCATCGGTATCACCGTGACGTCTTCGGTGTCGACCTCGGTCGGTGCTGGCGGATCCTTCCCGGTTCCTGCTGGCAAGTACGGCAAGGTCTTCGTCCGAATGCAGAAGTGGAAGTTCACACACGAGCTGACCTGGTCCTCGTGCGGTAGCACCACCAACACCTACAAGACCACCGACATCCGGACCCACGTGGTGCGCCCGTCGATCGAACTACAGACCCGGACCACGGCCTTCTAGGCAAAGGGTTTTCGGAGCTCCCAAAAAATTGAAACTGGGCGGGCCATCGGCCCGCCCAGTCTGTGTTTTGTAGGTGCAGCGGTTTGCCCGCTGCCAGATCTCAGGTGATTAGACCCGTTCGATGATCATGGCCATGCCCTGGCCGCCGCCGACACACATGGTCTCGAGGCCGATGCTCTTGTCCTGTTCGGTCAGACCGTTGATGAGCGTGGTCATGATGCGGGCGCCGGTCATGCCGAAGGGGTGGCCGAGGGCGATACCACCACCGTTCACGTTGAGCTTGTCGTGGTCGATGCCGAGGTGCTTGGCCGAGGGAAGAACCTGCGCGGCAAACGCTTCGTTGATCTCGACCAGGTCGACATCGTCGATGGTCATGCCGGCACGCTGGAGCGCCATCCGGGACGCTTCCACCGGGCCCAGACCCATGATCTCCGGGTTGAGGCCGGTAACGCCGCTGCTGATGATGCGGGCCAGGGGCTTGATGCCGAGTTCCTTTGCCTTGGTGTCGCTCATGACCACCACGGCGGCGGCGCCGTCATTGAGAGGACACGCATTGCCGGCGGTCACGGTGCCGTCGGGGCGGAAGACCGGCTTGAGTTGGCTGACCTTCTCGTAGGCGGTTCCGGCCCGGGGGCCGTCGTCGGTTTTGTAGACGGTGCCGTCGGAGAGGGTGACCGGGGTGATGTCCATTTCATAGAACCCGCGGTTGATGGCTTCCTCGGCCCGGTTCTGGCTCTGCACTCCCCAGCGGTCCTGCTCCTCGCGGGTTACGCCTTCGATCTGGGCGACGTTCTCTGCGGTCTGACCCATGGCGATGTACACGTCGGGTAGGCCCTCGGGAGCTTCCCATACGTCAGCGCCGCCAGCCTCGCGGGCCTTGGTGCGGGCGTGGGCGTCTCCAAAGATGGGGTTCACGGCTTCGGCATTGTCCGAAGCGCCCTGTAGATATCGGCTGACGAACTCGGTGCCGGCGGAGATGAACGCATCACCCTCGCCCGCCTTGATGGCGTGAGCGGCCATGCGGATGGTCTGCAGCGAGCTTGAGCAGTACCGGTTGACGGTGACGCCGGGGACATTATCGAGCCCGGCCATGACCGCAACGACCCGGGCCATGTTGAAACCCTGCTCGCCAGCGGGTGAACCGCAGCCGAGCATGAGGTCTTCGATCTGAGAGGGATCCAGCTCGGGCACCTTGGCCAGAGCGGCCTGCACGATCTGGGCGGTGATGTCGTCGGGCCGCTCATCCTTCATAGAACCTTTGAAGGCTCGGCCGATGGGGCTGCGGGCGGTGGAGACGATGACTGCTTCAGGCATGGGACCAGCGTACCTGTCTTGACCGCTCGGTCAAGTTCTCCGGCTACTGGCGTGCTCGCCGCGCTGCGTAGGAAGCGAGTGCAGGCCGAAAAGCAGTACTGAAGAACCAAAGGCCGCCGAAGATGGTTACGGGCCACCAGAACTCGCCGCTCCACCGTTCCTGAAACTCATAACCCAACCCTCGGCCGAAACCGAGAGCGCTCACGGCCATCGCGGCGCTCTGAACTCGAGGGTCGTAGGAGAACAGGCCCAGCGCTTCGCCGCAATAGGCGACCGTCGCCGGAATGCAGAGGATCCATATGAGGGTCATGTCGAGCGACTCGGGCCAGCCGATTCCGAAGGCGAACAGGAACGCGACGACGGTGCCGATCGGGTAGAGCAGGCTGCATCGTCGGCAAACCCAGCGGCCGCCGATCTGCACGCAGCGGTCTCCAAAGGGTTTGTCATGACCGGGTACGGGATGGCGATGGCTCAGAAAGAGCGTGCCCAAGCCTGCTTCGGCAACTGCACCGTCGGACCTTCCCTCAGCGTTCTTCTGACGCATCTCCGCCAGCTTCGCCTCAAACGCTGCATCTAGATCCGACGGTGCAGTCACCGACACCTATCGGACCCGGGACTCCACAGTTGAGCCTCTACAGAACCGACGCCAGCCACGCCCGATGTTCAGCGAGAGTGGGTCGGCACAGTTCGTTGGCCCGATCGGTCACCTGGCGCATGAGGCCGGGAACGTCGTCCAACTCGCCATCGCGGTCATTGGCCCGTTGCACCAGTTCGCATAGTTTGCGAACGCCTTTCGCCCGGGGTTCGCCGGAACGGATGCCGAACGCTCGATAGAGCTGAGACAGGTAACAGATCGAGCCCTCCAACACCGCAAGATTCTCCAAGCTCGGGTCGGCCCGGAAGTTGCCCCACGAATCTCGAAAGCTCAGATAGGAGGTGGCGGCCTCCCGCTGAACGACCTTGTTGGGAATTCGAGCGGATGCTGCGGTCAGCCGCAGGCGCATCGCCACCAGTTGCGCGGTGGCGTAGCTGATTCGTTGCCGGGTGTCGGGGCTGAACGGCGGTGTGACCGAGGTGGGTTGCGGATTGGATTCGATCAGCGGGTGGAGTTGGCGGCGGATCGAATGGAACGGCGGGGCCTCGGCAGCCTCGGGTCCTCTCGCCAATTCAAACAGGCTCATGCAGACGGCGAGTTGCTCGAGGTCGACCTGAAGGGAACGACGGCTGGCGAGTGGCTGGAGTTCGATCGACCCCAGCGAGCGCGTGACATTATCGATCGCCGAAACCGTCGCGCGTGTTGTGACACGTCCCTGTTGTCGTGCACCCATGAAACTCTCCAGATCGCCAAGTCTGAGAGTACAAGGCTGCCGATGGTGGCCCAATGGGCACATTCAGTGACCGAACGTACGCCCTGACCAGCGGTGTTTGCCGGCATCGTTTGTGCGAGATCGGTTCGATCAATAAGAATCGGCTCATGACCGATCCGGTATCCACCGACGCAATCGAAGCCCTGATGGACGAGCGGCGGACCTTCCCGCCCTCGGCCGAGTTCCAAGCCGACGCGCTGGTGTCTGACCGGTCGATGTACCAAGCCGCCAGCGACGACCGATTGGCGTTCTGGGCCGAACAGGCACAGCGACTCGACTGGATGACGCCCTGGGATCAAGTGCTCGATTGGTCCGACGCTCCCTTTGCGAAGTGGTTCGTCGGCGGCACGCTCAACGTGTCGGCCAACTGTCTGGATCGCCACGTGGCGAACGGGCTGGGGGAGCGGGTGGCCTATCACTTCGAGGGTGAACCCGGCGACAAACGCACGATCACCTACGCCGACCTCCTCGATGAGGTGCAGCGGGCCGCCAACGCACTCAAGTCCCTGGGTGTGGCCCGCGGCGACCGGGTTGCCATCTATATGCCAATGATCCCTGAGCTACCGATCGCGATGTTGGCGTGTGCCCGCATCGGAGCGGCCCATTCGGTGGTCTTCGGCGGGTTCAGTGCCGCGTCGCTGTCGGACCGGATCAACGATGCTGAAGCCAAGTTGGTCATCACCGCCGACGGTGGTTACCGGCGCGGCGCCCCCAGCATGCTGAAGGGGATCGTCGACGATGCGATCGAAAGCACCACAACGGTCGAGAACGTCTTGATGGTGCAGCGCATCGGCGATGCTTCGGACCCGGTCAACGTCGTCGACGGCCGCGACGTCTGGTGGCACGATCTGGTGCCCGCTCAAACGCCCGAGTGTGCGCCCGAGGAAATGGATGCCGAGCACCTGCTGTTCCTTCTGTACACATCGGGCACCACGGGCAAACCCAAGGGCATCATGCACACGACCGGGGGGTACCTCACTCAGGCCGCCTTCACCCACAACTACGTATTCGACCTGAAACCCGACACCGACGTCTACTGGTGTGCCGCCGATATCGGTTGGATCACCGGTCACTCCTACATCACCTACGGCCCGCTAGCGAATGGCTGCACGTCCGTGATGTACGAGGGCACCCCCGACACGCCGCGTGAATCGAACCGTGACGGTGAACGGGGTGGCTGGGCCAAGGATCGTTTCTGGGAAATCATCGAGTCCTACGGCGTGACCAAGCTCTACACCGCTCCCACCGCGATCCGGACGTTCATGAAGTGGGGTACCGAATGGCCTCAGGGCAAAGACCTCTCGTCGCTGAAGGTGCTCGGCTCGGTCGGGGAACCGATCAACCCCGAGGCCTGGGTCTGGTACCACACCAATATCGGTGGCGGGAACTGTCCCATCGTCGATACGTGGTGGCAGACCGAAACCGGCGGGATGATGATCGCGCCGCTTCCCGGCGTTACGACGCTCAAACCGGGCTCGGCCAACGGCCCGCTGCCCGGCATCGGTGCCGAGATCGTCGACGACGCAGGGAATGCGGTCGGTGTCCCCGGCGGTGGATACCTCACGCTGACCGAGCCGTGGCCCTCGATGTTGCGCGGTATCTGGGGGGATCCCCAGAGGTACCAGGAGACGTATTGGTCACGGTTCCCGGGCCGCTACTTCGCCGGCGATGGAGCGAAGTGGGACGACGATGGGGATATCTGGCTGCTCGGTCGGGTCGATGATGTGATGAACATTTCGGGCCACCGGCTGTCGACCACCGAGATCGAATCGGCTCTGGTGGACCATCCATCGGTGGCCGAGGCTGCGGTAGTCGGCCGAGATGACGACACCACCGGTCAGGCCATCAGTGCGTTTGTGATCCTCCGGGGCAATGTGACCGCGTCGGACGAGCTGAAGACGGAGCTCCGCAACCACGTCGCCAAGGTGATCAGCCCGATCGCCAAGCCAGCGGATCTGGCCCTGGTGCCCGAACTGCCAAAGACCCGTTCCGGCAAGATCATGCGCCGCCTGCTGCGCGACATGGCCGAGGGGCGGTCGATCGGCGACACCACCACGCTCGCCGACCCGTCGATCGTGCCCGTCATCGAGGACGCCCTGAAGTAGGCGTCGCTCTCACGCGACATCGCTCCCGATATCTACGTTTTATACTCGGCGGGTGCCGCGGACCCTTGTGATCAGTTCCGCAGTGGCAGCGGTCGTTGCGGCGCTGTATCTGGTGGTCGGCACGATCTCGGCCGGAGACCCCCAACAGCGGATTCAGCTGGAGCTGGCCGACGACGGCACCACCTGGCCGTGGCACTCCAGCCTTCAACGGGCCTCGGCCGCATGGATCAACTCACCAGCCGGGCGGGCGGCGGGCAACGGAGCCGAGGTGGTCGCCACGGCCCCGGAGAACATCGTGGAGCTCGAGATTCTTGTGTCGGCCGCATCGGCACCCGAAGCCGAAGCGGCGGCCGATGCGGTCGCCAGCGCATTCCTGGCCCATGACATCGGTCTCCAACGCGATCCGTTCGAAACCGAACTCGATCAGCTCACCCAGATCGTGGCAGAACTCGACCAAGAGTTCTCCGAACAGGAACTGGCGGTAGGCCAAGCCTCCAACGATGTCGAAATCGCAGCCCGCTCCACCGTTTTTGAAGGGACTGCCGCGCTGAAGAGCCAGTACGAGGGTCAGCTCGCAGAAGCCGATCGACGACTCTCGGAGTTGTCAGCCCGATACTCGATCGTGTCGAGCGGTCCTGTGTCTCCGGTTCGAGACCGAGCTCCGGAAGCGTTGAAGATATTCGGCGGACTGGTGTTGCTGGTCTCGATCGGGCTGACGTTCCGAACCGGCCCTGCTGCTGATTGACTAGTGGTATGCGCGTTCGGTCCAAAGCTTCAAGCCTGCTGGTTGGCTTCTCCCTTTTCGTAACGGCCTGTCCGGGAACCGGAGCCAGTCGGGAAGCCCTGGTCGACATCCTCGTGGTTGAGGCAGATCTGAGCCTCGAAGAGGCAACCTGTGTTTCGGACGCCCTGTACGCAACCGTCGGGCTCAGCGAGGACGAGATCAACAATTTCTCCGTCGTCGACGAGATTTCGCCGGGCGCTGACAACTTCGATAAGTGGCAGATCTACCAAAACGCGGTCGACACCGCCGTTCGGACCTGCGTTCGTTAGCTCTGACCAGCGAAAACGTCGCGGTTGGAGCTGCCTTCGGGGCGCTTCGGGCCCTCGATGAGCCACGTGTGACGAACGCCCTGCAATGATTCATCCGGATCAGACGTTAAGTCAGATGACACCTACACCTGATGGGGGTACCCGTGCCGATACATGACAACATGGAGACCGTGACCAACGAACCAAATGCGATCAACGAACAGCTCGCTGTTCTGCGAGCTGCGATCGACGGACAGCTTTCCGACCGAAACCGAATCATTGACCATCTCCTCGACCTTCGCCTCGAGTTCTCCTCACCCGGAATCACAGCGGTGATCGACGAACTCCTTTCCGACGTACCCGGCCTCACCGTGGTGGAAAACGAATGGTGGGGCGGCGCTCTCGACCGCCTCAGCCTCGCGGCCGAACCCACCGTCATCTAGTCCGATGCTGGCCGAGCGGCCGGCATGACAACCGAACAAACCGATCCGACGCCACCGCCCTGCGGTGGCGTCGCTCGTTGTCAGCACAGCTTCGGGCATCGCGTCGCACCACCGATTCAAGGGCTACCTTTTGGCGGTGAGCGGGTTCATCTTTGGCGTGGACCTCGACGGGGTCTGCGCCGACTACACCATCGGATTTCGAAACTTCGTAGCGAACGAACGCGGCGTCGACCCCGAGTCGCTGCCCCTCGAACGCAGCTGGGATTTCCGCGAGTGGGACCTCGACGAGGCCGAGTTTGGGCGGCTGCATCACAAGGCGGTGTCGGAAGACCGGATGCTTCGTCACCTGCCGGCCATCGAAGGCGCCGCGGATGCGCTGTGGCGGCTGAGCGATGCCGGTGTGTGGATCCGAATCATCACCCACCGCTTGTATGTCAACTGGAGCCACGAAGCGGCGGTCTCGGACACGGTGGCCTGGCTCGATGAGGCTCGGATTCCCTACCGGGACATCTGTTTTCTCGGTGCGAAACCGCAGGTGGAAGCGCACGTATATATCGATGACGCCGAGCACAACATCACCTCACTTCGCCGGGAGGGCAACGACGTCATCATCTTTGATCAGCCTTACAACCGCGGACTGAAAGACCCTCGCGCCAAGAACTGGGTAGAGGTCGAGGAGATCGTGCTGGAACTGGCCAGTCAGCACAACTGGCTGCAACCCCAGCTGCCCGGAATCGACAGTGGCGCCGATCGGCTGGATCGCAAGAAGACCAGCGGCGCATAAGCCCGGTGGGCCGGATAGAAAAGAGGCCCGTGGAGTTGGGGGTCTGAACCGGTGGAAACGTATGCATTTGTGGTCGGACCTGGCCACCAGGATCAGGCCGCCGTGGAGCGAGCCCAGCTCTTCGAGCTTCCGGTGGACGGACTCAGCCGATTCCGGCTGGTTCATCTTCGCGGTGAACTCGGCTCCGACGACCTCGCTCGGGTAGCTACCACCTTCTGTTGTGACCCGGTGCACGGCTGGTGGGAGATGGTCGATGCCCCAGGACAGGCCACGCCCACCCAGGGTCAGCGTCAGATCGAAACCGGGCTTCGACCCGGTGTCACCGACCGCGAGGGCGCCGAGTTGGTGAGAGCCGCCAACGAGGCCGGGCTCAGCGTCGACGCCGCCACGATCGGAACCCGCTGGATCGTTGCGGGCGAGTTGTCGGAATACCAGCTGGAGCAGCTGGCGGCCCGGGTATTGCACAACGAGGTCATCGAGCGGTGGGCCAAAGGTCAACTCCAACCGAGCTTTGTCGGATCGTTGTCGGGGTCGCCCGACACGTCGACCATCGCGGTGCGCGGCCTCGACGCCGACGGCCTGGCGAAGGTGAACGCCTTACGTAGGCTCGGGCTGGACCCCCAGGAGATGCAGGTGATCTCGGATCACTTCACCGACTTGGACCGGGACCCAAGCGATGCCGAACTGGAGACCCTCGCTCAGACCTGGAGCGAACACTGTGCCCACAAGACCTTCCGGGCTCACATCACCGTTACCGAACCCGACGGTTCCACGACCGAGGTCGATGGTCTCCTGAAGAGTTACCTTCGGGCCGCCACCGACACCATCGATGCCCCGTGGGTGCGGAGCGCCTTCGTCGACAACGCCGGCATCGTCCAGTTCGACGACGAGTGGGACATCGCACTCAAGGCCGAGACGCACAACCACCCCTCGGCCCTCGAGCCCTTTGGCGGATCGAACACCGGTGTCGGGGGAGTGGTGCGGGACATCCTTGGGGTCTCGGCCAAGCCGATCTCGGTGTCCGACATCCTCTGCTTCGGCCCTGAAGATGTAGAACCACGCGAGTTGCCAGAGGGTGTGCTGCACCCGAAACGCATCCGCGAAGGTGTCGTCGCCGGCGTCGGCGACTACGGCAACAAGATCGGGGTTCCGAACATCGCCGGGGCCATCGTTCACGATCCCCGGTACACCACGACTCCGCTCGTCTTCGCGGGCTGCATCGGCCTGCTGCCGAACGGGTCGAATCCCACGAACGCTGCTCCGGGCGACGCCATCGTGGTCCTCGGCGGCGCCGTCGGTCGTGACGGAGTCGGCGGAGCCACGTTCTCCAGCCAGACGATGGGTGCCGAGACCGCCGACGTGGCCGGCTCGTCGGTCCAGATTGGCGACCCGATCGTCGAGAAGGGGCTGATCGACGTCGTGCTGCAGGCCCGGGACGAGAAGCTCTACACCGCTATCACCGACTGCGGGGCGGGTGGACTCAGTTCCGCAGTGGGCGAGATGGCCGAAACCCTCGGCGCCCGTGTCGACCTCGCCACCGTGCCACTCAAATACGCCGGTCTGGCCCCGTGGGAGGTGTGGTTGAGCGAGGCGCAGGAGCGGATGGTCCTGGCCGCCCCCGATCCCGCCCCACTTCTGGAGTTGGCGAAACGATGGAGCGTCGACGCCGCAGTGATCGGCACCTTCACCGGCGACGGCAGGCTCACCGTGGTGGACGGTGAGGACACCGTGATCGACATCGACTGCGCCTTCCTCCATGACGGTCGACCCAAACGTCGGATGAAGGCCACGGTGGTGGCCGACCGGCCCCGACCCCGGCTCGATTCCTTCCGGGTCGGTGACCCCGTTGGCGACCTGCTGAAATTGCTCTCCCATCCCAGCATCCGTTCGAACGAGGACGTCGTCCGCACGTTTGATCACGAGATCATGGGTGGAACGGTGGTGCGGCCCTACGGCGGGCCCCACGGCGACGGCCCCGCCGACGGCACCACCCAGATTCCGCCCGGAACCACCAGCGGTCGGGCGATGACGGTCGGTATCGGGGTCAATGCGCTGATGGGTGAACTCGACAGTTATGCGATGGCCTGGCACGTGATCGACGAGGCGGTGCGGAATGCGGTCCTCGGCGGCGCCGACCCCGACCAGTTGTCACTGCTCGACAACTTCGCCTGGGGGAAACCAACAAATCCTGAAACGCTGGGTCAGATCGTTGCCGCCTGCCGGGCCTGTCACGACGCCGCCCTCCACTTCAATGCACCCTTTGTCAGCGGTAAGGACAGCCTCTACAACGAATTCGTGCGCCCCGACGGATCCGCCGATCCCGTAGCGCCGACGTTGGTCATTACCGCGGTCGGATTGGTGGACAACCCGGCCGTCGTACCGCTCACGGGCGTGGTGAGGCCGGGCAACGACGTGTGGCTGGTTGGCTCGGAATCCGGATCGCTGGGCGGATCGCACTACGAGACGATTCGTCGGGATCTGGTCGCCGGCGGTGCCGGCCCGGTGGCCCAACCGAACACCGATGCACTTGTTACCCATCGAGCGGTTGCGGCCCTGATCGGTGCTGGGCAGGTGGAGTCCGGTCACGACATCGCCGAGGGTGGGCTTGCGGTAGCTGCCGCCGAGTGGGCCTTCGCTGGTCGGATAGGCCTGCAGCTCGATGCGTCTGTTATCTCCGGTGATCCGCACGTGCTCTTCGGCGAGGGTTCAACCCGTTACCTGCTCGAGGTGGCACCCGAGAACGCCGCTTCGATGGAGGCGGTCCCCGGGGCCCAGAAAATCGGTGTCACCACGGCAACCGACACCGTGGTGATCGGCCCCGTGTCACTCTCACTGGCCGACATCGAGAGCGCCTACCGAGGACACATCCAATGAGTCGACCCCGAATTCTGATTCCCATCGCCCTCGGCACCAACCGCGACAACGATCTCGCCGATGCATTCCGCCTCGCTGGCGGTGATCCAGAAACCGTGCCGATCGCCGACCTTCGCAACGGCGTTCGTCGCATGAGCGACTACCAGATCTTGGCGGTGCCCGGCGGCTTCAGTTACGGCGACGCCCTCGGGGCGGGCCGGCTTTTGGGGCTTGACCTGATGGGCTGGTTCGGCGATCAGCTCCGGACCGCAGTGGATGCCGGCAAGCCGATCTTCGGTGTGTGTAACGGCTTCCAGGCGCTCGTGCGGACCGGGCTGCTCCCCGGCGACGATGCACCAGCAGGCACCGCCACCCTGGCCGAGAATCAGTCGGGCCGCTTCGAGTGCAGGTGGGTGTCGATGGCCCCCTCCCCGGCCAGTGTTTGGACCGCCGAGCTGACCGAGTCTCTTCGATGCCCGGTGGCGCACGGCGAGGGCCAATTCGTTGCCGCAAATCTTCAGACCCTGACCGAGCGCGATGGCGTGGTTCTGCGGTACGAGGGGGGCGGTTATCCGCACAACCCGAACGGTTCGGCGGGGGACGTTGCTGGCGTCACCGATGCCACCGGGCTCGTGCTGGGGTTGATGCCGCATCCGGAAAACCACATTCACCAGTGGCAGGACCCGCTGCGCGGTCGTGCTCCCAGCGGAAACTGTCTCCCCCTCTTCGAAGCGGGTATCCGCGCCGCCTGATCGCATGGCGTGACGTTGGCTCTGGCCTCGGTGGCTATAGTTCGTCGCTTCATCGAAGGGGTCTATCGACATGGCAGCTGTAGAGGTCGCGATCATCATGGGTAGTCAGTCCGACTGGCCCACCATGCGAGGCGCGGCGGACGTCCTGGACGAGCTCGACGTCGCCTATGAGACCAAGATCGTCTCCGCTCACCGAACACCGGATCGGCTCTGGGACTTCGGGAAGTCCGCGGCGGAACGAGGCCTCAAGGTCATCATCGCGGGCGCTGGTGGCGCCGCCCACCTGCCGGGAATGATGGCGTCGAAGAC
>CALGOA010000023.1 GCA_937958015.1 uncultured Acidimicrobiales bacterium | reverse complement strand
CTCAGGATCCAGGGCAAGGCCAACCTCGGGTTCGAGCAGTAGCGACTCATAGGCCCGGGCCTCATCGAGGACGTCGGCTCGGCCGGGTTGGATGTCCAGGATCAGTCGACCCTCCACGGTTCGGATCGTGTCGAGGTATCGCCACAGTTCTTCTTCGGTCGCTCTGGATCGATACAGGTTGTCGGCGCCCGGGGCTGCGGTGACGAGGGTCGAGATCATCTCGAAGGCCGGCACGATGGGTCGTCCCGTCACTTCGTAGGGGGCGGCCTGGGCTATCAATCGGGCCAAAGCCTCCTCGGGGGTTCCTTCCCCGGCGATTCCCAGTACGTCAGTGCGGGGATGACCATAGAAGGCCACGATCAGTTCGCCCTCGGGGTCGGCACCGGTGCTGAGGGCCAGAGCGGCACTGACGAACGAAAAGTCGATGGATTCAACCACTGGTTCGTCACCGGGCGTCGTGGCGAACACGGTGACCACGACGTTCTGGCCTGCCGGCACCGATCCCGGAACGTCGGCTGCGAATCGGACGATGCTGGGGTCATCGGGATCGCCAGAGACGGTGCCGCTGAGGCGACGTCCCGCGGCCGAGACGATGATTGCGGTCCGGTCGGGATCGACCGCACGATCCAGATCGATCTCGATCACTCGAAGGTCACCGGTACCACCCGGTGATGGAGTGGCCGACTCGATCGAGAGTTCGGGTTGCAGGATTCCCTCGGTTGATCGGAGAATCTCCCGCGTGACCGCGGACCTACTGACGCCATCATCGAGCAGGGAAGACCAGTACTCCAACCCATCTGGCTCAGCTTCGCGGTTCAGGATGTTCTGATAGAGACCGGCGATGTACGAGTCATTCGTCGCTCCCGATCGCAGAAAGAACTCTTCGGAGGAGTAAATCTCGACCGCAAGCGAGGCTGCGGTGAACCGATCGATGATGCCTTCGGACCAGAACGCAAGACCCTCGGGTTCCGGTTCTCGTTGGAGGATCTGACGGTAGAACTGGGCCACGATGAACCGGCGATGTTCGTCGGCATCACCGATCACACCCACAATGTCGCCAGCTCGGGATCCCGAATCGATGAGCTGGGACCAGAACTCACGGCCGGCTTCATCGGACTCTCGGCCAAGCAGTCCGGCGTAGGCCGCTTCGACCAACCTCTCGGTGTCGGTCAGAGGTGTAACTTCCTCCTCTTCTTCGGCCGGTTCGACTTCAGGATCCACGACCGGATCGTCCTGGGCCTGTGCACCGGGGACTGCCGCCAGGACGGCTCCCACCAGCCCCAGCACCACAAGGAACACCACACGAACCAGTGACTTCACCGAAGAGGACCGCACCCTTCGATCGTAGTGATCGGGCTCGGCCCGGTCGGGATACCGGACGGATCGGTCGATGGGCAGGCTTTTGTCTGCCGGCGACTACAAAACGTCGTTCTGTCTGCTGTGGGCTACAAGATTTGTAGTGGCCAGCAGAAATTTGGGGGGAGGGTTAGAGGTGTTCGTTGATGGCAGCGATGAGTCGGCTGGAGACCTCTTCTTCGCTGCCGAGACCGTCGACGGTCACCAACAGACCCTGCTCCTCGAAGAAGTCGAGGACGGGTCGTGTTTCCTGTTCGTACAGCTCGAGCCGGCGGGCGATGGCCTCGTCGGTGTCGTCGGCACGACCACGGCTTTTCATCCGGGCGGTCACCTCGTCGAGGGGAACGTTCAGGTTGATCACCGCGTCGAGCGAGTAATCATCGGATCGGAGGTTCTCCAGCAACGCTTCGGCCTGAGGCTGGGTACGGGGGTACCCATCGAGCACAAAACCGGGTCCCGATGCATCGGGCTCGGTGAGCCGATCGGCGACGATGCCGTTGATGATGTCGTCACCGACGAGTCCGCCGCTGTCCATCACCTCTTTGGCCTTCAGACCCATTTCGGTTCCTGCCGCTACCGCAGCACGCAACATGTCGCCGGTGGAGATGTGGGCTACGCCGTAGGTGTTGACAATATTCACGCATTGCGTGCCTTTGCCGGCGCCTTGGCGGCCAAAGATAACGAGACGAACTGTCACTTCAGGAATCCTTCATAGTTTCGCTGCATCAGCTGGCTATCGATCTGCTTGAGCAGTTCGAGGGAGACTCCCACCCCGATCAGGATGGAAATGCCGCTAAAGCCAACAAGGCCAGCAGTAGCCGCTCCCCCTAGGTACCACGCAAGCATGGCCGAGGGAATAAGAGCGACCAAACCAAGGAAGATTGCTCCCGGCAGCGTGATCCGGTTGAGGATCTTCGCTAGGTGAGCTTCGGTCTGGGAACCGGGACGGATGCCGGGTATGAAGCCGCCCTGCTTCTTCAGGTCATCGGCTCGACGGATCGGGTCGAAGGCGATGGAGTTGTAGAAGTAGGCAAAGCCCACGATCAGGAAACCGAACAGAAGGATGTAACCCAGGTTGGTGGGATCGAACAGGTTGTTGTTGACCCAGTTCCGCACATGGTCTCCCCAGGTCCAGTTCTCTTGGTTGAGACTGCCGGAGGTGGGAAGCACGTTCACCAGAAGCGTGGGGAGCTGCAGAAGCGACGAGGCGAAGATGACCGGGATCACACCGGCCTGGTTGACCTTCAGCGGAATGTAGGTGTTGTTGCCACCCATTACCCGGCGGCCAACCTGACGCTTGGGGAAGTTCACCGGAATGCGACGCTGACCCTGTTCCACGAACACGATGGCGATGACGAGAAGGGTCAGCAGGATGAGGGCAATCGCCAGAACGCCGTAGCGGGTGAGGACGCTGGTTTCGCCCGCCGCCCACAACTGGATCGCCGTGGCGGGCAGGGCAGCCACGACCGAGGCGAAGATGATGATCGACATTCCGTTGCCGATGCCCTTCTGGGTAATGAGCTCGCCGAGCCACATGACCACGGCCGTGCCGACGGTGATACAGGTGACGGCCAGGAAGATCCGTCCGGCGCCGCCGTTCGGGAAGATGTCGATTCCGGAGCCAACGCCGAAGAACTGCTCCGGGCTGCTGTTGACGAGGAAGACGATGCCGGTGGACTGAACCAGCGCCAGGACGACGGTGATGTAGCGGGTCCACTGGGTGATCTTGGCCTGACCGGTGGCCCCCTGGCTCTGCCATTCTTCAAGCTTGGGGATCGCCACCGTGAGGATCTGAATGATGATGCTGGCGGTGATGTACGGAAGGATCCCGAGGCTGAACCAACTGAGGTTGGCGATACCGCCACCGGACAGAAGGTTCAGATAGCCGAAGATTCCACCTCGACCGCTGTCGGTGTTTTCCCGCAGCAGCTGGAGCTGATCGAGGTTGACACCGGGCGCGGGAATCTGGGCTCCGAGGCGGTAGATCGCAATAATGAAGATGGTGAAGAGGATCTTCTTGCGAAGCTCGGGCGTACGCAGGACGTTTCGAATCGTGGCGAGCACCGGTACAGGTTAGGCGCTCTCGCCGCCGGATGGACGGCACATCAACGGCAACCTGCAACTATGCCCAGCGCCTCCGGGCCGATCAGCGATTGGGGACCGGGCTCGCTGCGCTCGTTGCGAATCGGCGGGACAGGTCGGCGCACTCGACACAGATCGCCTCGGGGATAACTCCACGACGCATCAACCAGCCGAAGATCGTGCAGCCGAGGCAATATCCGGCGAAGGACTCGAGCGATGCCGCCGCCAGGATCATGGCCACCGGTATTGCAGCTGCGCCGGCGGAAAC
Organism: uncultured Acidimicrobiales bacterium; assembly: GCA_937958015.1. Lineage (GTDB taxonomy): Bacteria > Actinomycetota > Acidimicrobiia > Acidimicrobiales > SZUA-35 > JABDIY01. The sequence goes on along the minus strand of CALGOA010000023.1, from coordinate 16,495 downwards.
CGTCAGCCCCAGCACGACGGCCACACCTGAAAGTGTGGCACCGATGGCCTGGGCGAATCGTTTCGGCGCCCCAGCGGTGGGCCGCGCCTCCCACGAGGTCCGAGGCAGAATGACGCGTGTGGCGATCAGGGCCAGCGGACTGAACGTTGGGCCGGAGACCACCCGGGCGACGAACCCGTAGAAAAGGACAACCAGGAGCGGAAGCCAGCCGGTGAGTAAGAACGTCGCCGTCAGTATCACGACACCGCCAGCCACGAGTCGGGCGGCGTTTTCGTCGACGGTTTCGGGGAATCGGAACATGTTCAGTAGAACGTATCGACAAACCCGACTATTCCAGTCGGCTTTGTCGAGAATCGACAAATCTCGGCCATCCGGCGACGCCAGGTCGAAAGCAAACACCGGTCACAACCAGAGGACGTAGTGACCTGTTGGCACCCACCCAGCTTCTAAACGATGGAACCTGGGCGCCACAGAGAGGCCGAAGGATCACCCATGCACAACCCCGGGAGAACGACCCTTCGCGAGTTGCGCTCCCGTCGGCGTCAGTGGTCCGCGCAGTACAGCTGGGCCGGTGATACTCATGCGACCCCCAGATCCCCGGGCCATCTTCGGAGCGCACGGGAAACCCAGCTAGAGGACCAGGGCCCTATCGGGTGAAAGGTCAGAAGACACTGTCGATCGCTCGACTCCATCCAGAAACTGAAGTTATGACAGGCAACGGTAAATCGGTGGAGGAGACACCGTGGGAGTTCTACCCCGATGATGACCTTCGGGAAGAGCCCGGAGAGGCGATCGAAGACCAGGCGATGCACATCGAGTTCGTGGACAAGAGCCCGATCATTCCCTCCGGTGAGGCGCCGATCGTTCACTACCTCGATGATGAGGAACCCGAGATTCCCGATCGCTCGGAACCACGGGAGCAGACCGACGTGACACCTGCCGTCGACGCACTGCTCATTCAGCAGCACTACATCGCCGACGACCCGACCCGCCGTTAACCCGGAGAATCGAAGTCAGGTTGGCGTGTTGTCTGCAGCACGTCATACCTATGGGGAGGCATCATCGCCTCGGTCGCCACCGGAAACGACAGGCTGTACACCCCCACGGTCCGTACCGGACCGAGAACATCCTGGCGGGCCAACGCCCATTCCAGTGCCACCTTCGACCCTTCCGAGCCGTCGATACCGACGATTACTTCACCCCGTTGTGTTGGATCAGCCATGTCGACAGCTTCGGGGGCGGGCACCGGGTCGGGAAGGGTCCTTGGCCCCTTCCCGAGCGTGGTAGCGACGGACGAGAACTCAAAAACCCGGCGACGTTCGCAACGAATGCGAACCCCGACGGGTCTCTGCGAGTTTGACCTCGGTTGTGGAGCCGCGGTTAGCGGTTCATGTGCTGGTTACCCGACGACGGCGGACGCACGCTGAAGGGCAGGGGAACGATCTCGATCGTTCCACCGGCGTTGGTGATGGCAGCCTCGGCACTCTTGGAGAACGCATGCGCCTTCACGTTGATAGCTTTGGTGCATTCACCCCGGCCGAGGACCTTCAGCAGCGCACCCTTGTGGAGCAGGCCGGCCTCGGTCAGGGACTCGGGCGACACGTCGGTGAGTTTGGTCTCCATGATGGTGTCGACGTTGATGCCCTGATACTCGACCCGGAAGGGGTTCTTGAACCCGCGCAGCTTCGGAAGACGGATCTGCAGCGGGAGCTGACCACCTTCGAAGCGAGCCGGAATCGTGCCGCGGGCCTTTTGGCCCTTGGTGCCGCGACCGGCGGTCTTGCCAGCCTTACCGGCGATACCACGTGCCTTGCGCTTCTTGCGGTGGGTTGAGCCCTCTGCGGGTTTGAGGTCGTGAACCTTCATGATGACACCTCTTCCACCGTGATCAGGTGGCTGACTCGAGCGATGGCGCCCCGGGCGACGGGGTTATCTTCGAGGATGTTGGACTTGCCGATGCCACGAAGGCCAAGGGCCCGGAGGGACCCTCGGGTCTTGGGCTTGGATCCGATCGTGGAGCGGATCTGGGTCACTTTGATCTGACTCATTAGAGACTCCTGTTCTACGCCGAGGTCTGGGCGGGCCCACGACGACGAGCCTTTTCGGACTCTTCGTAGGCTTCGAGCATGCCCTTGGGGGTGAACTCTGATGCGTCAAGACCGCGCAGACGAGCGATCTCATCCGGGCGCTTCAGGCTCTGAAGGGCGTTGATGGTCGCACGGGCAACGTTGATCTGGTTGGCGGAGCCGAGGCTCTTGCAGAGCACGTCACGAATGCCGGCCTCTTCCAGAATTGAACGGGCAGCACCACCGGCGATGACACCGGTTCCGGGAGCGGCGGGCTTCAGAAGCACCTTGCCGGCGCCCTGGGTCCCGATCACTGGATGGGTGATCGTTCCGCCCGCCATCGGGACGTCGAACTGCAGCTTGCGAGCCTCTTCGGTGCCCTTCTGGATCGCGAGGGGCACCTCCTTGGCCTTGCCATAACCGAGACCGACCCGACCGTTCTGGTCGCCGAGCACTACCAGGGCGGTGAAGGCGAAACGACGTCCACCCTTGACCACCTTGGCGACACGGTTGATGGTGATCACTCGTGATTCACGGCCATCACCACGATCGTTGCGGTTGTTGTTTCCTTGGGGCTGTGCCATTGCTAGAACTCCAGTCCTGCTTCGCGGGCGGCTTCGGCGAGAGCGGCGACCCGCCCTTGGTAGCGGTTACCGCCACGATCGAACACGACGGAAGAGACGCCGGCCGCTTTGGCCCGCTCCCCCACGCTGGTGCCGACCGCCGTGGCTCCGGCGACGGTTCCGGACCCGTTGCGGAACCCGGCTTCGTAGGTTGACGCCGCCGCGAGCGTGGTGCCCGTCGAGTCGTCGATGACCTGAACACTGATGTGTTTGTTGGACCGGAACACGGCCAGACGGGGACGTTCGGCGGTGCCGACGACCTTCTTGCGGACCCGGAATTGGCGCTTCTTCTTGAGAGCCGTCTTCGTTGCGGTCGCCATTACTTACCTGCCTTTCCGGCCTTGCGGATGATCCGCTCGCCGGCGTACATGACACCCTTGCCCTTGTAGGGCTCGGGCTTGCGAAGGCTGCGAATCTCGGCCGCAACCTGGCCAACGGCCTGCTTGTCGATGCCGTTCACGATGATGGTGGTGTTGTCAGGAACGTCGAACGTGATGCCCTCGGGGGCGTTCACGTCGATCGTGTGGCTGTACCCGAGAGACATCTCGAGCTTGCCCGGACCCTTGGCGTTGGCGCGGTAACCCACACCGACGATCTTGAGTTCCTTCTTGAAACCGTTGCTCACACCTTCGACCATGTTGGCCACGAGTGAACGGGAGAGCCCGTGCAGGGCACGGCTCTGACGTTCCTCATTGGCGCGGTCGATGGTGAGGGTGTTGTCCTCAACACTGGCACTGATCACATCGGGCAGAGCGTGGGTGAGGGTTCCCTTGGAACCTTTCACCTCAACGGTCTGACCGGAGATCGTGATATCGACGCCACTGGGAACTTCGATGGGCGCTTTTCCGATTCGGGACATAACCAGCTCCTACCAGACGTAGCAGAGAATCTCGCCGCCGACCTTGGCCCTGCGGGCCTCACGGTCGGTAACAAGTCCCTTGTTGGTGGACAGGACAGCCACACCGAGGCCGCCGTAGACCCGGGGGATCTCGGTGGAGGCGGTGTAGACCCGGAGGCCGGGCTTTGAGACCCGCTTGAGGCCGGAGATGACCCGGGCCCGGTCGGGTGAATACTTCATGTTGATGGTCAGGGTCTTGCCCGGGCCGTCAACGTTCTCGGCGCTGGTGTAGGCACCGATGTACCCCTCTTTGTAGAGGAGTGCGGCGAGCGCTTCCTTGAGCTTGGAGCCGGGCATCGACACCTCATCGTGCATAGCGATGTTGGCGTTACGAATGCGGGTCAGCATGTCGGCGATTGGATCGGTCATTGTCATTGTTCGAACCCCCTCACCAACTGGCCTTGGTCACGCCAGGGATCTCGCCGTTGTGGGCCATCTCGCGAAGGCACACTCGGCAAAGGCCAAAGCGCTTGTAGACACTCTTTGGGCGGCCACAGTTCTTGCAGCGGGTGTATGCCCGCACCTTGAACTTGGGCTTCTTCTGCTGCTTCTCGATGAGTGCTTTCTTGGCCATTACTGGGCCTGCCCTTCGCGTCGGAATGGGAAACTGAAGGCGTCGAGCAACGCCTTGCCTTGTTCGTTGGTGGTTGCGGTGGTGACGATCGTGATGTCCATCCCTCGGGTGACATCGATCTTGTCGTAGTCGATCTCGGGGAACATCAGCTGCTCGTTGAGACCAAAGGTGTAGTTGCCCCGCCCATCGAACGAGCGAGGGTTGAGGCCTCGGAAGTCACGGATCCGGGGAATCGCCAGGCTGACCAGACGATCGAAGAACTCCCACATCATGTCGCCCCGGAGGGTGACCTTGGTACCGATGGCGTTGCCTTCACGGAGCTTGAAGCTTGCGAGGGATTTCTTCGCCTTGGTGATCACGGGCTTTTGGCCGGTGATCGTTCCGAGATCCTCGATGGCGTTGGTGAGGTTCTTGCTGTTGGCCAGCGCCTCGCCGACACCCATGTTGACGACGATCTTCTCCATGCGGGGAACCATCATCACGTTGGGAAGCGCAAGATCGGTGAGCAGTTGCTGCTTGATCTCTTCGTTGTACTTGGCCTTCATACGAGGCACGGTGAGCTCTGGTGCGCTCATCAGACTTCTCCCTCGGGGATCTCTACGCCGGTGCGGCGACAGACCCGAATCTTGGACCCATCGTCGTTGACCTTGTAGCCAACGCGGGTGGGCTTGGAATCCTTCGGGCTGAGCACCGCCACGTTGGACACGTGGATCGGCATTTCCTTGTCGATGATGCCGCCGGGGTCTTCCTGGCTCCGGGGCTTGGTGTGGCGCTTGGCCACGTTCACGCCCTCGACGATGACCTTGTCACGATCGGGGAATGCCTGGGTCACGACACCGTCGCGGCCTTTGTCTTTGCCCGCGAGCACGCGGACCTTGTCTCCCTTACGGATCTTCATCAGATCACCTCCGGGGCGAGCGACACGATACGCATGAACTTCTTGTCGCGAAGTTCACGGCCAACCGGGCCGAAGATACGGGTTCCACGAGGCTGCTTCTGCTCGTTGATGAGCACCGCCGCGTTCTCGTCGAAGCGGATGTAGCTGCCGTCGGGACGGCGGCGTTCTTTCTTGGTGCGGACGACTACGCACTTGACGACGTCACCCTTCTTCACCTGGGCACCGGGGATGGCGTCTTTGACCGTGGCGACGAAGATGTCGCCGATTCCGGCGTAGCGGCGCTTTGAGCCACCGAGCACCTTGATGCACAGGACTTCTCGAGCACCGGAGTTGTCGGCGACGCGCAGTCGCGTCTCTTGCTGGATCATCGGGCACGCTCCAGGATGTCGACGAGGCGCCAACGCTTGTTCTTGCTCAGCGGACGGGTCTCGGCGATGCGCACCCGGTCCCCTACGTTCAGCGTGTTTTCTTCGTCGTGTACGTAGTACCGGGCACGATGCTGAACGGTCTTTGAGTACTGCGGGTGACGCGAGCGGCGGGTCACCTCAACGATGACGGTCTTGTCCATCTTGTTGGAGTGGACGGTGCCTTCGCGGACCTTGCGGTTGTTCCGCTCGCCGGAGCCGGCGAATTCTGTTTCGGTTGCCATCAGTTGGCTCCTGTCTCGGCGAGTTGACGACGACGCTGCTCGGTACGGATCCGGGCGACGTCCTTCTTGACCTCCCGGATACGGGCGGTGTTGGCAAGCTGGCCAGTTGCGTTCTGGAACCGAAGGTTGAAGAGTTCCTTCTTCGCGTCGGCGAGGCTCTCCACCAGTTCGGCATCGGACTGCTCTACTACTTGATCAGCCATCGAATCCGTCCTCTCGGGTCACGATCTTTGCCTTGATCGGCAGCTTCTGGATCGCACGGTTAAGTGCGCCCCGTGCGATCTCTTCGTTGGGGAACGAGAGTTCAAACAGCACGCGGCCTGGCTTCACAACGGCCACCCAATGTTCCGGGTTGCCCTTGCCTGAACCCATACGGGTCTCGGCCGGCTTGGCGGTGACGGGCTTGTCGGGGAAGACGTTGATCCACACCTTGCCGCCACGCTTCACGTGCCGGGTCATGGCGATACGGGCGGCTTCGATCTGACGGCTGGTGATCCAACCCGGCTCGAGCGCCTGGATGCCGTATTCACCAAAGTTGACCTGGGTTGCGCCCTTGGCGGTTCCGCGCATGCGGCCCCGCTGGTGTTTGCGGTGGGCGACCTTCTTAGGCATAAGCATGATTAATCACCATCTCCGGGTCGGAACGAGAGATCTTCGTTCTTGTCCTTGAGGGATGCCTCGATGGCCTCTTCTTCGGCCAGGAGACGCTCGAACTCGGGATCGGCCTCGCGGACCAACGGTGCCGGTTCGGTGGTTTCGCCCTCTTCGGGTTTGGCCGGACGACGACGGGACGACACAACCTTCTTCGGTGCGTCGGCAGCACCCGCGGTGGCGCCTGCGGCCATTGCGGCTTCCTTGGCGGCCTTGTCGGCGACCGAGGACTTGTAGGGAAGGATGTCACCCTTGTAGAGCCACACCTTTACGCCGATTCGGCCGTAGGTGGTGTGGGCCTCACGCAGGCCATAGTCGACGTCGGCCCGCAGGGTGTGCAGAGGCACACGACCTTCGCGGTACCACTCGGTCCGGCTCATCTCGGCGCCGCCGAGGCGACCCGAGCACTGAATACGGATGCCCTTGGCGCCGGCCTTCATGGCCTGCTGGACCGCACGTTTCATCGCACGGCGGAACGCCATACGACCGGCGAGCTGGTCGGCGACACCCTGAGCGATCAAGGCTGCGTCGAGCTCGGCGCTCTTGATCTCGATGATGTTGAGCTTCACCCGGGGGTTGCCAGTGAGCTTGGAAAGACCCTGACGAAGGCGATCGGCCTCGGAACCCTTGCGGCCGATGACGATGCCGGGACGGGCGGTGTGCACGTCGATCTGCAGCTTGTCACGGGTGCGCTCGACCTCGATACGACTGATCGCCGCATTGGGCAGTTCGGTCATGAGGTAGCTACGGATGTTGCGATCTTCGATCAGGTAGTCGCGGTACTGCTCGCGGTCGGCGATCCAGCGGGACTTCCAGTCGGTGGTGATACCCAGGCGGAAGCCATAGGGATTTACTTTCTGACCCATTCCTACTCTTCCTCTCCGGCGTCTTCACGCTGGCTCTTGGGTAGTTCGAAGCCAGCGGCTTCTGCAGCCTCAGCTGTGGCGAACCACACCTCGGCCTTGGTGCGGTTGTAGAAGCTCGATCCGGGCACGTGGTACAGCTTCGAGCTGTCGTTGCCCTTGATCTCGAAACCTTCGGGCATGTTGTCCGGGTCGCCGTCGATGAGGGCGTGGGATCCGTCGCCGTAGGGCGACTCGTCGGTTGCGTTCACCTCGCCGTCGGCATCGGAGTCTTCGGTGGTGCTGGTGACTTCGGACTCGACCGCCTCATCGGCGACTGCCTCTTCCACCTCGTCGGCGGCTTCTTCGGCGACCGCAGCGGTAGCTGCGGCGTTCTCCGAACCTGCGTCGTCGTCCTTCTTGGAACGAGCGACACGGGCGGCACGGTTGGCCGAGGGGCTGGAGGTAGCGGCGCCCTTGGCCTCGAGACGAGCGTTGCGACGAGTGATTTCCTCGTCCGTCATCCGTGCGACCTCGATGGTGATGTGACAGGTGCGCTTGTTGATACGACCAGCGCGACCACGAGCCCGGGGACGGAAACGCTTGAGCGTTGGTCCTTCGTCTGCGTAACAAGCCGAAACGTAGAGTTCCTCGGTGGGAATCTCTTCGTTGTGGTTGGCGTTGGCCACCGCCGAACGGAGGGCCTTCGCAATGTCCTGAGCAGCCTTGCGGGGGCTCAGTGCGAGGGTCTCGATCGCATCGACAACATGATCGCCGCGGATGAGGTCGAGAACGACCCGAACCTTGGAGGCGGACATGCGGACGAACTTGACCTCAGCGCGGGCATGGGGCCGATCGTGAGTGGGAGCGATGGTCATCGTTTGCCCGTCCGTTCCTGGCCAGCGTGGAACTTGAAGGTCCGGCTGGGAGAGAACTCGCCAAGCTTGTGTCCGACCATCGATTCGGTGACATACACCGGCACATGCTTGCGACCGTCGTGGACCGCAATGGTGTGGCCGATCATGTCGGGGATGATGGTGGAACGACGCGACCAGGTCTTGATGACCTTCTTTTCGTTCTTTTCGTTGAGGGCATCGACCTTCTTGAGCAGGTGCTCGTCGATGAATGCGCCCTTTTTGAGACTACGTGGCATAACTACCTCCGTCCGCCACGGGTCCGCCTACGGCGGATGATTTGATCATCTGACTCTTTACCCTTTTGGCGGGTACGACCCTCGGGCTTGCCCCAGGGAGAAACGGGATGGCGACCACCGGAGGTCTTACCTTCACCACCACCGTGGGGGTGATCCACGGGGTTCATGGCCACACCACGGGTCTGGGGGCGTTTGCCCTTCCAGCGGCTACGGCCGGCCTTGCCCACCTTGATGAGCTCGAATTCGGAGTTGCCGACCTCGCCGATGGTGGCGACACAGTCGATCGGGACCCGACGCATCTCGGTGGAAGGCAGACGCAGGGTGGCGTTGTCGCCTTCCTTGGCGACCAACTGCACGCTGGTACCGGCCGAACGGGCCATCTTGGCGCCGCCACCGGGCTTGAGCTCTACGGCGTGAACGACCGTACCGACGGGGATGTACCGCATCGGCATGGCGTTTCCGGGCCGAATGTCGCTACCGGAACCACTGCGGACCTTGTCGCCCACGGTGAGACCCTTGGGAGCGAGGATGTAACGCTTCTCACCATCGTGGTAGTTGATGAGGGCGATACGGCAGTTGCGGTTCGGGTCGTACTCGACCGAGGCGACGGTGCCGTCGACCCCGTCCTTGTTGCGACGGAAGTCGATCACGCGGTAGCGGCGCTTGTGGCCACCGCCGCGATGACGGCTGGTCTTGCGACCGAGGTTGTTACGACCACCGGTTTTGCTCTGCTTGACGAGCAGGCTCTTCTCCGGTGAGGACGTGGTGACGTCGCCGAAGTCGCTGCTGGTCTGGAACCGGCGACCGGCGCTGGTTGGTTTACGTTTACGTATAGCCATGGTCAGACCTTTCAGCTGCTGTAGAGCTCGATCGAACCCTCGGAGAGGGTGACGATTGCTCGTTTGGTGTCGGACTTCTTGGAGGTGCGGTTGCTCCGGCGATTGCGGACGGTCTTGCCCTTCCGCACCAGAGTGTTCACCTTCTTGACCTTGACGCCGTCGAAGATCGCCTCGACCGCATCGGCGATCTCGGGCTTGGAGGCGGTGGGGTGCACGATGAAGGTGTAGGTGTCGAGCACCTCGGCCTGGTTGTACGTCTTTTCTGAGATCACCGGCTTGATGATGACGTCGTGTGGATCACGCATGATTCAGGTCTCCTCTGCACTTCCCGCTCAGATGGGCCGCTCGGGCCACGGCCGAGCCAGTTTCGGTGTGTTCGTGATGCATGGTCGGCCTCTATTTGCCTTCGGAGGCGGCGCCCGATGCGACGAGCGTCTCCTTGTCGAAGACCAGGTAGTCGGCGATCAACACGTCGTAGGTGTTGAGCTGATCCACGCTGATCACGTGTACATCGGTGAGGTTGCGGAAGCTCTTCCAAACGGCGTCGGCGCCTCGATCGACAACGACGAGGGCTTTGCCGTCGACCTTGTGGGCGGCGAGCACAGCTTTGGCGGCCTTGGTGCTGGGCGAATCGATCCCCCAACCGTCGACGACGATCACCTTGGAATCGGTGGCCCGATCCGACAGTGCGCTGCGCAGGGCGAGCTTCACCATCTTCTTGGGGGTCTTCTGGGCGTAGTTGCGGGGCTTGGGGCCATGAGCCACGCCGCCGCCAACCCAGTGCGGGGCACGGGTGGAGCCTTGACGGGCACGGCCGGTGCCCTTCTGACGCCACGGCTTGGCGCCGCCGCCACGGACCTCGGAACGGGTCTTGGTGCTGTGGGTGCCGGCCCGACGAGCGGCCAGCTGAGCGGTGACGACCTGGTGCATGACCGGGACGTTCGGCTCGATACCGAAGAGGGACTCGTCGAGTTCGAGCGAACCGGACGACTTGCCCTTGGCGTTGGTGACAGAGACGGAAACCATCAGGCGCTCACCTTCTTCTTCGCAGCATTGCGCACGGTGACGACGCCATTCTTGGCGCCGGGCACCGCACCCTTCACCATGATCGCACCGTTCTCGGCGTCGACCTTCACGATGGTGAGGTTCTGCTGGGTGGTCTTTTGATTGCCGGAGTGACCGGCCATCTTCTTGCCCTTGAAGACACGGGCGGGGGTGGCGCACTGGCCGATCGAGCCAGGCATGCGGTGCACAAGGTGGGCGCCGTGCGTGGCGCGCTGACCGGCGAAGTTGTGACGCTTCATTACGCCGGTGAAGCCCTTGCCCTTGCTAACGCCGGTGACATCGACGATGTCGCCTGCAGCGAAGGTATCGAGGGCGATTTCCTGGCCAACCTCGTACTCGGACACGTCGTCGAGACGCAGTTCGAGGAGTTCACGACCGGCTTCGACACCAGCGGCATCGAAGTGGCCCTGCTCGGGCTTGTTGATCTTCTTACGGGCGGGCCCAAAGGTGACCTGGAGGGCGTTGTAGCCATGGCTGTCAACGGTCTTGACCTGCACTACCCGGACGGGTTGCACCTCGATCACCGTGACAGGTAGAAGACGATTGTCCTCGCTCCACACCTGTGTCATGCCAGCCTTACGGCCGACGATCGCTTTTGCTGTCATCTCTTACACTTTCGTCAGCGGGCTCGGGGGAAGTCCCGGGCCGTTCACGTGCGTTGTCAAGTCCTTGCTTTTGCGAGCAAATGCCGAACGGTTCCCAACGCTGACATTGAAGTCGGTGCGCCGGGCCTACTCAGACCGAACCGTTACACGCTAGCGCCGACATCAAGCGTTCGTGCGTTGCGGTGCTGTGACGAATCTTACGCAGCGCCCTCTCCCCCGAGGGCGCGAATCCGCCCCGAGCTCTTACGCATCAACCTCCGCGCCGGTGCCCTTGGTGGTCAGGGTTCACCATGAGTGGTAGCGTCCGGTCTCGACCCGGTGTGGAAGGCGGAGAAGATGAAGAGGCGATCGGTAACAGGACGGACGATGGCGGCCATTTTGGCCCTCACGATGATTGCGGCGGTGTTTACCGCCCAGCCCGCATCGGCGACCGAGGATTCGTTCTCGTGCACCGCGACGATCACCTTCGACGAGGCTGTCGTGTCGTGGTCGTCACTGCCGGCGGCCGAAACGTACGTGATCTACCGAACGGTGGAGAGTCGTCCTCAGGCATGGCGGGGCCGAACCTCTGACACCAGCTTCACCGACTCGGGTTGGATGAACTACGGGCTCGTCGATTACGCCGTTGCTCCCCGGAGTGCTGCGGGAGCGGTAGGGGCTCCCACGCCGTGTACACGGGTCACTCCCGGTACGCCGATCCCGGCCTGCGTGGTTCTCACCGTTCCCGGTCCTGGCGGGGCCTCGTTTCAGGTGGCGATGAACACCACCGGTGCGTTCCGATACGCGATCTATCGTTCGGTAGAGGGCAGTCCGTTCTACTACCGCGGCGCGACCGGCCCCGCGGTGAACGAGGTGGAACCGCTACCGACGATCAGCTATCAGGACCTCGTTCGTAGTACCGATACCAAACACCTCGTGGTTCCCCGTTATGCCGACGGGACGCTGGGCCCGGTCACCGAGTGCGAGAGCCCGGCGGCGATGGACCCGCTACCCGCCTGCCGGGTCGGCACCGACGGCGGTGGGGTTGAAGTCGTTTGGGATCGAGCGGTTCGACCGCTGCCGGTCTTTGGTGAGCTGCAGCTGGTCTACGTGATCAGCCGCTCGGTGGACGGTGGACCCATGTACTGGCGGGGCCGGACCACCGGCACGAGTTTCGACGATACGCCTCGGGGCGTGATGCGTTACCAGGTGCAGGTCCGAAGCATTCTCACCGGGATCCCGATCAGCGCCCCGGTGACCTGCACGTAACCCCCCGGCAGGTTCAGAACGCCGGGTCTACGGCGATCTATCGGGTTCGGCACGGCAAAATTCACTGGCGCGGGCGGCTCCGCGGGTCCACACTCTCGAACCCCATGACCAGCAAGCCGCAGGGTGTACTGACCATACGGACCGACCTGTTCGACATTCTCGCCGCCGAGGCATTGGCGGACTTTCGCGACGGCGGACAACCCTTCGGTGTGTCGGTGGCGCTGAAGGGGATCGAGGTCCCCGAGGCACTCGTACCGCTGGACTCGATCGAGCGCACGGTGAGGTCCGAGCATTCGCAGGCGATTTTGGCCCGGGGTGAGGGTTGGACGGCGCTCCTGCGCCGGTTCGGCGATGGCGGCGTCATCGTGTCGATCACGGCGGCAACCTCGGCCCTCGCCGAGTCGACCGCCACCGCGATCCGTGGCCGTGCTCCGGTCATCGAACTCGTCGAGACCGTTGCGCTCGACTTCTGGCAAGTGTCGAACGGCGCCTACACCACCGAACGCAAGATTGCCGCGCCCGAGTGGGCGTCGGTTCGAGCCAACTACGCCGCTGAGGTCGCCGACAAGATCGATGAACTCATCGACGTCGAGTTGGACGACGACTCGGGACGAATCGTGCTCTGGCATGGTCCCCCGGGGACGGGCAAGACGACGGCGATCCGGGCGCTCGCACGAGCTTGGCGGGACAAGGGTCGTCGATTTCAAATCGTCCTGGATCCCGACGCCGTGTTCGCACGTTCATCGATCCTGATGGAGGTTCTGCTCGACACCGATTCCAAGCCAGACCAGTGGAGGGTGCTCGTGATCGAGGACGCCGATGAACTCCTGCGCGCCGATGCCAAGGAACGCGTCGGTCAGGCTTTGTCACGGTTGCTCAACGTCGGTGACGGCATTCTGGGCCAAGGGGTCCGGACGCTGATCCTGATCACAACCAACGAACCGGTCGGACGCCTCCATCCGGCGATCGTGCGGCCCGGTCGATGCCTCGCCGACATCGAGTTCCGTCGTTTCAGTCGGTCGGAGGCGTCAGCACTCCTCGGTGAGGACGCTGGGTCCGACCTCTCCCTGGCCGAGTTGGTTGCCCGTCGTCGCGGTGAAACCACCGACGCCGTCATCGATCCCGAACCCGTCGGGATGTACCTCTGATCGTGCCACGTTGCGGAGGGACTAGCGGCTGATGATGACCTCGCTGCCGATCGGCTGAAAGCCACAGCCGAGGAACGCTCGAAGGCTGCGGGCGTTGCCCGGAGACACCGCTGCGAAGATCGGAACACCCTCGGGGGCCAGGCGGAGGCCCTCGAGGATCAGCTCTGATCCAGCCCCGGCGGGGCTGCCGGTTGGCACTTCGACGCTGATCTCCGGCCGACCCGCGAGACCCTGCGAAAGGGTGATCAGACCTCGCTCGTCCCCAAACACTCGAACACTGGAACGAATGGCCCGGGCGTGCCGAACCCGCGGGTGATCATCCAGGTCACGACGCAGCGGCAGATCTGAGCCGCCACCTTCGGACAGGCGAACCAGGGTGGCGTCGAGCACACCGACCGAATACCCCACTCCAGCCACGGCGAGAAGAACCAGGGGATCCTGAGCCGCTCCAAACCCGTCGGGGTTCAACGCCTTAATCGGAGCGATCGGCTCGTCGGTGCAGATGAACGAGTGGCCCGTGAAGGCGACCACTGCTCGGAGGTTGCCGGGCAGGGCCGGTAGATAGGAGACACCGCCGTCGACGTCGGGAAACGAACCCTCCGACGCCGAAAGGAAGTGGGCGAGCAGCGGGTGAGCGCTCACCCACCCCTCCATTGAGCGGGCGGTTTGCGTTGATTCGCAACGTTCGGTTCGGACCCAGCACGCATGGCTGGATCGTAGTGGCTGCGTCGAATTGCGTCGGGCGAACACATTCGGGCGATTCGGCGTTGAGCCAGCACACTGATTGTGCTGGCCCGACGATTTTTGGGTGTTAGTTGAGGGCGACGGTTTGGGGGCCGGAGACGTTCACGCCGGTCACTTCGGACAGGGTGTTGTTCTCGCAATCGGACGCCCGAATGTCGTACAGCCCGTTGGTGACCTCGAATTCCCTCGACGCTCCCGGAAGGATCGTCTCGGTACCGCCCAGATCGTCAGGGCCCCAGTTCTGGGCGACGGCGGGAGAGACCTGCAGAAAGCAGATGAAGACATCGAGGTCGTTCTGCAGGGTGAGCAACGACGTTGGAGCGTCGCTGACGGCGATGGTGTTCGAAGCGAACGTTTCCCCGTCGATCGCCAGCACCAACTCGTAGGTTCCCGGCGGCAGGCCTTCGGTTTCGTTTCCGATCGCACACACCCACCAGGTGCCTGATTCTCCACCGATCCATTCTTCGCTGATGAACGAGAACGCTTCCGACAACTCACCTTCGACCGACCAGAGCGCATCCCAGGTGGCGCCATCGACCAATCCCTCGTACTCCCAGAAGGCGCAGACCCGCTCGGCCGATGGCGAGATCTGCGTGATCTCGTCGACCGGGGTGCCGTTGTCGTTCACACCAGAGCTGAAGACGGGTACATCGAAGTCGGCGCCGGTCATGGCGGAGGTGTCGACCGGTTCCTCGACCGGAGCGATCGGTTCTCCGAGACGTCCCAGTTCGATGATCTCCAGCGCCAGGTTGACCGGTCGGACACCGTTGATGAACCCGCCGATCGGGATACAGGTGTCGTTCTCATCGAGGACGTTGTCGCCGTTGGTGTCTTCGACGAACCTGCAGTCGGTGATGGCAGCGTCCTGGCCGGCCGACGCCAGGGTCGGAATCCCGATCAGTTCACCGGCGTCATTGAAGGCCAGTCCTCCGCTGTTACCTCCGGCGATCGTGGCGTCGGTCTTGATCCAGGCCCGATTGCCAACTCCTGCCTGGGCGGTGAACCCCGCCACCGACCCTGCGGTGAGGGTGATGGTGTCGCCGCCGATCCCGGGGTAGCCCAGGACCCGGATGTCGTCGCCCAGTCCAACCAGATCGGAGTCTCCAATCGCGATCGTGGGCAGGTCCGTCACCGTGGTTGGAGCTCCCGAGGCATCGGCGGTGATCTGTACCACGGCAAGGTCCAGCGCCGAGTCGAAAGCGACCACCGTGCCTTCGTACCGGGCCTCGGGGGGATTGGCCGGATCGTCGGTGAGCCGGACCGAAAGTGTTTCGTACGGAACGCCGGGGATCTGTTCGACCACGTGGGCATTGGTGAGGATGAGTCCGGTGGGGTCGATGAGAGTGCCGGATCCGCCTGCGATTTCGCGCCCATCGGCACCGACGGTGACGAGCAGGGTTACCGACTCGGCCAGTTCACCGACCGAGGGCGGCAACTCGTCGCCAGGGATTTCCTCGATCGGCTCGTCATCGGGTTCGGTGGTTGTTGTCTCGAGGATCGGTGCGGTGGTCGTGACCGCAGCCACATTGCCGTCGTCGTCGCCATTCCCAGAGAAGGCGGCCATCGCTCCTACCGCGGCCAGTGCTGCGACCACCAGGCCACCGGCGATGAACCAGTTGCGTCGGCCATTCGGTGCCGACTGGGGCGGCGGCACCGGTCCGGTAGCGGCGCTGTAGGTCGGCCCGCCGGGTCCGCCGGATGCAGGGGGCGGACCGGAGGGGATCCCACCCGTGGGTGCCCACTGGTTTGCCCCGGACTGGGTCGCTCCCGGAGGGGCGGTCGGAGGTTGCCCGACGGGCATCGCGGGGGTTCCGGTTGGAGGCATCGCCGGTGTTGGGGTGGAGGGTGTTGGGGTGGAGGGTGTGTGAGCAGAGGGTGTCGGGATACCCGATGACGGCGTAGGCGGGACCGTTGAAGGTGGCACCGCACCCGAACTAACCGGTGGTGTCGGGAACGGCTGGGCGGTCGGGGCCACCGGGGTTGTTCCCGACGACGGAGGCACCGAACCTGATGGGGTGGTCGGCGGAGGTGTGGGAGACGCGCCAGTCGGCGCTGTGGAGGACGGGCCGGGTGGTGGCGTCGGCGCTGACGGGGCGGTTCCGGGAACAGCCCACGAGGTGGTTGGATCGTGCGATCCGGCTGCCGGTGGTCGGAACGCCACCGTCTCCTGTGACTGCTCGTAGGGCGTGGGCGCCTCGGGAGCGGCTTCGGCACGATCCTCGGTGGAAGGGGCCTGGTGCTCGGGATCGGCCTCTTCAGGAGTGGGGGGAAAGCCTTGGTTGTCGCTCACGGTGGTCCTCTTTTCTGGGGCGAACCGGTCGTTTCACCTTAGGTGCGCTTGCCGCACCGGTCTGGGTCCCTATCGTCACACCCGGTACCGAGGTTGACCATGGTGACCGGTCCCCTGCGGTCGTGACGAGTCGGGCTAATCGATTCGCCCGTCAGGGATTCCACCGGCGTGACCTGCACAAAACGACGAACACCCGGCCGAA
>CALGOA010000022.1 GCA_937958015.1 uncultured Acidimicrobiales bacterium | reverse complement strand
TGGACCGGCATCGATAATCACCGGCTGACGCCTTGTCGGTCGAGGACCTCGTCGGCCCAGTCGAGGTGGGCACGGTCGATGGGGGTCTCGTCTGCCTCCCAGGACTCGATCAGGTCAAGGAGGGCTCGACTGCGTCGGCGCCGTTTCACTTCGCCGCGGCGAGTTCAACCACTGCTTGGTCGATGCCGACACCTAGGAGTTTCTCGGTGTAAGCATTCTTGGCGTCGGTGGCGACGAGATCATCAACATGTTCGCCGCCTTTGTTGGCAAGGCTGTCCCACCGGACGTTCCGAAAGGCGGTGTTCACCCATCCGACGGTGGGCGAACTTCTCCCTTGGATCCTTGACGACCTTGAACCGTTGGCCTCGTCGGCTGACGTAGCTGTCTGATCCGGCGTCGACAGACGCTCTTGTCAGCTGATCCTCGGAGCTCGTCAGCGGTGGAGGTGACCTCGTTCACGGCCCGCAGTACCGTCGGGTGGGGCGGGCCGTTCGTGTGGTGCGGTCACGGAGTGTTCTATTACGACGTAGTGCTGTGCGTTGACTCGCGAACGGCGAGTTCGGGATCGAAGACGATGTGCTGTGCGGGCGAATCAGGGTCGGCCACTCGTGCGAGCAAGAGATCGACCGCCGTATGCCCAAGCTTGCGACTCGGCTGTCGAATCGACGACAGCGGCACCTCCGTCGACATCGCAAAATCGATGTCATCGTACCCGATGAGTGCGATGTCGTCAGGAATGGAAATCCCTCCAGAGCGCAGCGCTTGCATAACACCGATAGCGAGGAGATCGTTCGCCGCAAACACGCCGTCCGGTCGTTCCGAAGGCTCCATCGCAACGATTGACTCGCCGGCACTACGGCCTTCGAGCACCGTCATGTTCGTCGTTTCGACCACCTGTAGGGTCGTGCCCTGCTGGGAACCGATCGCACGAGTGGCACCGATGAGCCGGTCCGAAACCTGTCGGATCGACGTGGGGCCCCCGACGAACGCGATGCGCCGCCGGCCCGTTGTGACGAGGTGGTTAACAGCAAGCTGGCCGCCGGCGATATTGTCGACAGCGACAGATGAGACCGTCGGGTCCGTCGTCGTACGCTCGACGAGCACAACATGGGTTCCTTGCTCCTGCATACGCTGGATCCGGACCGGATCGGCCCGAGGCGAGATCACGACTCCGAGCACGCGTTGCTGTTGAAACATGTCGAGGCTGACCTGCTCCCGAACCGCATCGTCATCGCTATTGGCAGTGAGCACGATGAGACCGTCGGTGTAGGCCCGTTCTTCCGCACCTCGCGCAAGATCAGCAAAGAACGGGTTCGAGGCTTCAAGCACGACGAGACCGATCGTCCGGCTTCGACCAGCGCGAAGTTGGCGAGCGGCGTCGTTGCGTACAAAGCCCAACTCATCGATCGCCGACTGGACCCGTTGCGCCGTCGCAGGGGCCACGAGGCTGGGATTGTTCAGCACGTTCGAGACTGTGCCCACCGAAACGCCTGCGGCGTCGGCGACATCGCGCACGCCAATTGCCATGGTGTTGGTTCTCCTTCTTTCCAGTTCCCAGCGTAGTGGCCGTTCTCAGTGTTCGATTGAAACGAGTCAATTTCAATGAGTTGTTTGAGGGCACGTCCTTGACGGGCTTGGGGGGAATGACTATGGTCCATGTCACATTGGATTGAAACGATTCATAACGATCGAAAATCCGGAACAGCGAAGGTCTAACCACAAGGAGGGGGACATATGGAGGGCAAGCCACCAAGCACTGGCAACCATGGGCCAGCGCTGTCCCTCATCGGTGCTGTCAAGACGTTCGGAGAAGTGGTGGCGCTCGCCGATGGTCGGGTCGAGCTTCGCGCTGGTGAGATCCTTGCGCTCATCGGTGAGAATGGAGCAGGCAAATCCACTCTCGTGAAGATTCTCGCCGGAGTCCACACGCCCGACTCCGCCAGTTTCATGGTGGCAGGAGAATCGGTTGTCTTCGGTAGCGTCGCCGATTCGAAATCCGCCGGCATATCTATCATTTACCAAGAGCCCACACTCTTCCCGGATCTGACGGTGGCCGAGAACATCTACGTCGGTCGACAACCAAAGGGCGCTTTCGGGCTGATCGATCGAGGCCGGATGCGCGACGACGCTGCGGCCTTGTTCGCCAGGCTCGGGGTGCGAATCGACCCCGATCGAGTCGCCGAGGGCCTCTCGATTGCTGACCAGCAAATCATTGAGATCGCAAAAGCGATCTCAATGCATGCCCAGGTCCTGATAATGGATGAACCGACCGCTGCGTTGAGCGGAGCCGAGGTCGACCGTCTCTTCGAAGTAGTGCGTGGTTTGCGCGACGAGGGTGCGGCAATCATGTTCATTTCGCATCGATTCGAGGAAGTGTTCGAGCTCTGTGACCGCGTGACCGTTATGCGCGATGGCCGCCATGTGGCAGACCATGTCACGGCAGACGTTACGATCGAGGAGCTCGTGCTCGAGATGGTCGGTCGCGACATCGATCAGCTGTTTCCCAAGCAGGAAGCTGAAACCGGCGTCGTCGTTCTGGACGTCGAAGGAATCTCTGCAGGCTCGGTCTTTCGCGACATCAGCTTCACAGTTCGCGCCGGAGAGATAGTTGCGCTCGCCGGGTTGGTAGGGGCTGGCCGGACCGAAGTAGCTCGAGCCGTCTTCGGCATCGACCGCTACGAGGCCGGTGAGATCAGGGTAGAAGGCCGAGCGCTACAAAGCGGAAGTCCGCAGGAAGCGATCGACGCCGGTATCGCCTTCGTCCCAGAGGATCGGCGCAAACAAGGTCTCGTGATGGAGATGTCGATCCAACACAACATAACGCTCACGCTGCGAGACTCACTCGCCCGCTTCGGTCTCATCCGTCGACCCGAGGAAAGCGCAGCCGCGGACGACTGGGCGAAAAGGCTTCAGGTCAAAGCGGGTTCGATGCGCCACTCGGTCGCGACGCTCTCGGGTGGCAATCAACAGAAGGTGGTTCTGGCCAAGTGGCTTGCAACGAATCCGAAGCTGCTGATCGTCGACGAACCAACCCGCGGTATCGATGTTGGAACCAAATCGGAGGTTCATCGGCTTCTGTCCGACCTGGCGGTGCGAGGAGTTGCCATCCTGATGGTTTCGTCAGAGCTCCCCGAGGTCCTGGGAATGGCTGATCGTATTCTCGTGATGCGAGAGGGGCGATTGACCGCCGAGATCGATCGAGTCGACGCAACGTCAGAGAACGTCATGCGCGCAGCTACCACACCTGTCGAAGTATCGGTAGGCGCATGATGTCGGCTCAAGAGATCAGTTCCACTGACATCGAAGCGGTTCTCGCCACCGGTTCTCGACCCACGTTGATGACCGCTGTGAAGCGTCTCCTGACCGCTCGCGAGTTTCCCGTTACTGCCGCCCTGGTAGCGCTCGTGTTGTTCACCTACGCCAACAATCAACTGTTCCTCAGTCGCCAAGGCGTCAAGGATCTGCTGCTCAACGCCACGATCGTGATCCTGCTCGCCGTCGGCCAGTCGATCGTGATCATCTCGCGCAACGTCGATCTGTCTATCGGTTCAATCCTCGGTCTGACGGCTTTCGCCACTGGAACACTCTTCGTGAACAACCCGGACATACCGATCTGGGCGGTTTTCGTGATTGTCTCCCTGTTCGGAGCCCTGCTCGGTGCTCTTAACGGACTCTTGGTCACAGTCGCTCGAGTACCAGCGCTGGTCATCACGCTCGGCACGCTGTATGTGTTTCGAGGTTTCAACAATTTGTGGGCTGGCCCGACCCAGTACTTCGCCGATGATCGCCCCGACGCCTTTGGCGACCTGTCGGTCGACACCGTGTTTGGTCTACCGATCATCACCCTTGGCGCGCTACTCGTTGTGGTCATCGTCGCAGGGTTCATGGGCCGCACTCGGCGGGGGCGAGACCTCTATGCAATCGGCTCGGATCCAACAGCGGCCTTACTATTCGGTGTTCCGGTCGGCAGGCGCGTGTTTCTCGCATTTGCGGTGAACGGTTTGCTCGCCGGTCTGGCCGGGGTGCTCTACGCTTCTCGGTTCAATTCGGTCGGAGCGACGACAGGCAACGGCATCGAGTTGGATGTTGTCGCAGCTGCTGTTGTCGGCGGCGTCGCGATCTTCGGTGGAAGTGGAACCGTGGTTGGCGCGGCGATCGGCGCCATGCTGCTCACCACCATCACATCGTCGTTGACCACACTTCGAGTGGACAAGTTTTGGCAACAGGCGATCGTCGGGGTACTGATCCTCGCCGCCATCGCAGCGGATCGCATAGTGAAGCTACGGGCCGAACGCCGACTTCAGACAAGTGAGGCGCACCATGGCTGAAACGATTGGTCGCTCTGGGCAAAAGGCAGACTGGGTACGTCTCGCCCTCAGCCGCGACGCCATCATGATCTACGCCGTTGTGGTCGCGGTCCTGTTCGCCTCACTTCGGCTCGAGCGGTTCGCCTCGACGCTCACGGTCGGGTTCTTGTTGCTCGATCTCATCCCGGTTCTCCTCATTGCGATGCCCATGACCTTGATCATCATCACGGGCGAGATCGATCTTTCTGTGGCGAGCATCGCTGGCTTGTCGAGCGCCATGATGGGCACGCTCTGGGAAGACGGATTCCCGATCTGGCTCGTGATCGTAGTCTGCCTCGCAATCGGCCTGATCGCCGGAGCGGTCAATGGGATTCTGATCGCAGGGCTCGGTCTCCAATCCCTGGCCGTCACGATTGGAACCCTCGCGTTGTATCGAGGCCTTGCGCTGGTCGTGATCGGGGACAACGCCGTCGCCAGCTTTCCAGCCGGCCTCACTTCGTTCACAACCTCCAAGCTCGGCAACACCGGAATCCCGACGGTGATGATCGGCGTGATGGTCATCGTGATCATGTTCGCCGTCGTTCTTCACCTGACGCCGTTCGGCCGAGGCCTGTACGCCATTGGCTCAGCCGCCGAAGCAGCGTCGTTCGTGGGGATCGACGTCGCCCGAGTCAAGATCAAGCTGTATGTCTGGTGCGGAGGAATCTCGGCGCTGACCGGAATCTATTGGACTCTTCGTTTCTCGAGCGCCCGCTCGGACAATGCCAGCGGCCTTGAACTAACCGTGATCGCCGCAGTGCTGCTCGGCGGGGTTTCGATCTTCGGCGGCAAAGGATCGATCACCGGCGTTGTGGCTGCGGTGGGGTTGATTGGCACGATCACGTACTCCCTTCGCCTCGAACGTGTCTCCGACGTCGTGCTGATCATCGTGACCGGCACGTTGTTGATCGTCTCGGTCGTCGCTCCTCGGATCTTCGAGGTGATCAGCGGGGCTCGCCACCGTCGAAAGCTCTCCACACAACTCGCCGTCGATCGGTCGGCGATTACTACCCACACGCGCTCCACCGCGCACCGAAAGGAAGAATAACTATGAAATCCTCAACTAGAGCTGGTGAAGCGAACCACTGGCGTCGTCTCACATCGCTCATCGGCTTGCTCGCAGTCCTGGCCCTAGTGGCCGCAGCCTGCGGAAGTGACAGCACGACCGCCGAGCCGGCATCGGATGGCAGTGCTGAGGACGGCGCCGGTTCGGGCGACTCCGATGGTACCTCTGACGTAAACGACCTCTCGATCACCTACATCCCGAAACAACTCAACAACCCGTACACCAACGTCGTTCTCGGCGGGGGAGAGGGCGGAGCTGCCGAGGCCGGATTCGAAGGTATCGCAGTGGTCGGTCCTCTCGATGCCAGTGCGTCGAGCCAGGTTTCGTTCATCAACGCTGAAACCCAGGCTGGCACGGATGTGATCGTGATTGCTGCGAACGATCCCGACGCAGTTGGGCCGGCTCTCCAAGAAGCGCGTGATGGCGGTGCGAAGATCGTTGCGTTCGATTCGGACACCAACCCGGACTTCCGTGACGTCTTCATCAGTCAGGTCGTCGCCAAGGACGTCGCACTTATTCAGGTCGAATTGATCGCCGAGCAGATCGGTGGCGCCGGACAGATCGCCATCCTCTCGGCAACGGCAAACGCCACCAACCAGAACGAGTGGATTAAGTTCATCGAGGAAGAGCTTGCCTCAAACCCCGACTACGCCGACATCGAGCTCGTCGCCACGGTGTACGGAGACGACGATGACACCAAGTCCTTCCAGGAAGCACAGGGTCTGCTGCAGGCATACCCCGACCTGAAGGGCATCATCTCGCCCACAACCGTCGGTATTGCCGCAACCGGCCGTTACCTGTCGACATCGGAATACAAAGGACAGGTCGCCCTGACCGGTTTGGGTCTACCCAACGAGATGCGCCCGTTCGTGAAGGACGGGACGGTTACCGCCTTCGCCCTGTGGGACCCCGCGCAACTCGGGTATGTCGCTGCCTACGCCGGTAGGGCTCTCGCCGCCGGCGAGATTTCCGGCGCTGAGGGCGACACCTTCACCGCCGGAGAACTCGGTGAGCGTACGGTCGGAGAGGGCGGCATCGTGATCGTCGGACCTCCGACGGTCTTCAACGCCGGGAACATCGACAACTACGACTTCTGATCGTCCCGACCCCGACACGTCGGTGCCCGCATCGACGTGTCGGGGGCCTACGACGCCCGGCACCCTTGCTTCCCAACCCCGAGAGGACACCGTGACAGACCTGAAGACAACGAGGAACGATCGTCTCGAGACGTTCGGACGGCGACCGACTCGAATCGGTCTGGTGTCCGGTGGGCTCGGGGCGTACTGGCCCCAATTCCCAAACCTCAAGCCGCAGTTGGAAGCGTCGGTTCGCTTCGTCACTGCCCGATTCGAAGCGTTCGATGCCGAGGTCATCGACGCTGGTTTCGTCTCGGATCCCACCGACAGTGTGCGTGCGGCAGAAGTTCTGCGATCAGCCGACTGCGATCTGGTGGTCATCTTCGTCGCGACGTACCTGACCTCGTCGATGGTGCTTCCGATCGCCCAGCGGGTGCATGCGCCGGTGCTGTGTCTGGACATGCAGCCCAGCGAGAAGATGGACCATTCGACCTTCGACACCGGCGAATGGTTGGCGTACTGCGGGCAATGCCCAATCCCAGAGATTGCGAATGTCTTCCGACGCTCGGGAATCGAGTTTCGGTCCGTAAGTGGGCACCTGCACCATGAGCGGGCATGGGCACGCGTGGGACGATGGATTCACGCTGCTGATGTTCGTGCCCGACTTCGAAACGCCCGCCACGGTCTTATGGGGCATCTGTATCCAGGGATGCTCGACGTCTCGACCGACCTGACCACCGTTTCGGCCACGTTCGGGTCTCATGTCGAAGTGCTCGAATTCGACGACCTCCGCGAGCGGGTTCTCACCGTCGATGGTGACGCCATCGACGAACGTATCGCTCTGGCGGAATCGATCTTCACGTTCGACGAGAGCATCGACTCCGAGGACCTCCGGTGGGCAGCACAGGTGTCCGTCGGTCTTGATCGCCTGGTCTCAGACTTCGATCTCGACACGCTTGCGTACTACCACCGGGGACTCGCTGGGGAACTCCACGAACGCCTCGGCGCGGCGATGATTCTTGGAGCGTCGCTCCTCACCGCACGCGGGATCCCGGTCGCTGGGGAGTACGAACTCCGTACCTCGATCGCCCAACTCGTCGGTCAGACCCTTGGCGGGGGCGGGTCCTTCACCGAGATCCAGGCACTCAATTTCGAAGATGGCGTCGTTGAGATGGGGCATGATGGCCCCGCGCATCTTCAGGTCAGCGAACGAGATCCCCTCCTTCGCGGTCTCGGTGTCTTTCACGGCAAACGGGGATGGGGCGTTTCGGTCGAATTTGATGTCGCTCACGGTCCGGTCACCACGCTCGGGCTGGCGCAGGATCGGGACGGGAGTTACGCACTCGTGACCTCTCAGGGTTCGGTCGTCGACGGACCGCTCCTCGAGATCGGCAACACGACCTCGCGTGTCGACTTCGACATGGATCCAGGGGAATGGGTCGACGCCTGGAGCCAAACCGGCATCGGTCATCACTGGGCGGTGTGTGTTGGACACCTCGCCGACGACGTCGCAGCTACGGCGGACCTTCTTGGACTAGAACATCGCTCGGTGGCGCCATGATCACGGTGGCTACACCGCTCCAAGACGGTTGGCAACGTGTGTGCTTTCGACTGCGCGTCGATCCGGATCGGCTTGAGGAGTACCGAGCGCACCATGCAGCCGTATGGCCCGAGATGCTGCACGCTCTGCACGACACCGGATGGCACAACTACTCCCTCTTTCTCGATGCTGATGGCACGCTGATCGGCTACTTCGAGACCCCGTCGCTCGAGGACGCTGTGTCCGGCATGGCCACCCGGACCGTGAACGAGCGCTGGCAGGAATTGATGGGCGAGTTCTTCGTCGATCTCGACCTTCCCCCCGACGAGGGCTTCGTTCGTCTCGACGAGGTCTTCAATCTCGAAACACAACTCCAGGCGACGTTGGACAACACGTCGACAATCCGAGAGGACGCAACGCAATGACATTCGACCCAGAAGTCCAAACGACCTTAGAACGTCAATCCATCGAGGTTCCCTCGTGGGCGTACGGCAACTCCGGCACTCGCTTTAAAGTCTTCGCGCAACCCGGCGTTCCCCGGGATCCGTTCGAGAAGATTGCCGACGCGGCGCAGGTGCATGCGCACACGGGTCTTGCGCCGAGCGTCGCTCTGCACATTCCATGGGACGAGGTCGACGATTTTGCCAAGTTGGCCGAACATGCCAATTCGCTCGGCATCGAACTCGGGACGATCAACTCCAACACCTTTCAAGACGACGAATACCGGTTGGGGAGTATTGCCAATGCCGACCCCGCAATCCGACAACGGGCCGTCGACCATCATCTCCGATGTATCGACATCATGGACGAAACCGGCTCGAACGATCTGAAGATCTGGCTCGCTGACGGCACCAACTACCCGGGCCAGGACGACATGCGAGCCCGACAGGAACGAGTGGCCGAGGGCCTGACCGAAATCTACAACCGTCTGGGAAGCCACCAGCGGCTAGTTTTGGAGTACAAGTTCTTCGAGCCGGCGTTCTATCACATGGACATTCCGGACTGGGGCACGTCATACGCCCACTGCGTAGCCCTCGGGGACCGCGCCGCGGTGTGTCTCGACACCGGTCACCACGCACCCGGAACGAACATCGAGTTCATCGTTGCGCAGCTACTACGTCTCGGAAGGCTCGGCTCGTTCGACTTCAACTCCCGTTTCTACGCCGACGATGACTTGATCGTTGGAGCCGCCGACCCCTTCCAGCTGTTTCGGATCATGCACGAAGTGAACGTTGGGGGAGGGTTCGCTCCTGATGCGGGCGTGGTCTTCATGTTGGACCAGTGTCACAACGTCGAGCAGAAGATCCCAGGCCAGATCCGTAGCGTGCTCAACGTGCAGGAGATGACGGCTCGAGCGCTTCTCGTCGACGCCGATGCCCTCGCTGCTGCACAGCGCGCTGGCGACGTGCTGGGCGCGAACGAAATCCTGATGGACGCCTTCTATACCGACGTCCGGGGGTCGCTTGCGGAGTGGCGGGAAGAACGAGGCCTGCCCAGCGATCCGATGAGCGCCTACGAAGCATCGGGGTACCAATCCGAGATCGAGCGGACGCGACAGGGCGGCCAACAGGCTGGCTGGGGCGTTTGAGGAACAGAACCATGACACACGCAACCGTCGAAGAACTACTCACCCGGTCGAACCGCCTGGGTGGAGACCGCAGAAACACCAACTACGCCGGTGGTAACACCTCAGCCAAGGGCGTCGACGCCGATCCTGTCACCAACGATGACGTTGAACTGATGTGGGTGAAGGGTTCTGGTGGTGACCTCGGAACGTTGACAGAAAACGGCCTCGCCGTCCTCCGGCTCGACCGGCTCCGCGCTCTTGTGAACGTCTATCCAGGAGTGGACCGCGAGGACGAGATGGTAGCGGCCTTCGACTTCTGCGCACATGGAAAGGGCGGTGCGGCGCCCTCGATCGACACGGCGATGCATGGCCTGGTGGAAGCCCCGCATGTCGACCACCTTCACCCCGACGCTGGCATCGCGATCGCCACCGCCAAAGATGGCGAGGAGCTCACGGCGAAGATCTTTGGAGGCAAGGTTGCATGGGTGCCCTGGCGTCGTCCAGGGTTCCAACTCGGGCTCGATATTGCCGACATCCAGAGAGAACACCCCGACGCGGTTGGCGTAATTCTCGGTGGCCATGGAATCACCGC
This sequence comes from uncultured Acidimicrobiales bacterium, assembly GCA_937958015.1. Classification (GTDB taxonomy): domain Bacteria; phylum Actinomycetota; class Acidimicrobiia; order Acidimicrobiales; family SZUA-35; genus JABDIY01. The sequence goes on along the minus strand of CALGOA010000022.1, from coordinate 5,809 downwards.
TTGGGGCGACACCAGTGAAGAGTGCGAACGCAATTCGCTCTGGATCATTGGCACGGCCGCCGAATACATACAGACTCAGGGGGTTTCGGAGCCCTTCGGGACTCAGTTGGATAGCTACGAAGCGATGCCGGCCGAAGAACGGCGCGCCAAAGCTGCAGCGCTCGCCCCCACCATCCGAGGAATCGCCTCGCACGACAGCCCAAAGGTTGGTCACTACTCCGACGATCCCGCCGTGCTGGATTTCCTTGCTCGTGAAGAACACCCTCGACTGGCTGCACTCGGGACGAGCTGCCCCGACCACTTTCTTCGAACGAAGGTCAAACCGATGGTGCTCGACCTGCCGTCAACGGCAGGGGTCGAAGAGTGCATCGCTCGCCTTCATGAGCTCCATTCCGAGTACCGGTCTGACTATCGGGCCTACTACGAATCCCACGCAGAAACGGACTCTCCGTCCATGCGCGGAGCCGATCCGCTGATCGTGCTAATTCCGGGTGTCGGGATGTTCAGTTTCGGGCAGAACAAGCAGACCGCACGGGTTGCAGGCGAGTTCTACATCAACGCGATCAACGTGATGCGGGGGGCCGAGGCGCTTTCGACTTACGAACCGATAAGCGATCAAGAGAAGTTCCGGATCGAATACTGGGCGCTCGAAGAAGCGAAGCTGCAGCGGATGCCCAAGCCGAAGTCACACGCGACGCGCGTTGCGCTCGTCACCGGAGCTGCATCTGGCATCGGCAAAGCGATCGCACATCGTCTGGCCGCCGACGGTGCATGTGTGGTGATCGCAGATCTCGACGAAGACAAGGCAAAGACCGCAGCAGAGGAGCTGGGCAACGAGAACGTCGCGTACGGCGTGGGCGTTGATGTCTCGAGTGCAGAGGCCGTACAGCATGCGATCGATGAGGCGGCCCTCGCGTTCGGCGGCATCGATCTCGTTGTCAACAATGCCGGGCTTTCGCTGAGCAAATCCCTGCTCGAGACCAGCGAAGCCGATTGGGATCTACAGCACGACGTGATGGCGAAGGGGTCCTTTCTGGTCGCCCGAGCGGCGGCGAAGGCGATGATCGACCAAGGCATCGGCGGCGACATCATCTACATCGCCTCGAAGAACTCGGTGTTCGCCGGGCCGAACAACATTGCGTATTCTGCGACCAAGGCAGACCAGGCTCACCAGGTTCGGCTTCTGGCGGTTGAGCTTGGCGAACACGGTATTCGGGTCAACGGAGTCAACCCCGATGGTGTCGTCAGAGGATCCGGTATCTTCGCCGGTGGCTGGGGGGCGCAACGGGCCGAGACCTATGGCGTCGAGGAAGAGGAGCTCGGCGCCTTCTATGCCCAGCGAACCATCCTCAAGCGCGAGGTTCTGCCCGAACACGTGGCTGCCGCAGTTGCTGTACTTACTGGTGGCGAGTTGGAACAGACCACCGGGCTACACATTCCCGTCGATTCGGGCGTCGCTGCCGCCTTTTTGCGCTGAGATCGCGATGTATGTTGTCGCCGCCGTTGACTGTGGAGCAACGTCGGTGCGCGTGTGCCGTGTCGATCTCGATGCGACACCGCTGACACCAGAGGTCGTTCACCGCGTCGCACATTCCCCTGTGTACGACTCGGTGGGCCACCTCCGGTGGGACTGGAACCGGATCATTTCCGCAGTCACCGTCGGGCTGGAACGTTGTCTCGAACTCGGACCGTTAGCCTCGATCGGCGTAGATACCTGGGCCGTCGACTACGGCTTATTGGACGAGAAGAACGAACTGATTAGCGCTCCCTACTCGTATCGGGACCATCGAACCGACAACTACCGGACGGTCGTCGACGACTTCGGTGCCGATGCGATGTACAGAATCAACGGATTGCAGCTGCAACCGTTTAACACCGTCTTTCAGCTAGCGACCCATGACCCGACCGAACTCGGCAGGGCGGCACGACTCCTCTGGATGCCCGAGCTCATCGTGCACGAGCTCACGGGGGTCGCGCTCACCGAGCGAACCAGTGCCGGCAGTTCAGGATTGGTAGACCTTGGGACCGGAGACTGGTCTCCTGAACTGGTCGGCCTCGCTGGTATCGACCCGTCGATCGTGGGTGAGATCGAATCAGCTGGGCGGGTCGTCGGCGAGTGGCGAGGCGTGCCGGTTTCGCTTGTCGGCGGACACGATACGGCATCTGCTGTCGCAGGAATGGGTCGACGTTCAAGGGGCGGTTCTGCCTTCGTGGCCAGCGGAACTTGGATGCTTGCTGGCGTCGAACGACCGACACCTGACACCTCCGCCTGGGCCCAGCAACGAAACTTCACGAACGAGGCCGGCGCACTCAACGGATTCCGGTTTCTGCGAAACGTCACGGGGTTCTGGATCCTTGAGCAGTGTCGGCAGGGGTGGGATGACATCCCGATAGGCGACTTGGTGGCAGCAGCAGACCGAATAGACCCGGCAAACGTGCCGACCGTCGACGTCGATCACGGATCCCTCCGGGCGCCCGACGACATGTTGACCACTTACACTGCGCTCGCCGATATGCCGCGAGACGCCGACCATGGCCTGGTGACACGAAGCATCATCGAGTCGGTTGCGACGGTCACTGGCGACGTGATCTCGCAGCTTCAGGAGGTGGAGGCGTTCGACGATGTGGTTCTGTTCGGTGGTGCGGCTCGCATGGAGCTTCTCACCCAGCGGCTCTCTGAGATCACCGGACTTACGTTCGGTGTCGGGTCGCCGGAAGCTGCAGCGCTGGGCAACGCAATCGTTCAAGGCATCGCTATCGGTAGGTTCGACTCGATCGAGCAAGGGAGTGCTCAGCTATGACCAAACGCCAGATTCCGCGGCCGGCAGACTTTGCCGACCTGTTGAATTTCAAACGCCCGACATTAGACCTCACCGCGTCCCGGCTCGCCGGCGCACACACCATCGCCGATTTGCGTGACATCGCAAAGCGGGTCACACCCCGGGCCCCGTTCGACTACACCGATGGTTCGGCGGAAACGGAACTCTCCCTCGAACGGGCGCGCCAAGCGTTCCTCGATATCGAGTTCCATCCGTCGATTCTTCGAGATGTCTCGGATGTCGACACGACCTGCACGATCGCTGGGGGCCCCTCGGCGTTGCCGTTCGGCATCGCTCCGACGGGTTTCACGCGCATGATGCACACAGCGGGCGAACGAGCTGGTGCTGCAGCTGCCGGTTCAGCCGGTATCCCATTCTCTTTGTCCACGGTGGGTACGACGACACCGGAGGGTGTGGCCGAGGCGAATCCGAACGGTCGCAACTGGTTTCAGCTGTATATGTGGAAAGACCGCCAACGTTCGATCGAAGTTATGGACAGGGCGGCAATGAGCGGTTTCGACACGCTGTTGGTCACCGTCGATGTCCCGGTTGCCGGTGCTCGATTGCGGGATCGCTACAACGGTCTTACCGTGCCGCCGACCCTCACCGGGCGCACGGTTCTCAACGCGATCCCCAAGGTGCGCTGGTGGTTCGATTTCCTGACCACTGAACCCATCGGTTTTTCCACGTTCACCGAATTTGACGGCACCGTTGCCGAGCTACTCGATTCGATGTTCGATCCGACGGTCACCTTCGAGGATCTAGTGTGGATCAGGGATCAGTGGCCGGGCAAGACGGTTGTCAAGGGTGTACAGACACTCAGTGATGCGCGCAGATGTGTGGAGCTCGGAGTCGATGGTGTCGTTCTGTCGAATCACGGTGGCCGGCAGCTCGACAGAGCACCGGTGCCGTTCCACCTGTTGCCAGCGGCGGTTCGAGAACTCGGCCACGAGACAGAGATAATGATCGACACAGGCATCATGTCCGGAGCGGACATCGTGGCCTCTATCGCTCTCGGCGCACGATTCACGCTAATAGGTCGGGCCTACCTTTACGGGCTCATGGCCGGCGGTCGTCCCGGCGTCGAGCGAGCGATCCAGATTCTGGCCGAAGAAGTCGAGCGCACCATGAAGTTGTTGGGTGTTCGCACTCTCGCCGAACTCGAACCTGCTCATGTCACCCAACTGAAGAGCATCGTTCCTGACATCAGAGGTTGACCGCGCCGGGGCTGGCTCTACTCGAACCTTGACTGCTGAGCTCAAGGCCGAAGCAGAACGTCGCCATGGCACCGACTGAGCGACTCAGCGGTCAAGGGCGCTCGATAAGGAGTGATCGAGCCTCGGCCAACGCGGTGATCGCGTCGAGGTCGAGCGGGTCGTGGAGGGCGACCAGTACTCGTTTGACGCCGACTGCCGCCAGTCGTGCGAGATGATCGGCGACCTGGTTCGGAGTACCGGTCAAGGCGCGAGCGAGCACACGGTCGAAGTCTTTGCTGTCGCCCCGGCGCAGCCCGCCCGACCTCCACAGTGAACGACCGTACCGCCGGAGTTGGATCGGTTTCGCCCAAGGCGGGCAATGTTGAAGACGCGTCGGGCGGTGACGCCGAAACTGGGTTCGGGTCGATGCCCGCCGATGCCAGCAGGATCACGTTGGTCTCACGTGGAGCAGCCCCGAGCTAGCTGGGGAGCTCACCCTCCGGTCTTACATGACAGAGGGGCTAGCATTCGGGGAATATGCTGAAGTCGCTTGGAGTCACGATCGCGCAGGTCGCCGGGCGTATTGGCGCTGACGATCGATTCGATGACTTCGATCGGGTGCTGGCGGCTACCCGTCGGGCCGAGGTTCGTCGACAGCGCAAGACCGTCTTCTCGCTCCTGTCGATCTTCGTCGCCATGGTCGCAACGTTCAGCGCGCTATTTCACGAAATCATGGCTTCGGAGGGGCGGTCGTTCTCGTGGCCCACGTCTGTTTACTGGACGCTCACGACCATGACCACCCTGGGCTTCGGCGACATCACGTTCGAGTCCGACTGGGGCCGCATCTTCTCGGTTGTGGTCCTTCTCTCCGGGTCGACGTTCCTACTGGTGGTACTTCCCTTCGTCTTCATCCAGTTTGTTTTCGTCCCGTGGATGTCTGAACGGGACCGCCGTCGTGCCCCCCGTTCGGTCCCGTCGTCCCTGACGGACCACATCATCCTGACCGCCCTCGGTCCGGTGGAGGAGGCGCTGATCGAAGATGCCGAACATGCCGGAGTTCCTTATGTCGTCATCGTGGACGACGTCGAGGAGGCCGGACGGCTGCACGACGTCGGTAGACGGGTCATGGTCGGTCCGCTCGATGATCAGCTCACCTACCAACGGGCCCGCGCCGGCAGTGCAGCCATGGTGGTGGCATCGCTCGACGATCAGACCAATACCAACATCGCCTTCACGGTTCGCGAGATCGCACCGGACGTCGAGATCGTCGCGACTGCGAACAGAGCCGCTTCGGTCGACGTTCTTGAGATCGCTGGTGCTGATGCAGTAATCCAGCTGGGGGAGGTGCTGGGAGCCTCGATGGCTGCACGGGCGCTGGGTCTCGGTGGTAAGAGTCACGTGATAGGTGAGTTCGCGGGACTTCAGATCGCCGAGGCTGGGGTCACTGGAACCGATCTCGTCGAGCACAGACTCGCCGAAGCCAAACTGCGCGAGCGCTTCAACGTGGGGCTCATAGGTGTGTGGGACCGAGGAGAATTCGAGATCGCAACCCCCGAGACGGTGCTGAGTTCTTCGGCCCTGTTGCTGCTCGCTGGTTCCAAGGATCAGCTTCGCCGATTCGATCAGGGTTTCGAGGAAACCGCAGATCCTTCGGGCCCGAGCGTGCCAAAGGCGGTCGTGATTGGCGGAGGTCGCGTTGGTAGGGCGGCCGGTGCTGCGCTCGGAAAAGAGGGTGTCGAGTTCACCATCGTGGAGGAGCTGAAGGACCGGGTCCGTAGCGGCGCCACCTACGTG
>CALGOA010000021.1 GCA_937958015.1 uncultured Acidimicrobiales bacterium | reverse complement strand
CCGAACGGCGCCGTTCGCCGCGATCGGACCGTTCCCCGACGTAGCGGTGGTGAACGAACCAACCGCGTAGACGTAGCCGTCCTCTTCAAGTTTCAGATCTCGCACGACCGAGTTGCCGCCAAACACCCGAGTCTGGAAGCCCGGCCAACGTTCACCGGTAGCGGGGTCGATCTTGACCAGAGCACCGACGGTCTCTCCATTCCACGTGTCGATCTCGCCGCCGACGAGCAGTCCGCCGTCGGAGGTGGGTTGCATCGCGAAGACCGCGGAGCCGACCTCGGGTCGGAACCATGACTGCCAGGCGCCGGTGTCGGCATCAAATGCGGCCAGGTAGGGCTGGCGGTGGGTTTGGATGCCGTTCGTGACATCGAGATAGTTGCCACCGATGAAGATCGTGCCGTCGACCTGGTCGACCTCCCACGAGAGGGCCTTCCAGCGGCTGATCGTGTCGGAGTTGCCTTTCGTTTCCACCCCCCATTCGGTCTGCTTCTCGGAATCGAACTCGGCCAAGGCCGGAACGGACACAATCAGCACTGCGACGATGAAGCCGAGGAACAGAAACAGACGACGAAGACTTCCCATGAGGCTGAAGGTACAAGCGTTTCCCGGGGTGCTCTGCGAGCAAAACACACGGCTGAGGTGGTTCGATCGAACCATCGTGTTCCGGGTTGAATCGGACCGAAACCAAGCGGGTACGGGCCGAACAACCCCTCGGGTGACGTGTGGTTGTACCCTCGCCGAATGGCCTCGTACGGACCCGATCTCAAACTTGCTGGCACGATCCCGAGGAGCGCAACCGCAACCGGTTCGTTCGTCGTCGATGTCGACGACCTCTCGCCGGATCGCAAACGCTTCGCCGATGCGTCAGGATTCGAGGCCAAGCCGGGCCAGACGCTCTCGATCCCGAACGAGGATGGACCTATCGAGGTCCTCGTCGGTCTGGGGTCCGGTGGAGAGTCGGACGCATCCGTCGATGACTACCGCCGCGCCGCCGCGGCGTTTGCCCGGGCGGTCTCCCGCCAGTCAACCGTCGCCCTCGTCATGGGTGACGGAATCAGTGCCGACGCGGTAACCGCCGCAGTCGAGGGAGCCGGTCTGGCTTCCTACCGGTATGTAGCCCAGAAGGGGAAGGGCACAACGCCCAAGAGCGGCACTACCAGGATCACCGTGGTTGCAAAGGGCAAGGGAATCGCCGCGGCCTTCGCCCTCGGTCAACGCATGGTGTCCGGTGTGGCGATCACCCGCGACCTGGTCAACGAGCCGGGCGGCTCACTGTTGCCGACCGAATTCGTCAAGTCTGCGCGTTCGGCAGTCAAGGGTGCCGGGCCATTGAAGGTGACCGTCTGGGACAAGCCCCGGATCCTCAAGGAGAAGCTTGGGGGAATCGAATTCGTGAACAAGGGCTCCACCCATCCACCGCGGCTGCTCCAGATCACGTACACGCCGGCGAGTAAATCCAAGGCGAAGCAGATCGCGCTGGTCGGTAAGGGCATCACGTTCGATTCGGGTGGGCTGTCCCTCAAGACCGGCACCGGAATGATGACCATGAAGGTCGACATGGCCGGCGGCGCCGCGGTTGTTGGCGCAATGACCATGCTCAGCGAACTTGGCTGCAAGAACGGTGTGACCGCATACATCCCGTTGACCGACAACATGCCCTCCGGCGATGCCGGCCGCCCCGGTGATGTGTTCACAGCTCGAAATGGCAAGACGGTCGAGGTCTTGAACACCGACGCTGAAGGTCGGCTGGTTCTGGCCGACGCCTTGGCGCTGGCGGCGGAGAAGAAGCCCGATGCGATCGTCGATATCGCCACGCTCACCGGATCGGTAACCGGTGCCCTGGGCCCGAAGTTCACCGGCCTCATGGGCAACGACGATGCCGTGGTCGAAGCGGTGCGCGCTGCGTCAGAGGCAAGTGGTGAGAACGTGTGGCATCTGCCGCTGCCCACCGAGTACCGCAAGGATCTCGACAGCGACATCGCCGACCTACGCAACATCGGCAAGGGTCCCTATGGCGGCGCACTCGTCGCGGGTCTGTTCCTCAAGGAGTTCGTCGACGGCGTGCCCTGGGCCCACCTGGATCTGGGGCTCGCAGCATTGGCCGACGGCGATGACGGTGTCTTCGTCAAGGGTGCCACCGGCGCCGGGGCGAGAGCGCTGGCCCGTTTCGCTACCGACTTCTAGTCGATGGTCGTCTAGTAGGCGCCGTCAGACTTGAGCACGGCGGGGATCGTGCGTAGCAGGATCGACAGGTCGACGACCAGGGACCAATTGTCCACATAGAACAGGTCGAGGCGGGTGTATTCCTCGAAGGTGGTGCCACTTCGGCCCGATACCTGCCACATGCCGGTGATGCCGGGGCGTACCCGCAGGCGCCCGTAGAGGTCGTCGTCCCATGCTTCGGTTTCCGATGCGAGTGCTGGTCGCGGTCCGACAAGGCTCATCTCTCCTCGAACGACGTTCCAAAGCTGAGGAATCTCGTCGAGCGAAGTACTGCGAAGGATCTGTCCGATTCGGGTGACCCGGGGGTCTTCCTTCATCTTGAACAACGGACCGGAGCCTTCGTTGTCGTCGGTGAGGTCCGCTTTGAGCTGCTCGGCGTTCTCGACCATCGTTCGAAACTTGAGCACGTCGAAGAGCACACCGTCTCGACCGACGCGCTGTTGTTGGAACAGCACCGGGCCGGCGGAATCCAACCGAATAAGCAGAGCAAGGATCGCCAGTAACGGGGCGCTGAGGAGAAGGAGTGTTGAGGCGATTGCGACGTCGAACGCCCGCTTCGCTGCGGCTCGCCATCCTCGACGGGTCACGGGTTCTACGTACACGACCGGGTAGCGGCCGAGAGGGCGAACGGTCAGTCGGTGAGGTTCGATATCGGCGAGTGTTGAGCTGAGCTCGACGTGGAGACCACTGTCGAGAAGGTCTCGAACCAGTCGGTTCATGTGCGCGGGAGGAATCGCGGTAGCAGCCACGACCACGCCGGTGGCCCCGGTGCGCTCAAGACAGAGAAACACGTCGGACAGCAGTTCGGGGCGGGAGGGATTGTGCGTGGTTGCGACGACGGCCTCGACTTCATATCCAAGGTTCTGGTCGTCGGCGAACATCTCCCGCAGTTCGTTGGCTTCGTCGTTGTCGCCGATAATCACGATGGACCGACGCATCGACCCGGTGCGACGCCGGGCGTTGAATCGCTGACGCAGCAGTTCACGCTCGGCGAGGAGAGCGCCGGTTCCGATCATCGACGCGAGGATCAGCCATTGTCGACTGATGTCCCAACGGAAGAGGAAGCCGAGGAGAGCGGTCGTGCCGAGCGCTCGGAGACTGCTGTCGATGATGCGACGAATCTCTTCGGACCGTCGGGTAATGAAACGAATTGAATAGAGGCGGGCTCGGCTCAACCAGAAGGCCCACGAGATGAGGAGCACGAACGTTGCCGATGCCACGTTCGCGCTAGCTGTGGACAGAGCGTTGGCAATGACGACGCCACAGGTGCAAACGACCATGTCCGCCGCGATGACCGAGAGCTTGGTGGCGGTGAAGCTGCGAGGCTCGTTGGACGGCGCAAGGGTGGTTCGCGGTGTATCAATGGCGTGCACACCCCGACTGTCTCAAAGACAGGGGTGGTGGCGTGAGAGTAAACAGGCCTGACGCTGCGGGCCGATAGGCCCACGTTTGGGGGTATCTGCGCTGGGCAGCGGACCTTGTGGTCTAGGCCTATCGGAACTTGTGGGCCCGGTCGAGCGATCGGAGTTCGGCCGGAGTGCACAGGCCTCGCGCCGCAAGCCGAAGCACCTCTATGGGTGGCACCGGCTCCGATGGCATCGAACCACCGAAGAGAGGTGTGGCCGAGGGAGCGCCGGTCTGGGTCCAGACCCGATGTTCGGACCGCAACTGGCTCGGAAGACGTTGAACCATCCGCGCGGTTAGTTGGCTCAGTTCGGTGCGGACGGCGATCCGGTCATCGACCTGGTTGATCAGTCCGAACCGGCCGCCACGCCGAACCGCCTTCCAGAACTGACTGTTCAGTCCACCCCGGGCCGAGCAGCCGATGCTTGCGGCCAGCTCCGATGTATCAACGGAGAAACCTTCGGTATCGGTCTCCAAACGAGTGGTCAAGGTTCGTAACAGGAGCAGGCAGGTGGGCCCGACGATGGGTCCGTAGTATCGCTCGGCGTAAAAGCCCGATGCTGGCGTCCCCTGTTGTAGGAGCGGGTTCGGCCATGGCTTGATGCTCAACCGTTCCGGAGTTGGCTGCCGGTCTTCGGCTCGGCGGGCCCGGCTGGCTCGGCGTCCTTTGACCTGGGTGGCACCCTTGGGCACCATCTTGGTTGGAGTGACCGGTCGCTCCGAACTCGGCGGCGGCACGGAGGGGGTGATCCAGGTCGCTGGTTTGCTGGGTGACATGTGCAAGCTCCTCGTTGCCATTTGCTGAACCATCACGGGAGGGGGATGCGGGTTCCGATGAGCGTGCCATGTGTTCGACGCCGAGAACGTAAACGAGCGTAGTTAGACGAACATCACTTTCCCACCGAAAGGGTCAGAATTGTGGTGGCGTCCCGGCGAAAACGGCCTCGGGGCGGCCCGGTACTGCGACCTCGGCGGCCAGAAGGTTGCCGGGGTCGAAGCCTGGGGGGCCCTCGGCCGAAGGTCGACTGCCACCCATTCCGATCGTGGTGATGAACATCGTTCGAAGGTCGGACCCGCCAAAGGCCGGCATCGAAGGCTTTTCCAACGGCAGCTCGAGTCGCTCAACCACCTCACCATCGGGACTGACCCGAATCAGGGATGAGCCATACACCGAGGCCGACCAATAGAAGCCCTCGGAGTCAATGCAGGAGCCGTCGGGCAGACCGGGCATTTCGTCGTAGTCGAGGAAGACCCGTTCGTTGGTGAAGTCGCCGTTGGCATCGTCGTAGTCGAACGTGAGGACGGTGCGGGTATGGGTGTCGGCGAAGTAGGCCCGCCCGTGCACCGGATCGAACGCCAAACCATTGGTGACTCCGATGTCGGTGCGCACGGTGCGGAATGAACCATCGGCTTCAACCGAGTACAGGCTGCCGGTCGCCCGGCCGTCGTTGGGGTTCTCAAACATGGACCCGACGATGTACCGCCCCGCCCGGTCGGTTTTGCCGTCGTTCAAACGATTCCCGTTGCCGGCCGCTTCGAGCGCGACGAACGCCTGAGTTGTCCCGGTGGGCCAGTGAAACCACAACAGCTCATGTTCCATCGCCACCAACAACACGTCCGGATCACTTGTGAGAACGAACGATCCCGGCCGCCCCACCGTCGGTTTCGACGTGTCCTCACCCGTCGACGGGTCGAAACGGTGGATCGCCTTGCCCTCGATATCAACCCAGAACAACGTCGCGGATCGTTCGTCCCAGGTTGGGCACTCGCCCAGCGACGAAGGGTGGGCAACACAAACACGCACATCAGCCATGGGGTTATTATTCCCTCTGGGAGCCGTTCAGGCGCCACGGAGGCTGTCATTCCCTCTGGGGGCCGTTCAGGCGCCACGGAGGCTGTCATTCCCTCTGGGGGCCGTTCAGGCGCCACGGAGGCTTCTGGACGCTGCGTGGCGAACGCTTCGCGGCTAGTTGGCGTAACCGGGGCTCGGTCTCTAGGGATCGATTCCGATTGGGGGCCGTTCAGGCGCCACCGATGGTCTGGACGTTTCGGTGCTGGCCGAAACATGGTCGATCTACGCTCGGACGATGGAAGGCAGCCGGATTCATACCCTGAGCGCAGCACTCGGAGACCCCACCCGGGCGTCGACGGTTGCTGCGCTGTTGTCGGGGACGGCTCACACCAGCGGCGAGTTGGCCCGGGCCTGTGGTGTTGCGCCATCCACCATGAGCGGCCACCTCAGCAAACTGATCGACGCAGGACTGGTGAGGGTTGAACCCGCCGGTCGGCACCGACACTATCGAATCGCCTCCCGAGAGGTAGCTGATCTGCTCGAACGGATGGACTCCCTCGACCTCCCCGAGACCAGTCCGCCGAAACGACCGACACCCGGCAGCGGCCTCGGGTACGCCCGCAGCTGTTACGACCACATCGCCGGCCAGCTCGGCGTCGAACTGCACCAGGCGCTGCTCGATAATGAGTGGGTTCTGATCCGCGATCACACCCCGCAATTGACCGTCGCCGGTTCCCGGTTCTTCACCGACCTTGGGATTGATGTCGATCACCTGTCCACCCTCCGCCGCCCCATGTTGCGGATCGACCTCGACTGGACCGAACGACGCGACCACTTCGCCGGCTCTCTACCGGCAGCTCTTCTGGATCACATGATCGACAACGCCTGGCTTCGACGCCGACAGGAGAAACGCCAGCTCACCGTGACCGAGCTTGGCCGTCGGGAGTTGGTCGACAAGTTCCGCTTTGCGTTCGCCTGGTGAGGTGGACGCAGATCAACGACTGTCCACGAAAAGGTTCAATCTATTTCAATAATTTCGTCGGTTTTTGATAGCAGCAACAAACACATGTTTGATACGCTTACCTATGGTGGTCTTGGCGGACATCCTCGGTGACTTGATGAAGGCAGATTCCCTGCCTCAGGGGCGCCGCGAGGCCGGTTTGATTGCCGCTCGGGATCGCCTCACCGCGTTCATCGGGTCTGAAGTTGCGGCGCTCGCCGATCGTGGGGGCCTGGTCGGCAGTGGATTGTCGAACCCGGGTCACTGGCTGGCGCACGAGGCCAACATCTCTCAGTTGCAGGGTCGCAGAATCGTCGAGACGGGTCGGTTGGTCGATCGGTTCGATGCAATCGGGGAGGCCGTCGCCGAGGGTGTGCTCACGTCGGACCACCTGAACGTGCTGAAGAAGTGTCTGCCCCGGAACCGGTCGCGGTACCGGGCCGAAGCGTTTGATGATCACCACAAGATGATGGTGGACCTCGCTCGTGAGCTGGACTTCCCGGGCTTTCGGAAGGCGTGTGAGGCGTGGATCGCACTCTGCGAAGATGCTGACCCTGATGCCCAAGCTCCCGAAGACAAGGGGCTTGGACTCGACTTCACCGATAATCGTGACGGCACCACGAGTATCAGAGGACTGATGCTCACTGCCGATGCCCTGCAATTGAAGGAAGGATTGATCCGGGTCGCCGAGAAAGCGATGGAAGCCGACCGGGTCGCCGAACACACCAATCCCGAAGCTTCGACCGAACCAACTTGTGATTACAGCGATGGTGGAGACAACGAAGCCGTCGACTACTCGGTGAGTGAATACACGTTGCGACCGGTTGTTCGACGTGGCCGACGGTATTGGATGGCGCGCGCTGTGGGAATGTTTGCCAATCTTGCCAACGCCGCTCCGAGAGACGGGTCGGCGCCCGATCCGTTGCTGGTCGTGATGTTCGATGGTGAGACGTTCGAACGGGCGAAAGATGCGTATGTTAACGGTGAACCTCAGTTGCCTGCGGACACCGTGTTTCGTCCCGGCTATATGTGCGAGACCTTCGACGGCAGCCAGATAACGCCGATGGAAGCATTTCGAATAGCGCTGAATCACCGCATCGCCCGATGTGTTGTTTACTCAGAATCGAGGCGGGTTGATCTGGGTCGGACGAGCCGGCTCTTCACGGGCGCTTCCCGACAGGCGGTCCTGTTCCGGGACCGGACCTGTGTTATTCCCGGATGTCGAAAACCCGGCCGGTGGGATCACGTCGACCACGTCGTCGAATGGCAGGACGGCGGACGGACCGATACTGCAAACGGACAGCTGCTCTGCCCCGAACATCACCGCAGCAAGACCGAGGCCGAAATCCACTGGCGAAAACACCGGGCCCGGGTCAGACAAGAGCAGCACGACACCGAACCCTTCTAAGTGACGCTCCCGAGCCAGTCCGCTAGCGCTCGGCCGATCTGGTGAGGGCTGTCTTCCGGTGCGAAATGCCGGCCGGTGACCGACACTTCGGTCTGATTGGGAAAGGTTCTGGCGAAATCCAAGAGCGGTCCGCGGAGCGTGTCGCCCTCGGAGACGTCGATCAAGAGCTTGGGTACCTCTGAGGCGGCCAGCCACGCCGAATAGTTCGCCACGATCGCGTGGACGTCAGCGGGTTCACCGTCAAAGGGGATCTCCCGCGGCCAGGTGAGTGTCGGCCGTCGCCCCTCTCCGGGGTCGAGAAACGGACGGCGATATTCGGTCATCTCGGTATCGGATAATTGTCGGATGACACCGCCCGGAAGGCCCTGCTCGATGAACACATTGTCGACCAGGGCCATACGTTCGCCCTGTTCGGTCCGCAGCTGTTCGAAGAAGGAGCGGCCCTCGTCGGTCAGCTGGCTCCACGACCGGGGAGCCACGTTCGCCTCGAGGTAGGCGATACCGGCCACGGCGCCGGGGTGGCGACTTGCCCAATCGAACCCGAGACCCGAGCCCCAGTCATGGAGCACTAGAACAACCCGCTCGTTGACCCCGAGCGACTCCAAGAGGCGATCGAGGTACATCCGATTCTCGACGAACCGATACGAACCTGGTCCCGATCCGGGCAGCTTGTCCGAGTCGCCAAACCCGATCAGATCCGGAGCGATGCAGCGACCGAACGGTTCGGCATAGGGAATCACATTGCGCCAGAGGTAGGACGAGGTTGGGTTGCCGTGCAGGAAGACGATCGGATCCCCCTCACCGTGGTCCACCGTGGCGATGGAAATCCCTCCCACATTCACCCGCCGTTTCGGATACGGCATGCGGTCGCTGATCTCCATCGGTTCCTTCCCGAGTCAGCCCGTCACTGCGCTGGAGTTGGGTTGCTGCAGATCATCGGAGATCCGTAGAGCTCGTCGTCCCGGGACAGGTAGTTCTCGAATGGTGTGCGCATCACGTTGCGGTAGTGCTCGGCATGGCTCGACGAGTTCGTAAAGAACGTCTTGTTGTCGATGTTTCCAAACGGGACGAGGGTGCTGCTGCGGTGCCGAAGATAGTTGTGCATTCCTTCACCAACGCCGGGCCACATCGTGTTGAACGCATCGTCGAGCATCACGATGCCGCCCCTGGTTAACGTCCGATCCGCAATCCACAGGTCGTTGGCGGTGATGGTTGCGGTGTGTCCGCCGTCCACGCTGAAGAAACGAACCCTGCCCCCGGCCAGCTTCAGCACCTCGGCCGGATCGAGTCGCATCGAGTTCTGGGTCTCCAGCACCACCCGATCGAGCGAGACGTTGGCCGCGACCAGGTTCTGATCCAACTGGTCCCGGTCTCCAAGACCCGATCCGTCGATGTTCTCGTCCTGATTTTCGAAGAGATCGAATCCGACCGCCCGTTCGCCGTCGCCGCACAGCAGCGCCAGCAGGATGAACATCTGGCCGTGGTGGATGCCGATCTCGGCGACGTTGCCGCCGACATCCTGTTCATTCGCAAGCCGAGTGACCAGATCGACCACCGCCGGGCCATTCCAGCCTGACACGGTCGTGATCCCTTCCGCCGCGTACGCCCGCAGGGCGGTGGGGTCGGCGGGCGGCATCGGCGCCTGTGTCGACGGGGGAGCGACCGTGTTGTCCGGCCCCCCGGCAGCGGTGAGCGCAGTCGCCTCGAACACATCGATTGCGTCGTCCAGGGTGATTTCGGCCAGCGACTGACGGCCAGCCTCGGCCAGTGCGTCGCCCAGACCCGGGTCGTTGCAAAGTCGATCGATCGCCTGGGCGATCGCGAAGGGGGTCGGCTCGACCACCAGACCGTTCACACCGTGGGTCACCAGTTCGGTGAGGCCACCGCCGTCGGAGCAAACGATCACCGGACGACCCTGCTGCCATGCTTCGAGAACGGTCAGTCCGTAGTCCTCGTCGAGGGCGGGGGCGACGACGCACGCACAGTCCTGGTAGAGGCGATTTCGATCCTGCTCGCTCACCTCTCCAAGAATGCTGACCCGGCCGCTCGGTTCACCCTCGGCTGGCGACCAGCCCTTGGTGAAGATGCCCATGTTGCGCCACAACACCCCCGCCTCATCGGGTGATCGGAGATCCTCCACGTGGGCGGGGTTTGCCGCCAGTTCGATATCCAGGCTTCTCACGAAGTCGAGTCGGCTGCCGCCGCCGACGAGATGGCCGGTGGTTTGAGTGCCGGCTCGCCGGGCCGCGGTCATGTGCATGGCCGCCACGAACAACTCGGTTCGTTTTGGCCACTCCTGGCGGCTAACACAGAGAACGTGCGTTCCAGCTCGATCCCGTTCGGTCGGCGAAGGGAGCTCGGTGACGTTCGGGTGGCGGTAGACCACCGAACCCACGTTCCAGAATCGACGCAACCGGTCGGCGACCGACTGCGACCCGGCCAGGAAACCCCGCACGTTCGCGATGGCGTCGTCGTCGATTTGCCGAACTGCGGCTTGAGCGGCTTCGTGCGCCTTGGGCGCCACAAAACCGGCGGCTACGAACTCGTCCGAGAGGTCATAGAACACCCGGTACTGGTGATAGGTGAGGGAGAAGACACGGCTGTGGGGAGCGGCGTAGGTCGGTGGTTGGGTGGAGCACACCACGTCAAATCCACCGAGATCGAGACGTCGAGTGGCCTCGACGAGTTCGAGATACCGGAAGTACTCGTCGTGCCACTCTCGAAAGACGGGTGCAACCGGGTAGCCAAAAACCGAAGGGGAACGTTCGGTCGCCGGAACCGGTACCACCGACACCTCGTGGCCTCGGGCCCGCATCGCTTCGGAGAGACCGCCGATCAGCAGCTCGAATCCCCCGACGAAGCCGTGGTCTGGTTTTACGATGCCCAGTCGCAGGCCCTTGCGACTCATGGGTTTTGGGACCCGGCCCGAAGAGCGAGGAGCCGATCGATCTGTGCGGTGAGTTGATCGATGATGATGGCCTGGCGGCGCGTTCGCTGATCGAGATCGTCGACGAGGGCGACCAGCTCGCGGTTCAGCCGACGCTGATCGGCTGGGTTCAACGCAAGGCGCCGGGCCAGTTGGCCGGCTCGGTTCTTTGCCGTTTCGCCCGGGTGGCTTTCGATAGACAACGCGTGTGAGTTCTCATGAACCGACGCCAGAGCGTGGTCGATTCGACGATCGAGTTCGAGCGGGTGATCGAATCCATCCACCGAGTTGCGGGCTCGCGCCGACGTCTCGTTCACGATCGCTTCGAAATCTGCCTGTTCTACCTCCACGGACTGCAACGTTAGTGACTCGATACCCTTAGGAAGGTGACGCCGGACGAGGTCGCCCTATCCGAGGCCGCAAAGATCGTGGGGGCTGGCTCCAAGGTGGCCGTACTTACCGGCGCAGGGATCTCCACCGACAGCAGGATTCCCGACTTTCGGGGCCCGAACGGGGTCTGGACCAAGAACCCCGGCGCAGAAAAGCGGGCCACGTTGCAGACCTACGTGGAGGACCCCGACGTTCGTGCCGCGGCGTGGTTGGGTCGCCTCGACTCACCGGTCTGGAACGCAGAACCAAACGACGGGCATCGAGCGCTACTTCATCTGGAACGCACCCAGCAGCTACTGATGTTGATCACCCAGAACATCGATGGACTGCACCATCGAGCGGGATCGGATCCGGATCGTCTGGTCGAGATACACGGCTCGATCCGCGAGGTTGTGTGCCTGTCGTGTGACTACCGGGCGCCGATGCAGGTGGCGTTGGATCGGGTGCGGGCCGGTGAGACCGATCCGTCCTGCCCGGTCTGTTCAGGCCTGCTCAAGAGCAGCACCATCAGTTTCGGTCAGAGCCTGGTCGAGGAAGACCTGATTCGGTCCGAGTGGGCGGCTCGAAATTGTGACGTGATGTTGTCCATCGGTTCAACCCTGGCGGTCCATCCGATCGCTCGGGTCGTTCCCATCGCCAAACAGACCGGCGCCAAAGTGGTGATCCTCAACGGGGAGGCCACCGAGATGGACGACATTGCCGACTCGGTCGTCAACGGCTCGATCACCGAACTTCTCCCGTCGATTCTTGGAATTCGCCAGCAGGCGGCAGGTTAGGACCGACATGGATCTGAACGACCTTCTGCGCAATGCCCGTGAGACCGTGCCGGAGGTCGACGCGGCCCGGGCGGCCGAACTTCGGGATGCGGGCGCACTCATGCTCGATGTGCGCGAACCCAACGAAACGGCGCTCGGGGTCATCCCGGGCGGAACGCTCGTACCGCGAGGCCTCATCGAGACATCGATCGATGGTGCTGCCCCGGACCGGGCAACCCCCATCGTCGTCAACTGCGCCAGCGGGGTCCGCTCTCTTCTAGCGGCCACCACGCTGCAGGCGATGGGGTACACCGATGTGGTGTCCCTGGCCGGTGGCTTCGCCGCATGGAAGGCCGACGGCCAGCCGTGGGAGGAGCCGAACGCCGAGGGCGACGATCTCGCTCGATACTCCCGCCATCTCCTGCTGCCCGAAGTTGGTGTGTCCGGTCAACGCAAACTGCTCCAGTCGAAGGTTCTCATCGTGGGTGCCGGTGGCTTGGGCAGCCCTGCTGCGCTGTATCTGGCGGGCGCCGGCGTTGGAACGATCGGACTGGCCGATATGGACACCGTCGATGTCACCAACCTGCAGCGCCAGGTCATTCACGACTCGCTGCGGGTTGGGTGGTCAAAGGTCGAGTCCGCCCGCCGGTCCATCACCGCCCTTAACCCCGATGTCGAGGTCGTCACCCACGACACGCGGGTCGATTCCGACAACGCGGTGGAACTGCTGTCCGGCTACGACGTAGTGATCGATGGCGCCGACAACTTCGACGTTCGGTATGCCCTCAGCGACGCCTCGGTCGAAACGGGCGTTCCCGTGGTCTACGGATCGGTCTTTCGTTTCGAGGGGCAGGCCACCGTCTTCGACCCCACGGCCGGATTCACCTACCGGAACTTCATGCCCGAGCCGCCGCCGCCCGAGGTGGCTCCGAACTGTTCCACCGCCGGCGTCCTCGGCGTGCTGCCGGGCATCATCGGTACGATCCAGGCCACCGAGGCCGTGAAGTTACTCCTGGGAATCGGTCGACCATTGATCGGCCGGATGTTGGTGGTCGACGCCCTCGAAATGGACACGGTCGAACTGGCTCTGACCCCCGGCTGAAGGCCCCCGACAAACGGTATTTTGGGCGCTCGGTGACCGTCGCTGACGTCCTGTGTTCAGGGTCGACACGGGATCGGAATGTGCCTGTCACATCCGGGCTGGTCAGGTGACGATTGCCGCCGCGCCCTTGCGAGCGGGCGGGGGCCGGTGTTTAGACTGGCGATTCCTCTAGGCGGGGGAGTGGGGTGTTTGGACATCTCGATGCGAACTCACATTTTTCGGCGGCCGAACCAGCTTCTGCTGTCCGCAACTCTTCTGGCGGTAGCGGCGTTTCTCGCGGTCCCAGCGAGTGCACTGAACATCACCGACGACGACGATGTGCGCGTCTCGGCTGCGGTTACTCCATTCGTCGACACCCAACCGCTCGACGATGACCTGTTTGCCCTTCTGAATGCGGCGACCCCAGCTGCGGAGTCCGAGCTCGACCTTGGGGTTGAGGATGGTCATCAGCACAGGGTGCTGGCCCGGTCGACCGCGGTTCCGGTTGTCGACATCGCCCTCGATGGCGATTCCGAGATGGTGATCATCCAGCCGGTCGATCCCGCCGGCGACGGCGTCGCCCACAGCCAACTGGCTCTTCGGTCACGAAACGATGAGGGTTGGAGCGACTGGGCGGTTTTGCACGCTCACGAAAACGAGGCACCCGACGGCACCCCCGGTGGCGAAGGGTCCGGACCCGAATCCGCCGCCGGTGTCGGATCGATCGGTCCCATCTGGGTCGGAGAAGGAACGACCGGTGTCGAGATCGTGTTGCTCGACAGCGACGAAGAGATCGCCGCGATCGATTCCGAGGCTCTCGACATGCCCGAGATCGATGTCCCTCTGAAGCCGACCCTCGCCAACGGTTCCGCCGGTTGGGCCAACCAACCAACGATCCGTTCCAACGCCGATTGGGGCAGCCCCGGGTTTCAACAGGGCACGTCGGGTTGTGAAGACGGTCCCCGTCATTCCGACAGCATCCGGGCGATGGTCGTGCACCACACGGTGACGACGAACAACTACTCCCAGGACGAGGTCCCCAAACTGCTCCGTGGCATCCACCGTTTCCACACGGTGAGCCGAGGTTGGTGTGACGTGGCCTACAACTTCCTGGTCGACCGGTTCGGCACCCTCTGGGAAGGACGTTCGGGCGGTATCGACAAACCGATCATCGGCGGCCACGCACGCGGGTTCAACTCGAACACCTTCGCCGTTGCACTGCTCGGTCAGCACCAGAGCAACATCAAGAGCCCGGCTCCGGTCCGGCCGTCGTCGGCATCGTTGCAGGCGATCAAGAACCTCGGCGCCTGGAAACTTCGGCTTCACGGGGTGGACCCCAATGGTCGGGCGCTGCTGAAGAACACCGCCACGACCGGCGTTCTGAAACACCCGGCTGCACAGTATGTTTCGGTTCCGACGATCCTCGGCCACCGCGACCTCGGCGAGACCTCCTGTCCCGGCAACTGGACGATGCCCATCATCTCGGAGATGAAGGCGGAGTTCACCCCCCGGGCACTCGCCTCGCCGGTGCCCTACGGCAGCACCGGGATCGATGGGAACGACTTCGGGCCCAAACTGATGGCCGTGGATAACCGGGGCGGGCTACGTCCGGCTTTGGGACAGGCAACACCCGCCAACGCACCGGGTGCGTCCACTGCGATCGCCGTCGGCGGCACTGCAACCGCCGGGTATGTACTGGCGGTCGATGGCACGCTGCGGGCCTACGGAGACGCGCCGGCGGTTGCCGGCCGACCCGGTGGTTCGTCCCCGGTTGACCTCATCGTGAGAGACAGCGGCAAGAGCGGCTACGTGGTCACCGCCGATGGGTTCCTGCACGGATTTGGTGGACAGGTGCAAGACCGCTCGTCCCGAGGGCCGGCGGTGGCCGGTGATGTCAACGATGACAAGATCGGTTACACGGTGTCGGCAACGGGCACGTTGAACCCGATCCACCAGACGCCTGCCGCCACACTTCGATCGACGCCCCGTGGTCGTGTGATCGACATCGTGGTCTGGGCTTCGGGCCATTCCGGGTATGTGCTCACCGACATCGGCGAGGTGATCGGCTTCGGTGCCGCCACCAGCTACGGCGATGTGGTGCCGACCGCGCCGGTATCGGTGGTCGCCGGACCGAACGCCAACGGCGGTTGGGTCCTCGACAGCGAAGGTCGCTGGTGGACCTTCGGCGATGAGCGGCCAGTGGTCAACGCATCGACCCACGTCGGGGCGGGGATCGCGACCGATGCAGTCCTCACGGGCTACGACCTCACCGGTTCGTCGTTCAAGAAGTCGGGCGACTACGAGTACATCTCAGCGGTGCTGAACCGACTAAGCCCGGAAACGACCTCAGCGAAGTGGATCGACCACTGGAACTGGAAGACCGACCACGGCGGCACCAAGGTGCTGGCCGATGCGATGGTCCGTCGCCCCGAGTTCACATCCTCAATCGTGGACGACATGTACCGGCGAGCGCTCGACCGGAATCCTGACGCCGAAGGAAAGGCGTACTGGACCGGTCTGTTGAATTCGAAACGGGTGACGCTTCGAGACATGGGGGTCTACTTCTATGGCTCAGAGGAACTGTTCAAACGATCCGGATCACCAGAGCGGTACGTCGACGTGTTGTATGACTCCCTGCTCCACCGAGCCCCCGACGCCGAGGGGCGGGCCTACTGGGCCGGTCTGATACGGACCGGGGCCGCCACGCCGGCCCAGGTAACCGCCGGGTTCTACGACTCGATCGAGTCTCGCCGGGACCGGGTCGACTCGTTGTATCGACGGGTCGCCGGAACCACCCCCGATGCCAGCCAGCGCGAAGCGTGGGCGTCGGAGCTGGCTCGTTCGGATGACCTGACGCTCGCCGCCACCATGATCGCCAGTCCTGCCTACTACCGACTCGTCACTCGCTAACGAGAGCTGAGCAGGGCAAAGAGTGATCAAGCGTCACTTTGGGTGGCGGTTTGGAAAGATTTTTGCTGTAGTCGGATAAATCTTCTGGAGAACGGCTTTATGGCGGGGGTATGGGTCCGATGGCCTATACATGCACCCCAAGCGCCCTGCCTCACACCTTGCGGCACTACTCGTCGCCGTCATCCTCCTGCCCTTCCTGTGGGCCGGATCCGCTTCCGCTGCCGTCTCCGACACGGCAACCGTGACCATCACCGGCCGCGGTTGGGGTCATGGCCGCGGCATGGGCCAGTACGGCGCCTACGGGTACGCCCAGAACGAAGGATGGTCGAGCGCCCGCATCCTCGATCACTTCTATGTGGGAACCAGCGCCGGTTCGGTACCCGCCGACAACATCGTCGATCCGAACCTGGTTCGGGTCGACCTGAGCTACAACAAGGGTCGCTCCACTGCGGTCGGTCTCGGATCGGGACTGATTCACATGTATGGACCCGGTGGTGAGGATCTCGGATCGATCTCCAACGGTGCGGTGCGCCTCGGCTGGGACGGAAGTCAGTATCTGGTCAGTTATGCCTCGAGCTGCGCGGGCCCGTGGACCCTCCTGGGCGGCATCACCGGCCATTCCCGTATTCATCTGCGGGCCGAGTCGTCGGCGGCGGTCGACACCCCGGACTCGTTGCTCCACGTCTGTCGCACCGGTTCCGCGCGAACCTGGTATTCGGGTGAGATCGTGGCCGACTACGCAGCCGGAACCCACCGAACCGCCAACTACACAACGATCGAGGAATACCTCCGCGGCGTCGTCCCGAACGAGTCCCCGGCCAAGTGGCCAGCGGCAGCGTTGGAAGCCCAGGCCGTCGCGGCCCGGAGTTACGCCATGGCCGGCGACACCCGTCACCAGCCGTGGGCGGACACCTGCGAAACCACCCGCTGCCAGGTTTTCTGGGGGCGCTTCCACCAGAAATCGGGCGGAGCCATCAACCCGACGACCGATCCCCGTACCGACGCCGCCGTTGCGGCGACGACCGGACTGGTCCGGGTGAACAGCGCCGGTCGGGTTGCTCGAACCGAGTTCTCCTCCAGCACCGGTGGGTACACCGCTGGCGGCACCTTCCCGTCGGTCCAGGACGAGGGCGACGCCATCGTCGACAATCCGAACCGGCAGTGGACCAAGGTCGTGAACGTCACCGCTCTCGAAGCCAAGTTCAAGCGCGGCAAACTTCTCGAGCTGGTCGCAACCAAACGAAACGGCCTCGGCCCCGACGGCGGACGGATCACCGAGATCGAGTTCCGGTTCGAGAACGGCACGGTCGTGCAGAGTGGTTGGGTCGCCCGTACCACGCTGGGTCTGAAGTCGGACTGGTTCACTATCGGCGCCATCCAACGCGGTGAGACCGACCAGATCGCCAAGTACGTCGAATCGCTCGCCGAGACCTTCCTCGGCACCGATCCGTCGGCCGCCGATATCGAACGCTGGACTGACGAGATCTACTCCTCGCAGGACCGCAGCGGCGTCGCCACCCGCATGGCCCAGAGCGATGCTTTTGCGGGCGTCATGTTGGCGGACTTGTATGCTACGGCATTCGGTCGTCAACCCGATGCGAGCGGTTCCGCCTACTGGCGTGACGTTCTCAAGGGTGGGACCCGATTCGATGACATCGGTTCGTACTTCTTCGCATCCGATGAGTACTACAACGGTGCCGGAGGTAACGACAGGGCGTACGTACAACGTCTCTATCGCGACGTTCTGCATCGTGAAGCCGATGCCGAAGGATTGGCCTACTGGGTTGGTTTGATGGACCGAAACGAGCTCAGCCGAATCCAGGTTGGAAAGTACTTCTTCGTGTCGATCGAGTCCCGTCGAGACCGCACCACCCGGATGTACAGCCGGGTGATGGGATTTGCGCCAGCCGAGTCCTCGATCGTGTACTGGTCGAACCGTCTGCTCACGATCGACGATGTGCGACTGGCGGTTGAACTTGCCACTTCGGACCGGTTCTACGGGCAGGCCCAGTAGCCCTTCGGGTGAAGCTGGTCGAAACCAACCTGCGTTTGTGAGGACAAGGAACTACTCTGCGATCTAGCCAAACAGGGCGGGTCACCGATGTCAGTACTTCTTCTCAACGCAAGCTACGAGCCGCTTACCGTCATCAGCTGGCGGCGAGCGATCGTCATGGTGCTCGAAGGTGAAGTCGAATTGTTGGAGAAGTCCGACGAGCGCACGATCCGCACCTGCGGCGGCGACGAGTACCCGTTTCCCGTGGTCGTTCGGTTGTTCAACATGGTGAAGGCCTTCCGTCGTGGAGGCAAGGCGCCGTGGACCCGGGCCGCTCTTCGGGCCCGCGACGACAACTGCTGCCAGGTCGCTGGGTGTAACTCGGCGGGCACCACCATCGATCACGTGATCCCTCGCTGCCGTGGCGGCGAGACCACCTGGGAGAACACCGTGCTCATGTGCAAGTTGCACAACCAGCGGAAGGGGTCCCGTTCTCTCGCCGGGGCCGGACTACGGCTGAAGACCACACCGCGAGCTCCGACGTTCTCGGTTGTGTTGGCGACCAAAGCCCACCCGCAGTGGGCAGCCTGGCTCGGAACCTAGGGGTCCAGCCGCCAAATCACCGTGTCCTGGTCGGGAAAGTTGTGGACGATCTGTCCGGAACGCCCGACCGGGAGCGGCTGACCCTCCAGGGCCAGTAACCATCGTGCGTCGGGGCCGATGTCTTCGATCGTGACATAGTGATCGAAGTCCACGTCGTCGGCCCAGAACTGGATCAGATGACGCCACAATCCCGGGTACGCCTCGGTCACCACCGCAACGTCGGTGGCCTCTTCGGCGATAAGCGCGTCGGCGGCGGGCCGCCACTCGGCGACGTAGCTGGAGTACGGCGCGATGTTCTGGCGAACGAGTGCGACCGCGGTGCCCACTCCGGCGAGGGTCAAAGCTGCGATAGCCACCGCACGGAATCGCTCACGGGCCAGGGCGGCCATCATGATGCCGACCAATCCGATCCCGACGACGGACGCCACCCACGGTTGAATAGGGTCGGCGCCTTCCCACAGGTACCAGATCATCGGGATGTTGGTCTTCAGAGTGGGGCCGGTCCAGAAATCCGACTCGTAGGCCAGCCGTGAGATCACGGCTCCGGCCGCGAGGATTGCTCCGCCGCCGATCATCGCAGCGTTCCGAGCCCAGCGCAGCGACCAAACGGCCGGCGCGTACAACAGCAAGACTGGAAAGAGGTGTTCCACGTACCGGCCATACGCGAAAGAGTCGACCCGGCCCTGACCGCTCATGATCAGCGAAACGAAAAGGCTGGAAGCGGCGAACGACCCGAGGACGAGGAGGGCGACGAACTGTGCTGCGGTGCCCCGGGAGTCGCTTCGGGGAATGTCCCGGCAGATTGCGATGATGCCCAACACGGCGAGGCCGAACGTTGCGATCACGCTGTACCAGACGCTGCCGATGCCGGCCCGTACGAGAAGTGAGGGTTCGGCGATCGAGTCGGTCACGATCTCGGTGATCGAGTAGCTGGCATTGGTCGACCCCACGTACAGGCGACTATTCAGCGCAGCCGAGGTAAGGACGACGACCGCGCTGGCGCCAATCGCCGCAGCTGCGGCGCCCAACCCCTCGGCCGGACCGAGCTGGCGGCGAGCGACGGCCAGAACGAGCGTGAGGACAAGGGCGAGCGACAGCGCATCTCCCCGCGGATGGGCCCCGGAGAACAATGCGGCAAAGAGTGCGGCGAGCGGGATGAGGGTTCGCGGGTCTGGTCGTTCGAATCGTGACCACACGACCGGAACCGCAATCGTGGTGATCGCGGTGAGGAGGAGTTCGGGAAAGGCGATGACGGTGTAGCTCATCGCGGCCGCCGTGCCCGACCCTGCCAGTGCAATGGTTGCGCTGTCTGAGCGTCGATACTTCAGCATTCGTCGGCCCGCTAGATACAGAGAAGGCACCAGCGAGGTGCCGAGCGCAACGTTCAGAACGAGCGCGCCCCGATGCAGGACCGCAGGGTCGTCGGTGGCGACGGCGAGCGGACTGAGGAGTAGTCCGAGCAGGGGGCGTCCGCTCGGGCCGGCGATCTCGTTTCCGAACCCCGCGAGAAACCGAGCGACGCCGAAACCTACGGTTTCATCGGCGAACAGGAATGGCGAGGCCACCGACGAAATGATCCACAATCGAAGTGCGATCAGGACGGCGCTGCCGGCGGTCAGGACTGCGAAGGCGGATCGGGCCGACCAATCTCCGGATCGTTCCTGTGGAGACGGTGTGTGGATCGGCTGGTCCCGCCGAGAACGCTGATCCAGCATGCGGGCGAACGATAGTTTCCCGACGTCGGGGAACCGCTGATGGTTGCGCACATCGCAGCTGCAGGGACGGCCCAACGTCGAAGTCGACCCTCGCCAAACACCGTACGGCTCGGCACTAGGCTGGTGGGAATGGCAGCTGTTACGGGGAGCGAGATTCCTCCGCTGGTCGAGCACGGCAGCGTTCCTCGATCCATCCCCACCCGAATCAAAGACGTTTGGGAGTTCCGCGAGTTGCTCGGCAACCTCGTCCGGCGCGAACTGAAGGTTCGATACAAAGACAGCGTGCTCGGGTTCCTTTGGACGCTCCTGAACCCGTTGCTGTATCTCGCCGTGTTCAGCGTGGTGTTCGGCGTGATCCTCAAGGGTGCTGCGCCCCGTTATGGCCTTCTTCTACTTTCGGGTCTTCTTGTCTGGAATCTGTTCTCAGTGGGTCTGTCCAGTGCAGCCTCATCGATCGTCAGCAACGGCCCGCTGGTCCAGAAGGTGTGGTTTCCCCGCGAGATCCTGCCGCTGGCTGCCGTGGGCGCCTCGTTTATCAGTTTCTGTTTCCAGATGATCGTCCTGCTCGCTGGTCTGGCCGCGTTCGGGCACGTTCCAAAGTTCTCGATGTTGTGGTTACTGGTCCCGGCACTACTCATCACAATGATGCTCGCCACCGGACTGGGCCTTCTATTGGGCGCCTACAACGTCTACTACCGCGACACGATGCATTTCCTCGAACTGGGGCTGCTCGCCTGGTTCTGGTTTTCGCCGATCGTCTACACCTTCGATTTCGTCGGCCGCGAACTCGAGAGCATGGGGCTCAGCTCATTGGTCGCAGGGCTCAATCCAATGATCGGCCCGATGGTGGCCTTCCAACGGGTGCTGTACAACCCCGAGAACCTGAGCGAAGCCGACCAGGCGCTGCACTTTCCCCTGATGCTCGACCAGGGAATGGGCTTCTTCGTCGGACTTCTGGCCATTTCGTTCGTGTTCTCTTTCGTGGTGTTGCTTCTTGGCATTCGTACCTTCGCCCGGCTCGAAGGCGATTTCGGCGAGGCCATCTGATGAGTTACACCGCCATCGAGGTCGATCACGTCACCAAACGGTTCAAACGCCAGACCGGGGGACCCGGATCGTTCATGGAACGGTTCCTTTCGGTCGGTCGTGGTTCCAGCGTCGAATTTAACGCTCTCGACGATGTCGCGTTCGATGTGGCCGCAGGCCAGACGGTCGGGATTCTCGGTCACAACGGCAGCGGCAAGTCAACGATGCTCAAATGCATCTCGGGCACGATCCGCCCCTCCGAGGGAGCGGTTCGGGTTCGCGGGTCGATGAGTGCGCTGCTCGAACTGGGTGCTGGTTTTCACCCCGACCTGACCGGTCGGGAGAACGTCTACTTGAACGGCTCGATCCTGGGGTTCTCCAAGGAACAGATCACCGAGATGATCGACGACATCATCGATTTCTCCGAGATTCCGAACTTCATCGACACCCAGGTCAAGAACTACAGCTCCGGCATGTTCGCCCGGCTCGGTTTCGCGGTGGCCGTGAACCTCAAACCCGACGTGCTCCTCATCGATGAGGTTCTGGCGGTCGGAGACGAGGCCTTTCAGCGAAAATGCCTCGAACGGGTCAGAGGGTTCCAGCGCGATGGTCGAACCATCGTGCTCGTGACCCACAGTCCCGACATGGTGCGCCTGTTCTGTGACAAGGCGGTCGTACTCGATAGCGGCAAGATGATCTACTGCGGCGAACCGCACGATGGTGTGGTGGTGTACCGCGATGCGCTTGAAGCCCGAACCGGAATTCGCCATGGAGACGGGACCCCGACCGAACTCAACAAGAACCAGCGGGATACGGTCTCGCTCGTAGGTGTTTCCGTCGATCCGCCGGCCGACGGAGGTGAGTCGCACCATCCTGGGCAGACGATCAGGATTCGGGTTCGGTTCACCTCAACCGAATCGATTCCGGCCATACGGCTGGCCATCTGGTTGTACAGCCACGACGGGATCATGGTGTCGAACTTCTCGAGCGCCGACATCCTCGGCCATGACCTGCTCGATATCGAACCTGGCGTGAGCGAGGTCGAGATCGTGGTGGACGATCTACCCCTGCTTCAAGGCAGCTTCGAGGTCACAGCCGCCCTGCAGGATGTGCAGGAGACATTCGAATACGACCGCGCTGAGGCGCCCACGAGTTTCTCGGTAACTTCGGGAGGAACCAGCAGTGGACGGGTACGACTAAAGACGTCGATCTCTCACCAACAACTGGAACCTGGTGCGATCGACCCGGTCCGTCCCGCCGAGGCATCTGCGTAGGTCACCGGCGTTTCGCGACAACTACAAAACCGTCGGATCGGTCGAGTCTGTTAAAGGCACGGGAGATGAAGGCCAAGGGCGCAACGAGCGCCGGTCGGGTGAGGAACCGCACGGGCGACGACGCCAGGCCTGCAGGAATCTGTCGATGATTGCTGGACGCGGTCTGTTCCGCAGTGGTCATCTCTGACCGTTCGTCCTGTTGGAGCTTGGCGAGGATGAGCCGGGGCAGACGAAGCAGGTTGATCCACGGATACCCATAGGACCGAACGTCGATGTCGGTGCACCCGGCGTTGGAGAACAATGTGACCAGTTGGGCCCGGTCATACCGGCGAAGGTGTCCCACCAGTTGATCGTGCACGGTCCAGAACCGCATATGGGCGGGCACCGACACGATCAGTTGTCCCCCCGGTCGGAGGTTTTGCACGAGGCTGCGAGCAAATCCTGCGTCGTCCTCGACGTGCTCCATCACCTCACAACTGACCACACAATCGAATGTTCCGGGCGGCTCAAACGCATCGAGTTCGCTCGACTGGACTTCCAGTCGAGCTTGGACATCCTGATCCAGAGTCAGCAGGAAACGCTCCGGATTCTCACTGGGTTCAAGCGCGATCCCGGAGCCGAAATGGTCGAGTAGTTCGGTGGTGAGTGTGAGGTCGCCGGCCCCGACCTCCAGAAAGCGGTCGCCCGGCACGATCGAACGAAGGATCTCCGCCCGTCGAAACAGATATCGGGGCGGCAGGTATCTCATGATGAGCAGGCCGATGCCACGACGCCCCCAAGAATCTCCTCCAACCGTTCGGCGTTTGCCGACGGGCTGAACGTTCGGGTGAAGAGATCTCGACCCTCATCACCGATCGAACCCAGCGCGGACCGGTTGTTGATGGCCCACTGGAGAACTTCGGCGAGTTGCTGGTTCTGGCCCTGATCGACGACGAGGCAGTTTCGGCGGTCTTCGAACCCCCACCGGTCGAGCTCGCCGATTCCACCGATCACGACCGGTCGCGCCGCCGACAGGGCCTCGAACGTCTTACCCGTGATCACCCGACGCCCCTGGGGGGTGTTGCCGAAGGGGCCTCCGAGGCACAGATCCGCCGCCGGAATCTCACGTTCGATTATGGATTGCAGCGGCACCCATTCGGAGTGGTCAAGATCCTCGGGCGCCAGCTGATGTTCTCTGGCGAGCCGCTGCACGACGTCGGTGGTGCCGCCGATCAGCCGGAGGTCGACGGCGCCCGCGGGCAGACTTCCCACGGCTTCGATGATCCGATCAACACCATGCAGCGGGAGAAAGGTCCCAAAGAACAGCAGCCGGAGCTTGCCGGTGGCATTCCTATCGGGCGTCCCCGTTTCGGGGGAGTCGGTGCCAACCGGCACCACATGTACCCGTTCCTCCGGCAGTGACGCCCATGACTCGTAGAATGATTTCTGGGCATGGGTGTCGACAATGATCCCCTCGACCATCGTGAGCATTCGGCGTTCGATAGGGGTGAGCACTCGCCCTGCCAGTTCACCGATGCGTCCACCTTTGCCTTCGGAGTCGAGTGCGTCGCTGGGCGACACCAGGGCGTCCAGGAGCAGGGGAGTGCGTCGGAAGAGAAGTCGCGCCGCGGGCACGACTTCGATCGCCCGGAAGCCAAGGATGACAACGTCGTAGCGTTTCCGTGGACTTCGAAGGACCGCACGAAGCAATTGCAGATAGCGAATGGGGCCACGACGGCTGTTGATGATCTCAGTGACGTCGAGTCCTTCGGAACAGGCGAGCGCAGCGGTGAGCGCCCTGGTTCGGATGTACATCGGATCGCGGTAGGACAGCAGGTACAGGATCTTTATCTGTGGTTTGCTCGTCGGGTCGGTCAACTGGCTCGTTTGGTCCATGTGGGTTCGGCGAGCCCGTAGCGCTCATTCGAGGAGAGCTGGTAGCGCTCCTCCTTGAGAAGGCGCAGGATCTTCTCCTGATTGCGAGATGAGCGGACCATCATGTCAGCCACCAGTCCGACCACTATCAGGATCACACCGAGGGAGAAGAAGTAACCACCCAGCAAGCCGATCGAGGTGTAGGGAGAGGTCTGTGATGTGCGCAGCCAGTGGGTGAGCACGAAACCGAGACCTCCCAGTCCGCCCAGCAGGGGCAGGAGGGCCAACACCGCGAAGAACCGAAGCGGGGCCATGTCGCGATAGGAACGAAGCAGATTGACCGCACTGTTGGAGACGAACGACACGAAGCCTTCGACGACCCGTGATCGTCGACCCGGGTAGTAGGTCACGGCGATGGGAACCATTTCGATCGCGAGCCCGGCGTGGGCAAATCGCTGAAATGACTCTTGGGTGTAGGTGTAGGTGGAGTTGATATTGACCGTGAGCATCGCCTCGCGCGAGTAAGCCCGAAACCCGCACGTGACATCCGGGAAACGCGTGCCGGTAAGAAGGCTGACCACACCGGCTCCAACGACGTTTCCGGCGTAGCGGCTCTTCGGCATGTTCTCCGGGCGCCCGGGGGTGGTTGCGCCGGGTTTGGTGAATCTGTCTCCGGCCACGAACTGAGCGCGGCCTGACACGATCGGCTCCACGAGCTTCGGAATCTCGGCTGGGTCGAACTGCAGGTCTCCGTCGATGTTCACCGCGATATCGGCACCCATCGCCAGGGCGATGTCGATCGCCTGCTGAAATCTGGCGGCCAGACGTAGTTGGGTCTGTCCTTCGATCACCGTGGCGCCAGCGTTACGGGCGACCTCGGCGGTTCGGTCCAGCGAACCATCGCTGAGCACCAGAGTCTGGATCGTGTCGATCCCGGGGATGATGGGTGGAATCGCGTCCAAGACGCCGGCGATGGTTTTCTCCTCGTCTTTGCAGATGGAGAACACGACCAGATGCACCCCTCGACAGTAGTGGGGCGAGTCCGGACAAACGTTGACCCCTCGTTAGCCGAGAAGCTGCAACAAGTATTCGCCGTAGCCACTTCGCAGCATCGTCTGAGCAGCCTGCTCAAGCTGTTCGTCATTCAGCCAACCCTGCTCCCAGGCGATCTCTTCAAGGCATCCGATCTTCTTGCCCTGGCGCTTCTCGATCACGCGAACGAACTCACCCGCCTCGACCAGAGAATCAAACGTGCCGGTGTCAAGCCAGGCGACGCCACGACTCAATTGGGTCACCTCAAGTTGACCCTGGTCGAGGTAGGTCTGATGTATCGATGTGATCTCCAGTTCCCCTCGCTGTGAGGGACGCACCTGCTTGGCGATCTCGGTGATCTGTTCGTCGTAGAAGTACAGGCCCGCGACCGCCCAATCCGACCGGGGATTCGATGGCTTCTCCTCGATTTCGACCGGTGCGCCGGCGTCGTCGAGCGTGACGATGCCATAACGATGGGGATCGCGAACCCGTTGGGCAAAGACCCGGGCGCCGGTCGAGGAGGTCACTGCGTGAAGCAGTTGCGCTGTCATTCCGCCGCCGTAGAAGAAGTTGTCTCCCAGGGCGAGCGCGCA
This sequence comes from uncultured Acidimicrobiales bacterium, assembly GCA_937958015.1. Lineage (GTDB taxonomy): Bacteria > Actinomycetota > Acidimicrobiia > Acidimicrobiales > SZUA-35 > JABDIY01. Next base: position 45,107 of record CALGOA010000021.1, on the reverse strand, counting down.
GGCCCCGCCCGCAACGAAGGATTCACCGATGATGAATGACTGCGCCAGACCCTCGGGACGGGGTTGGGTGGCGTAAGAAAACTCGAGTCCAAATCGCGAGCCGTCACCGAGGAGGCGTTGGAACGCCGGCGCGTCCTCGGGGGTCGTGATGATCAACTGCTCCCGGATCCCGGCGAGCATCAGGGTGCTGATCGGGTAGTAGATCATCGGTTTGTCGTACACCGGCAGCAACTGTTTTGACGCGGCGAGCGTCAGAGGGTGGAGCCTCGTGCCGGTGCCTCCGGCCAGGATGATGCCTTTCATGCCGAACCCAGTCGTTCGCCTGAATAACGGTCGGCGAGGATCGATTCCCAATACTCGGGATGGTCGATGTACCAGTCGACCGTGGCCTTTAGTCCACCGGTAAACGAGTGGCCCGGTTTCCACCCCAGTCGTTCGGTGGTGCCGGTGTGGTCAATTCCATACCGGCGGTCGTGACCCGGACGGTCGGCGACGAAAGAGATCAACTCCCGACGGCTCCGAGCGCCGGTGCCCACACGAGAATCGACCAGATCGCAGATCGTCTCGACAACATTGAGATTGGTGTGCTCGGCGTTGCCGCCGAAGAGGTAGGTTTCGCCGGGTTCACCGTTGGTCGCGGCGGTCAGCAGTCCGGCGGCATGGTCCTCCACGTGAATCCAGTCCCGCACGTTTGAGCCGTCGCCATAGACCGGGATCCGCTCGCCGTGGAGCGCCTTGATGATCGTCAGTGGTATCAGCTTCTCGGGGAACTGGAATGGCCCATAGTTGTTCGAACAGTTCGTTACCACGACGGGCAGGTCATAGGTGTGAAACCACGCCCGGGCGAAATGATCCGAGGCTGCCTTGCTGGCCGAATATGGCGAACGAGGCGAATAGGACGAGTGTTCGTCGAAGGGTGGATCGCTGTTGGCCAGAGAACCGAAGACCTCATCCGTGCTTACGTGAACGAATCGAAACTGATCGTTCGGTGCCTCTCGGAGCCATGTGGTTGTCTCCTGTAGCAGAACTGCGGTGCCGACCACATTGGTTCTGACGAACACGGCGGGGCCGTCAATGCTCCGGTCGACATGGCTCTCGGCTGCGAGGTGAATGAGCCGGTCGGGAACGAAACTCTCAAGCGCGGCGCCCACCGCCCGAGAATCGCAGATATCGACGTGTCGTTCGGAGTACTTGGGGTCCTCGGCGACCGGTGCGACGGTCCGAGGGTCGGCGGCATAGGTCTGAAGATCGAGGTTGAGCACCTCGTGACCGGCACCGATTGCCTGACGCACCACCGCCGAGCCGATGAAGCCCAAACCGCCCGTCACGATGATTCTCATGGCGCAGAGCTTATGCGGGCCCGGTTGCCGTAGGGCCGATGAGTCACATCGACCTGTGATCGCTGCCATTCCAGTACTGTTCGGTCGGCATGGCGCGACCACAGTTCGGCTGCGCGCCCTTCTCGCCACACTCCCACCCTCCAGCGGAGCTCTTAATGATTCTTCTGACCGGCACATACAATTCCTTGAACGCCGGGGACGCCACTATGCAGCGCGTTGCCGCCTCTCAACTGGAGGCGGCTGGCCACGAGGTCGTCATCGCATCGCCCTTTCCCGAGATCGACGCCTCGTTTCATCATCCGACAAAGGTCATCATGAGCAATCGGCGGCGCGCCGCCTATCTCGTGTTGTACAGCGTTGTGCTGCCGCTCCATTTGGCGACGGGGAGGCGGTTTGGTCGCTGGCTTCTGTGCACCGACGAACTCCGACAGACCGAACAAGCTGACTTCGTCGTGGATCTCAGCGGTGACATGTTGACCGAGGATGCTGGGCTCGCCGTTGGCTTCAGCCATATGGTTCCGCTTCTCATCTCGTACTCGGTGAAGACCCCGTACTCGTTGTGCGCCCAGTCGATCGGTCCGTTTGTTCGGCTGAAGTGGTTGGCGAGGTTTCTCCTGCGGCGCGCCTCCTTTATCACCGTTCGAGAGGATGCGTCGATCGAACTCCTGTCCCAGATTGGGGTCTCGGATGTCCGTCGCACGGCTGACCTTGCATTCCTGATGACTCCAGCCGCTCCGGAAGCGGTCCCGGGATTGCCGGCCCGCACCGACCGGATGAGGCTTGGTGTCTCCATTTCGCCGATTCTGGTGAATCGTTACGCAACAAGCGGAGCTGATCTCGTAGCCGACTTGGGCGCGGTTCTCAGAGAGGTCAGCGAGCGCGAAGGAGCCGAGGTGCTCGTCGTTCCGCACGTAACCGGCCCCACCGCCACTCAGGACGATCGAATCCCCGCCCGGCTGCTTGCCACAGCGATCGGTGAGAATGCCATTCTTCTCGAAGAGGACCTGGAGCCGGAACAGCGCAAGGGTGCCATCGGAACATGTGATGCGTTCGTGGGTGCACGCATGCATGCCAACATGGCAGCCTTGTCTCAGGCGGTCGCGGTCTCGGCGCTCGGTTATAGCCACAAAGCGCTCGGCATCATGGATCTGTTCGGACAGCGAAATGCGGTACTCGACGGAGGTTCGGTTGATCGTGCCACGCTCGCCGCGGAGATCGACAGATTGATCGAGAGTCGTTCCCGTCGGTCCGATGAGATCCGACGTCACTTGCCAGAGGTGATTGATCTCGCTGGTCAGAATGTCCAGATGATCCTCGACGCGACCGAGAAGTCGGTCGCATGATCCGAAACGGCATCTACGCACAGCAAGGGAAGGGGTCGGGTGCGCCGCTGCCGGGTGCGACGTTCACCCATTTCCACGAACGATCCTCGCTCCAAGTTTTGAGCCAAGACTCGCGTGTTTGTGGACATGCCGAAGACGATCGGTTTGTGGTGGCGTTCAAGGGGTTCTTGCACGGCGCCACCATCGCTCCTTCGATCAGGCACGACGCAACCGCGGCGGCTGCCCACATCCTCTCCCGTTGGGATGGCGTCAGCGACCCCGCCGCAGGACTCTGGGGGCGCTTCGTGGTGTTTGGGCTCAACAAACAAACCGGCACTCTGGTGATCGCGACCGATCCCTACGGTTCGTCCGAACTCTTTCGACGGACCGACCAGGGCCGAACGGACGCCGCCACGTCCATCTACCTGCTCAACTCGGCCCAGCCGCTTGATCTGAACCGGGAAGTCGAGGACTTTCTGCTGGTGTACGGGTTCGTTCCTCGGCCTGAGACCATCTTTGCGAACGTCGTCAGGCTCGATGCTCGATCGACTTTCGTACTCGGGGGCGAGGAGTTTCCAGAGCGGAAGGTGCCGAGCTCGTGGGCAGTTCCCGACTGGGGCGACGGTGACGAGAACGACTTGGTAGAGGCGTTGCAGATTGCGTTTGACCGGTCGATCGAGGAACTGGCGCCCGTGGACGAGCGCGTCGACGTTCTTCTGGGCGGGTTCGACTCGGCCCTCGTGGCGGCTGGCCTGGCCAAACGTGGACACCACGTCCGAACTCACACGTTTCGATACGACGACGATCGTTTCAATCAACGCTTCATCGGCGAAGTTGTCGAGGCGACGGGCGGCACCCACCGGTGGCATACGATCGAACCATTGGAGTTGGCCAAGTGGCTTCGCCGGTATCCCGAGATCGCGAATGCCCCAACGAACTGGCCGGCGTATGTTGCACAAACCGTCATGGTCTCCGATGCGGTCCGGGAAGAGGGTGGATCCGTCTGTTTCAGCGGAGACGGCTGCGACAACCTGTTCTTCGGATATCCCCTGACGTATCGACGCGGGCAGGTTGTCGAGCTGTTGAGCCGGTTGCCGAATGGAGTCCTCAGCGGCGTCCGATCCCTGGTTTCATCAAGTCGGCTCTCCGATGTCGTCGGGCGCCCGGCGGTTGTGGCAGGAAGTGTGCTCGATGCGGCGAAGCTGCCCCACCCAGAACGAAACTTCCTGACGTTTCGGGTGTTCGATCCACGCTCGCTTTCACGGCTGAGAGGCGGTCACGATCCGAAGCGGTCGATCGATCTGGCCGAACATGCGGCTCGGCTTGCGGCGCCCTATGAACATTTGGACCCGGTTCAGCTCGGTTATCAGGCGAAGAAACTTCTGACCCCCTCAGCGATGAAGATTTCCGGGAGCATTGACGCAGCCGGGGTAACCATCGTTTCGCCGTATCAACACGAAGGAATGGCGAAGCTGGCGGCAAGCGTGCCCACCAGTCTCCTAAGGCCCTCGAAGGGAACAAACATTGGCAAGTACGCACTAGCCAAGATGGCGAGTCGCTCAGGACTCCTTCCCGATGAGGTCATCTATCAGCCGAAGATGGCGGCTGCGGATGTGCCGGCAACCGAATGGTACGGAGGTGATCTCCGGCCAGTGTTGCTTGAACTCGTCTCGAAACTGCCGTTCGTTGCCCATGCGCCCATGACCGAACAGCTCTTGGGTGAAACACTTGGCGAGCGCGCCTTCCAGCGCGTGATTGGGTCTGAGACCGGCGGGGTCGCAAATCTCAATCACGGAATCTCGCTGCTGGCTACGTATGGGGCGATGGCTGGCATCACTGGCAAAGGCGTTCACGGCGCCACGTGCGGCTAACCAGGCGCATTACCGATGACGGCTCGCGAGGTCACCACCTATTCGCTGCGGGCCCTCTTTTCGGTCGCAGTGCTCGCCGGTCTTGTCGGGTTTGTAGCCGACGAGCGCAGCGCCGATGCATTCGGTCGGGTTACAGCGCTGGGACTGGCTATTGGTACGGCCAGCCACGTCGCCGGATCCATTGTTATCCCGGCCATCGTGACCCGCACGATCCGAAGAACGCTCGATCTGTCGCTTCCTTCTTTGGTCCGAGTCAACCTCTCCGTTCGGTTCTACACGATGGTTCTTCCACGAGCCGCTGCGACGGCCGTGCGTTGGCATCGTTATCAGGATGCCGGCAGCCGTTCGGGTGCGGCCGCTCTTGTGGTGCTGGAGAAGTTCGTTCAGATCCTGACCTACGCGTGTGCCGCATTGGGGTTTCTACTCCTGGAGCGAAGCCAGCTGTTCGATGAGTTCAGAGTGCTGACCGCGACCTTCAGCACGTTGATCCTTGCGAGTGGGGTTGCGGTCCTGGCCAGTTTCACCGATCGCCTCGATCGAATCTTCGCAATTCTGCGACCTGTGGTCCGGCTTCCTGTGGTCGGCCCAAAATTAGGATCGCTGGCAGATGCGATTCAACAGCACCGCGATGTCCGCGCCGTGGACGCGGGACGCCTCGCCGTGTGGGGTTTGCTCGGCTATCTGTTCTTCGTCCTCTCTAGCTACGTAGTCGCCCAAGACATCGGGCTCGGCGTTAGCTTTGCGGCGCTTGGTTGGATTCGTGGTCTCGTCTTCCTTGGCACATTGATTCCGTTCACGATCGCCGGAATCGGGATCCGCGAAGCTGGATTCGTGGCCTTTCTCTCCCTTTATGAGATCGAACGACCGGTGGCGCTCGGATTCGCACTGTCTCTTCTTGCGATGCAGGTGATCATCGGAGCGATCGGGGCGGGCTCAGAACTCCTGCGACTCGTTGAGGGTCGCGTGCGGGGGATTCGTCAATGAGGTCTGCAGCCATCGTGGGTCCGCTGCCTCCGCTGAAGGGTGGTATATCTCAACACACGGCTCGCGTCGCAGATGCGATGAAAACGTTCGGCTACGACGTCGGCCGCTTCTCATGGCGTCATCAATATCCAAAGGTTCTGTATCGGCGTAGCGCGATCGACCCTGACGCAGTGGGGAACCCAGGAACACGCTGGGACCTCAGTTGGTTCAACCCGGTCTCGTGGGTCCGAACCGGTCGGATGGCGAAGGAGCACGACATCGTGTTCACGCCCTGGGTCAGCCCCTTCCACTTTCTCCCGCTGTTGGTGCTTTTATGGTTTTCCCGGGCTTCGGTTCGGGTGATCCATGTTCACAATGTCCGACCCCACGAACGAATGCCGTTCGCAGGGCTATTGGCGAGGCTGGTTCTGGGCCGCGCCGACCTTCTTCTCTGTCATGCGGAATCGATCCGAGCCGAACTGGAGCAGTTGAGTATCGAGGTTCCGACCTGTGTGTTGCCGATGCCTTCTCTGCTGGGGATCGAGCCGAGCTCCTTGCCGCCATCCCCACCGGTCAAACTGCTATTTGCCGGAACCATCCGTCACTACAAAGGCCTCGACCTCGCCATCGCAGCGCTGGAGCTGGTGGACCCGGCGGTCTATTCCCTGACAATCGCTGGTGAAGTCTGGAGTGAGGATTCTGTCCCCTCGGTCGCTGCGCTCAGGGCTCGTGGGATGAGCGTTGATGAGAGGTTGGGATACGTCGCCGATAATGAACTGAGTGAGCTCCTTCAATCGCATCACGTGCTGCTGGCTCCCTACCGCGCCGCGACCCAGTCGGGGGTAGTCTCGCTGGCCCAGAGCGCCGGACGTGTTGTCGTTGCGACTGCGGTCGGGGGTCTCGTTGATTCGATAGCCCACGGCGAGGACGGCATTCTGACCGATCCCGAGGACCCGCAGGCGTTCGCGGACGGGATCGAACTGGCTGCCGCAGATCTAATGGGCATGGCCAGCGCAGCCAGCCGGAAGTCGACGTCGTGGCTCGACTACGTATCGCAGCTAACGGCGCTTGCCGATCAGCTCTCGCCTCCCGCGGCGCGAATTACCGAAGGTGAAGCTTCCTGAGAAGGAGGGCACTAGCCGCCTCGTAGGAGTGCTCGACCGAGTACCGCGATCCTTCCGAAACCATCGCGTCACGCATGGCGTGATCGGTCAACAACTCGACGAGTACCGCTGCTAGAGCGGTCGCCGAAGCGTTTGAATCGACGTGGCGGACCATGGTTGGCGGCAACTCAGTCATGGCTCCGATATCGGACACGACGGTCGGTATTCCGGCACCGATCAAGTCCGCCACCGCCGCTGACGATTCACCATTCGTGAACGCCCGGAGCTGCACGGCCACCGTGGTAGCAGCCAACTCGCTGCGGTATCTGTCGCTGGACACGTGTCCGGTGATCTCGACGGCGTCGAGGTTGTGAGCGGGAATCGCTCCGTCGATCCGCTCCCGCAGGTCCGGGTGAACGGGCCCGACAAAACGAAGTCGGGCGTTCGGAATCTCTTGGCGAACAAGGTCGAAGGCCTTGAGGAGAAGGAACGGTTGTTTCACCGGGTCGAGCATCCCAAACGTGGTAACCGTTGGCGGTTGGTCGCGTTGTCGTGCGATCTCCTCGTGATGAACCGGAATGGGAAATAGAACCTCTGGGGTCACACCCGAATCCAGCCGAATCAGATTGGCTGCGAAGTCCGAATGGGTGAACAATCGTGTGGCCAGGCTGGCGATCTCACGGGTGAGATAGATACCGAAGCGATCAGCGTCAGGTGCGAGGATCACCAATTCGTCGTAGAGGTGGGGGCGGTAGTTCAGCGGATACCACTGTCGAAGCAACCCACCGACAGTCCCGTGGGGCAGGGCGGCGGGTTCGAATTCGTACTGCATTTCGTAGAGTCCGGTCATACGAACGTCGTGCAGAAGAACCGCGCCTGGACGCTTTCGCAGTTGAGCGAGTGCACCGAGGTGAAACTCGCTATTGCCGATGAAGTAGATCACGGAGTCGAACTGTCCCGCCATCCGCTCCACAGAATCGAACTGACTCGTCCGGAGAACCCGAATTCCTGCGGGTGACTTCGCTTCTGCAACGTCCCCGTCACAGAAAACAGTGATGTCTGCCTGATCAGCAATCGGTCCGAGCAACCGTGAGGTGTAGGTCGCGATCCCGCTTCGCTCAGGAGGCAGGGGACTAAACACCGCAAGACGTTTCCGGGCTGTGGGCGTCGAGCGGGCCGATTGGTCCAGACGCGCAAGCTCGGGCAGCGTGCGCTCGGCGGCCCACGCCCACGAGAACGGAGGTATGTCCGAATCCCGAAGACGCAAACGTTCGCCCGGATCGCCGAGCGTCCGGCGCAGGACTTCAGCGATGGCATCGACGTCCTCGGCGTCGAACCGAGCGGTTGGATCGGGTTGGACCTCTACCAACGACGAGTTGTCTGAGCACACGACCGGCGCTCCGCATTGTCGTGCCTCAAGCACGGGCAGGCCAAAACCTTCATACAGCGAAGGGAAGATCACCAGTTCGGCGCCCTGGTAGAGCCGGACCAAATCGTCGTCGGTTACGAAGCCTGTTGCTAGGAAGTCATCGGTGATGCCGAGCCGTTCCATCTCGCTGGCAAGCATGTGCTGCTCGGCTTCGTTGGTTCGACAGACCATCACCAATTGATGTCTACGTCGAGTCTCTGATTCGAGGCTGGCATACGCTTCGAACATTCGGGAGAGGTTCTTGCGCCATTCGATGCCGCTGGGGAAGAGCAGGTACGACGGGCGGAGACCGGGTAGCCGTTTCTGTAGCTGCGCGACGACGTCTTGTCGGCTCGTCGTCGGCGGTACAAACGAGTCGTCTGCTCCTGCTCCGATCATGGTGATCGAGTCAGGCTCACGATGGAGGAGTCGGACCGCATCGGTCTTCGACGCCTCGGAGATTGCGAACAGGTGGTCCAATGATCTCAGGGTGTTCGTTCTCGCTCGGTAACGTTTGTGCCAGAAGCTGGTCAGATAGACATCCGGAAAGATCATGGGAATCAGGTCATAGACGATTCCCGTGCGCTTCCAGCGAGGTCCCCGGGCCCAGTGCGGAACGATGCTGTCGAGCGGTTCACCGAGTTCGTATGGCGAGGCCACGACAAAGACGCCGGATTGGGGCGGGTCTAGCGCCATCTCTTGCGCCGTCCGGACCTTTCCCGATCGAATCAACGGCTCCAGGACGCCGGGTAACGGAAGCTCAGAGCGGACGAGGTAGGCGCCGACGGCGTTCGGATGGATCTTTTCGATGGCCAACGCAAGGTTGAGGACGTAACGAGCGATGCCTCGCTCCCCGTGCTCCTTGCTTTGGACGCCAAGTAGGTCGTATACGACTGTCACGTTGAACTTGGCCGCGCGGTCACCATCACGACGCTTCCAGAAGCTGGTTCGTCCACCAGATGGTCCGAGATCAGAGTCCAGCTTGTCGAATTCGTTCGTTGAGCCACCCGGACAACGTCGATATCCCAACCGGCGAGAAGGCGGTGTAGCCGCTCGTTGTCGTATATCCGCTCGACATCGTTCACCTCCGCTGGACCGTAGGGGGTGGTGAGAATCAGAATTCCTTCGTCCTTGATGAGTCGAGTTCGGATGAGGCGAAGGGCCTCGAGGTCTGCGTCCATCGTTGGCTCGGGGCCACCCGCGTAGTGCCCGATGCCGAAGTGTTCAATCGTGGACAGCAGAATCACGGCGTCAAAACGCTCGTCGACGTCGCCGCTCTCCAAAGCTTGCAGCGAGACTCGGAGATTCGGATGGGTGAATGGATACCCCTGGGGTTCAACAACCGTCGTGAGGTAGCCGAGCGAAGCGAGTGAGAATCCGAGCGTGCTCTCGCCGCCACCGATATCGAGAATGTTTGCTCCGGGGGCGAGGGCACCGAGCGATTGCATCACGAAGGGCACCTCCACTATTCGCTCGTTGACAGCCCCGACTCTGGCGTTTCGCTCCTGCCATTCGACGACGACCGGATTGTTGAGCCAGAGATTCCTGGCGGCGAGGGGGCCCTCGTGGGAGTGTGCGTAGTTGAGGAAGAAGGCCAGCTGTTCATCGAACTGGTCGATCTGGGCCCGCTCCTTGCGCATCCTCGAAAGGGTGTTCCTGCCGAGGAGGTCCTCGATGGAGGCCCGAGCGAACGCCAGCTCGTCACGGGCTGCCCGCATTTCCGCCTGATTTGCTCGCGCCAGCGCTTCGGCGCTGTGTGCTGCCATTCCCGCAATCGCCACCTCTTCAGAAAGGGAGGTGGCGGTGGAATCGAGATCCCCCTGCAGGAGCTCCAACCGGCCGACGATCTCATTCTTGATGGCATGAATCAGGTCAAAAAGGTCCGGGTGTACTCCAACTGTCGATTTCACGACGGCCTTGGCCCGCCTGGGGATTTCTCGTGGGTCTGGCATTGATCTCCTTGGTAAATCCTGTCGCCGACACTACCGCCTACCCTCCAGTGAATCGTGGCAAGGACGGCGGGTTGGGCCACCTGCGATCCGCAGCCCGGCTTGAATGCGCCACTAAGGTCTTGGTCGATGAAGTTGATTATCCAGGTCCCTTGTTACAACGAGGCTGAACAACTTCCAGCGACGCTGGCTGAGTTGCCAACCGAGGTAGCGGGTTTCGATATTGTCGAGTGGCTGATGATCGACGATGGGTCGAGCGACGGCACCGTTGCGGTCGGGCGCGAGCTCGGCATGCACCACGTCGTCAAACTTCCGCAGAATCGTGGCCTGGCGAACGCGTTCCAGGCTGGTCTTGATGCGTGCCTCAAACTCGGAGCTGACGTGGTCGTCAATACCGATGCGGACAACCAATACGTGGCGGCTGATATCCCAAAGCTCGTCGCCCCCATCCTCGAAGGCCGTGCCGACATTGTCGTGGGGGCGCGGGATGTCCGGAACCATGACGAGTTCAGCCGCCTCAAGATTCGGCTGCAGCTCATTGGAAGCTGGACCGTTCGCAAGGCGTCGGGCACCGACATACCCGACGCTACCAGCGGGTTCCGGGCGTACTCGCGGGAAGCTGCGCTCGGGCTGACCGTCGTGAACCAGTACACCTACACGATCGAGTCGTTGATCCAGGCTGGCCGGCTGAACTCGGCGATCACATCTGTTCCGATACGCACGAACCCCAAGGTCCGGGAGTCGCGGCTTTTCGGATCGATGTTCGGCTACGTGCGACGAAACGCCATCACGATCGGTCGAGTCTTCGCAGCTTACGAACCATTGAAGTTCTTTGGAGTGTTGGCTGGCGCAAGCCTCGTCGGTGCCTTGGTTGCGTTCCTGCCCTTCCTGAGCGACTGGTTGCTCAATGGTGACACATCCGGACACCTGCAATCGATTGTCGTCGGAGCGGTTCTAATAATCTCGGCGGTGCAGCTGTTCGCTCTCGCGGTAGTCGCCGACCTGATCGCTGGCCAACGAGTAGTGTCGCAGCGAACGTTCGAACGGGTTCGCCGTCTCGAACTGGCGGTTGAAGTCGGACCCAGCCACTATGACGTTGAGCTCGATGGCGATCGGCGTAAGAGCGTGGTTCTGGACTGAATGAGCGACGAAATCGAATGGTATGAACGTCAGTTGTCCGGCCGTGCCACCGGGGCCGAGTGTGCCGTCGTGGCCATGGCCGCCGCCGTCGCCGTCGGTGCGGTCACCTCGTTGGTCCTGGCGCAACTCGCAGCGTGGTCTCTAGCTCCCGTTGTCGGCGCTTTCCTGGCACCTATTGCGATCGGGGTAGCGGTCGCCCGCACCCACCGGCCAGCGCCCACCGAACGGTGGTTGGTACTGTACCTGTTGCTCTTGGCAGGTCTTTTCCTAGGACTCGTACTTCCCGGCAACCGTGTTTCGATCGCCGGGATAGACCCGGGGGTATACATCCGTCACTCACAACACATCGCCGAATCCGGCCGCCTGGCCTTGGACGATCCAATCGTCGGGTTGGGGTTGCAGGAATACCCCGACGTCTCCGCTGACTATCCCGCACTCGATCCCTCCTCTACGACTCCCGGCGAGTTGGACTTCGCCTTCTACCATCTCTATCCCGCCCTGAGTGCTCCCGCATATGCGATCGGGCGGACCCTGGGCGTCTCTCTTGTCAGCCCTATGGTCGCTCTGATCGGTGTGCTCTCGATGGTCCTGATATTGCGTCGGGTCGTCGGTGTACTTTCATCAGTCGTAGGGTCAGCCGCATTCGCGTTCAATTACGTCTGGGTGTTCTTCGCCGATTGGAACGGGTCCGAAGTTCCCGTCGCGACATTGCTATTAGCCGCAATGCTGGCAGGGGTGCTCTCAATTGACTCGATGGACAGAACCGGAGTCGGATTCGCACTCATCGGGGGCTTCCTCTTGGGTGCCGGTGCCAACAGTCGAGCTGACTCGTTCCTACTGGTGTCGTTGGTATCGTTCGTTCTTGGGGCCATGGCTCTCGCCGGGTACCGACGCCATGTGATTGCGGCCGTGGTTGGCGTTGCGCCTGGGATCGGCATCTGGGCGACGCAGACGTACGCAACCACAGCGGACTACGCAGCTGGCCATTTGGACTTCGGTCCGCGAGTCGTGTTCGGTCTCATGATCGGTCCAGTGGCCGCAGGGCTCACACTCGAACTCTTCACCGGTCCCGTGAGTCTCGACAATAACGTTGTACGAGCGATTCGTCAGGCATCGATGGTTGTGTTCGGTGCTCTGCTCGTAGCATTTCTGGTTCGATCCAAGTCGGCTGCGCCCGGAACCAGCGTTCCGTTGGATAGTTCCACGTTCAACCCTTTCGCAATCGAGCGAATCTCCTGGTTCTTGGGTCCAGTGGCGGTCTTTCTCGCTGTCGCCGGCCTTGTCCAGCTGGCCCGAGATTCGTCGTGGCGAATCGTTGCCCTGGTCGCGCCCGGTCTATCACTGACGCCCGTGTATCTATGGGATCAGCGCATCAGCGCACGCCTAATGTGGGCGATGCGGCGTTTCGTTCCGGTGATTTGGCCTACGCTCGGAATACTGGTGGGACTCGGGGCGGCCATGGTGTTGGTAGCGGTCAGTCGGCGATACCGGCCGGCGCTCACCGTTGTGTTGGTCGTCGCCATCGTCGGCCCTCAACTGCGTTGGACCGTCCCTCTGCACGACCATCGAGAGTGGAGCGGCGGGTTGGATGTACCTCGACAGATCATCGGGTCCAACGGTGACGACACCGTATATATGTGGATGAGAGGTCCCAGCCACGATGCGTTCGTAGTGCCGCTGCTCATCGAAAACGAGGGAAGGAATGTCATTGGGCTCGATCCCGACGTCTCAGCTGCGACGTTGGGTCAGATCGTAGAAGACTTGCGGAGACCCGTCGTCGTGATCGCTGATAACAATGGAATCCTGGAATCGCTTGGGGTTCCGCTACGTGAGGCGTTCAGCGTCGATCTGCGGCGTCTCGAGCAAACCTACGAAGAGGTTCCAACCGGTACCGAGGGCTTCAGATTCAGCTTCGCAGTAGGCCAGCCGATCTCCTGAAGCCGGACTCGCCAGTCACCTGTTACGGGTTCGGACCTGCAATAGTCGTGGGATGGCACACCCGGATCGACGAAGCGCTGCACCAATGATCCCCGGTGGGGCTGACACGCCGTTCCTCGAGACCGCCGGTGTTGTGAGCCTTCGTATTCTTGCGGTCTCAGCAGTGGCGTACATCGGCTACCTCGGGTTCGTGCAGGTTCGGTCGGTCGCATTGGCGATTATCACCGCGCTGCTGATCGGCAGCGTGCTGCAGCCGCTCACCGTGCGCGTGCGGGCTATGGGCGTTCCCCGAACGCTTGCCGCGGCGCTGGTGTTTGTGGGGTCGATTCTTTTGCTGTTTCTGGCGGCAACATTCGTGGTCGGACAGGTGGTCGCCGAGGCGCCGGAGATCTCGGACCGGGCGACCGAGGCGCTTGATGATTTCTCCGAGCGACTCACTGAGGCGCCGTTCAACATCGAGAGCGAGCGGTTGGACAATCTCGGTGAGGAGTTCAACGATCTGGTGAGCAACTCGGGTCTGCTCAGCGCCGACGTCGCCGCATCGGTCGGCGGGTTTGCCACGAACGCCTTCTCCGGGCTCTTCATCGCCCTCACCGTGTTGTTCTTCATCTGCAAAGACGGAGACAGGTTCCCGGCCTATGTTTCGGCTCTGATCGGCGACGCCCGCGGCGAGCGGATTAACCGGGCCGGGGCCGAAATCTGGGGAACAACCGCCAGCTACCTTCGGGGTGTCGGTTTGACCGGACTCGTGGATGGCATCCTTATCGGCATCGCTTTGGCCATCCTGGGTGTGCCGCTGTACGTGCCTTTGGCACTGCTGACGTTCCTTGGAGCGTTCATCCCCGTGGTAGGTGCAACTCTGGCTGGTGTACTTGCTGCCGCAGTGGCGTTGGCGACGAACGGGCCCACCACCGCCTTGATCGTCGTCGGAATCGTGCTGGCCGTTCAGCAGCTGGAGGGCAACTTCTTGGCGCCGCTCCTACTGGGCCGGGCTGTGCAACTACATCCGGTCACGATCCTGCTGTCGCTGGCCGTCGGCGCCACCGTGGCGGGAATCTGGGGCGCACTACTTTCGGTCCCCGCCGCAGCGGCCATCCGGATCGCATTGGGAGAGTTCGTGCCGGGGCTCCAGCGGGTCGACGAATTGGATGACCGGATCACGGCAGAACTCGAAGACCACGTCGGGTCAGATTCCTCTCGCGAAAGTGCGGCCGACGAGACCTAGAATTGGGTTGTGGCGACGCGCAGAGGCTTCATAAAGGGCTCCGCTGCCCTCGGGGCGGCCGGTTTGGGTTCTTTCCTCTTGCCAGCGCCAGCGGGAGCTAACGCCCAGCAGATTCGGAACCACCCCGACGCCCGAACCGTTGCCCTCATCGGGGATTACGGAGCTGAAACCGTCGGCCAACGTCGGGTCGCCGACATGGTCGCAAGTTGGAACCCCGATGCCGTCTTCACTATGGGTGACAACGTGTACAGCGCCGACGGTCGGGACCCGTACGAGCTGCTGGAAAGGAAGGTCGTCAATTATTATCGACCCTTCATCGAGCGCGGCACCTTCTACCCGTCGCTCGGCAACCACGATTGGGGAGATCCCGGAACGCCTCTCCTCGAGGTCACCGCAGCAGGCGGAACCCGAGGCGCCTGGCACGACGTCTTCTCCCTGCCGGGCAACGGAAGGTACTACGACGTACGGATCGGGTCGATGCATGCGTTCATTATCGACGACTACTACCTCGAGCCAGACGGGCACCGGGAGAACTCCCGGCAGGCTCAGTGGCTGAGAGAAACGGCTTCGGCTTCGGACGCAACGTTCAAGTTCGTGGTGCACCACTTCGCCCCGTATGTGCTGGGCCGACCGGGCAAGGCCAGCATTCGTTGGCCCTTCGCACAGTGGGGGATCGACGCAAGTTTTTCCGGTCACTGGCACCATTACGAGCGCCGAGCCCTTGACGGAGTTCACTATGTCGTCAACGGACTGGGCGGCGCAGTGTTTGGTTATAGCGGCCAGATCGCTGACGGGGTTTCGGCGTTGTACTCGGCCAGCAACGGTGCGAGCCGACTGACCGTCGCTCCGAACGGGGCCTACGTCGAGTTCATCTCGATCGACGGCGTCATTCGCGACGCAGCCGTCCTTGAGTATCTGGGCCAACCCCAGATACCCAATCCCGACCCTGAGCCCGAACCTCCCCGGCCTCCCGCGGAATCGAACCTACCGATTGTTCCGGCTCGTTACCGAAACGCTACGGGCCGCGCTGCGGTCATCGCTCGGCTGTACCTTGCCACGTTCGAGCGAGTGCCCGACGATGCTGGCCACAGCTATTGGGTAGGCCTCGATGCAGCCACCGCCGATATCGCCGCCTACTTCATCGCGAGCCCAGAGTTCCAGCTTCGGTATGGCTCGCTCACAAACTCTCAGTTTGTTGACCGGGTCTACCGCAACGTGCTGGGTCGAACAGCGGACGCCGACGGCGCCTCCTATTGGCGCGGATTGCTTGACAAGAACATCGACCGCAGTGACGTGATGCTGGGCTTCAGCGAGTCGGTCGAGTTCAGGAACCGAACCGGAATTCGTTCCTAACCGCGCACCCCGGCCTAGTGGACTGGGTAGTACACCCAGTTACCCCTCGCCGATCGGCCCATCGAGAATCGGTTGTGGGCCACCGATAACATTTGCATGTTCCGACCTGTGGCCACGCCTTCGTCATCGATGATGCGCTCCTCGTCACGCGAAACCCGCTGCGGGATATCCGGTCGCGGAGGGCAGGACATGTCGGTGTTTGAGGATTCCTTGAATGCGATCGATTGGCAGATCGTCCAGCGCGAACAGACGATTCGATTCCTGGAACAACAGATTCAGGCCTGGTCCGACCACCCCAGCGCATCGACGTGGAGCAAACCCCAGGCCGACTCCTGAGACGCTGCGTATCGCCCTCTCACAAACACTCTAAGTGGGAATTTGGGTAGTTTTGCCCGCACATGCGTAATCCGTTGTGCCTAGATTCGGGGCGTGCGAACACGGCGAGAATTCATCGGCGGCGTCGGTGTTGTCAGCGCAGCTGCGCTCGCAACACCACTCGTAGGCCAGTCAATATCAGGCGCGATGGGGAACGAAGTCTCAGTTGCGTTGTTCGGCGACTACGGAAGCGACAGTTCCGGTCAGCGGGCGGTGGCCAGTCTGGTCGATTCATGGAACCCGACAGCGATCGTCACTCTCGGTGACAACGTCTACAGCGGTGACGACGCGGACCCGTACGAAGTGCTCGAGCGCAAGGCGGCTCGCTTCTACCGGTCCTACATCGACCGCGGCATCTTCTACCCGAGTCTCGGCAATCACGACTGGGGCGATCCGGGTCGGCCGCTCCTTTGGAGTGACGGGAACGGCGGCACCGTCGGTGCGTGGCACGACATCTTTCGACCCCCGGGCAACGGCCGGTACTACGACGTCCGTATCGGCGATCTGCACGTGTTCGTGTTGAACGACTACTTCCGCGAACCCGACGGCAACCTCATCGGCAGTGTCCAGGCTCAGTGGCTGCAGCGAACCGCTGACGCAAGCGATGCCGCATGGAAGATCGTGGCCCATCACTACCCGGCCTACGTCTCACCCAGCGGTGGAGCGGCCCGGATCCGATGGCCGTTCAAGGACTGGGGCATCGATGCCAGCTACGCCGGCCACTGGCACCACTACGAACGAGTCGAACGCGACGGGGTTCTCTACATCTGCAGTGGCCTCGGGGGCGCCAGTATTTCCGGCTACGGGTCGGCGATCGCCGGATCCAAGGTGCGCTTCAACGGCGCTCACGGATCGGTTCGCCTGAGGGTCAGCCCCACCCATTTCATCTCCGAGTTCATCGACGTGAACGGCGTGGTTCGAGATACCAGGACCCTTACCAAGGGAGGTGGATCGACCCCGACCACCACCACAACCCAGCCCACCACGACAACCCAGCCGACCACCACGTCCCAGCCCACCACTATCCCGACCACCGTCGCTCCACCACCTCCAACAACTCGACCTACCACCACCGTCCCGTCCACGACCCGGCCCACCACGACGACGCGTCCGACTACAACAACAACCGAGGCACCGACCACCACGCGCCCGGTCACGACAACGACCCGTCCGACAACGACCCCGCGACCGACCACTCTCCCGGTCACAACCCAGCCGGCGCCAACCCAACCGACGACCACGCAGCAGACCACAACGACAACCTCAGCCCCCGCGCCGACGGCAGCTCCTACCACCTCGTCGCCGGATCCGCTCACGGTCCCGATCCCGCGCGACCTAATGGGAGCCCAGGGCCGAACCGCCACGATGGTCCGTCTCTACATCGCAGCCTTTGAACGGGCTCCCGACGATGGCGGCCTCGCCTACTGGGTCGACTCGGAGTATCACCTCATCGATATCGCGGCCTACTTCACGATCAGTGCCGAATTTCGGGCCCGTTACGGGCGCCTCTCCCACGATCGGTTCATCGAGCTGGTCTACCGAAACGTCCTCGGACGCACGCCCGACGAAGGCGGCCGGAACTACTGGGTCGGGCTCCTGGAGGCCGGTGTACCGAGGGGCACCGTGCTGATCGGGTTCAGCGACTCGCTGGAGTTCATGAACCGCACCGGCATCCGCGGCTAGCCGCCAGTCTCGCTGCTCATCTCAAACCTGCGGCAGCGAGTTCAAGACCGACCACGCTGCCGATACGGGTGAGGTCCGCCCGTGCTCCAATTCGGTTCGTGCCCGCTCGGTAGCCTCGCGAGTGAGCCCCTCGGACCTTCGCAGCAGGCCAGCATCCAACGCCCGACGAAATTGAAGTTGACTCTGGGACCTGCGGAGCGTCGCGAGCTCCGATGAAGCACTGAGGGTGTGGTGCTGAGCCAGTAGGCCGTCGATCAGTTCTTCAACCCCATCTCCCGTTGCGGCGGAACACATGCCGACCGGCGTCATCTCCCGACCGGGTTTTGGTCGCATGAGATGGAGCGCGGACCGCAGTTCCGCTTGGGCTAGCGTTGCGGCTGGTAGCAGGTCGCCGTCAGCCTTCGTGACACACACCCGGTCGGCCAGTTCCATCACTCCCCGTTTGATGCCCTGCAGCTCGTCTCCGCCACCCGGCGAGTGAAGCAACAGGAAGAGATCGGTTACCTCGGATACCGCTGTTTCGCTCTGGCCGACCCCTACCGTCTCGACCAGCACGATGTCGTAACCCGCCGCCTCACACACCTGGACCGCAGAAGCCGTGGCAGCCGTGATGCCTCCCAACCCAAAACCTGCGGCAGAGGGTCGGACATAGGCATCGGGGTGTACTGCAAGTTGGGGCATCCTCGTCTTGTCGCCAAGGATCGAACCGCCGGTACGTGCACTGGTCGGATCGACCGCAAGGACGGCCACGCGTTTGCCGTTGGCGATCAGCACCATGCCCAGGCGTTCGATCAGTGTCGATTTTCCGACCCCGGGGGTGCCGGAGATGCCGATCCGGATCGTGGGGCGACCAGTGTGGAGGAGTTCGTCGAGCAGTTCGGACTTGACCGGGAGGTCCCGGTCGTTCGAGCTTTCAACGACCGTGATCGCTCGCGCCAGCGAGCGCCGGTCGCCCTCCCTCACGCCCCGGGCCAGGTCGGCGATCGCCGTGCGGGAGAGCGGTGCGGTCACGAACTTGTGAGTAGGCCCAGAACGGTCTCGGCGGCATCGACGATGTTGGACCCGGGGCCGAAGATCGCATCGACGCCAGCCTCGGTGAGCGTGCCGTAGTCGTCGGGAGGGATGACCCCGCCACACACCACCTTCACGTCGCCGGCCCCGGCGGTGCGGAGTTCAGCGATCAGTTGGGGGACCAGCGTGGTGTGTCCGGCCGCCTGGCTGGAGATTCCGACCACGTGCACGTCGTTGTCCACCGCTGAACGGGCCACCTCGGCCGGGGTCTGGAACAGGGGCCCAACATCGACATCGAATCCCAGATCGGCGAAGCCGGTTGCGATCACCTTTGCGCCCCGGTCGTGACCATCCTGGCCCATCTTGGCTACCAGTATTCGAGGCCGACGGCCAGCATCCGCGGCGAATCGATCTGCGTGTTTCAGCACTTCAGCGAAGTGCTCGTCACCGTCGTAGTTGGCGCTGTACACGCCTGAGATCGTACGGGTTTCGGCCGCATGACGCCCGAACACCTCCTCCATTGCGTCGCTCATCTCGCCCACCGTGGCCCGCAGTCGGGCTGCCGCGACACATGCGGCGAGCAGGTTTCCATCGGATGCGGCCGCGGCCGTGAGATCCGCCAGTGCGTCCGTCACCGCCTCGCTGTTGCGGGCGGCTTTGGTCTCGGTGAGTCGTTCGATCTGGGACAGGCGAACCGCGGTGTTGTCGATCATCAAGACGTCCACCTGTTCGGGATCGTCCACGACGTACTTGTTCACGCCAACGACCACGTCGTCGCTTCGATCGATACGAGCCTGCCGATTTGCAGCCGCTTCCTCGATACGCAGCTTCGGCATGCCGGTCGCAATTGCGCTGGTCATGCCTCCCAACTCCTCGATTTCGGCGATGTGGGCACGGGCTCGGTCGGCGAGGTCCGCCGTGAGTTTCTCGATGTAGTAGCTGCCACCGAGGGGGTCCACCGTTCGCGTGATGCCGGTTTCCTCGGCGAGGATCAACTGGGTATTGCGAGCGATCCGGGCGCTGAATTCGGTGGGAAGGCCGAGCGCCTCATCGAAGCTGTTCGTATGGAGGCTCTGGGTGCCACCCAGCACGCCGGCCATCGCCTCGATCGTGGTGCGAATCACGTTGTTGTACGGATCCTGCTCCGTCAACGAAACGCCGCTGGTCTGACAGTGGGTGCGGAGCATGCTGCTGCGCGGATTCGACGGTTCGAACTGCTCCATCAGCTCGGCCCACAGGAGCCGGGCCGCTCGGAGCTTCGCGATCTCCATGAAGAAGTCCATGCCGATGTTGAAGAAGAAGCTGAGACGGCCCGCGAAAGAGTCGACGTCGAGTCCCTTCGCCAATGCCGCCCGGACGTACTCGACGCCGTCGGCGAGGGTGTAGGCCAGCTCGAGATCGACGGTCGCACCCGCCTCCTGAATGTGGTACCCGCTGATGCTGATGCTGTTGTACCGGGGCATGTTCTGGGCGGTGTATTCGATGATGTCCGCCACCGCCCGCATGCTCGGCTCGGGTGGATAGATATAGGTGTTCCGAACCATGAACTCCTTGAGGATGTCGTTCTGGATCGTGCCGCTCAGCTGGTCGATCGAGACCCCCTGCTCCTCCCCGGCCACGATGAAACAGGCCAGGATCGGAAGAACCGCGCCGTTCATGGTCATGGAGACGCTCATCTGATCCAGCGGGATGCCGTCGAAGAGGATCTTCATGTCTTCGACGGACTCGATCGCAACACCGGCCTTGCCAACGTCACCCTCCACCCGGGGGTGATCGCTGTCGTAGCCGCGATGGGTAGCGAGGTCGAATGCAACGCTCAGCCCCTTCTGACCCGCCGCCAGGTTGGCCCGGTAGAAGGCATTGGACTCTTCGGCCGTGCTGAATCCTGCGTACTGGCGAATGGTCCAGGCCCGATTGGTGTACATCGTGGCCCGCGGGCCCCGAACGTAGGGCGCCTGCCCCGGGAACGAACCCAGGTGATCGACCCCATCCAGATCCGCCTCTGTGTACAGGGGTGCGATATCGATGCCCTCGGGCGTGCTGACCGTCAGATCACCCAGTTCACGTCCCCGAAGTTCCTTCGTCGCAGCCGTCTCCCAAACCTCGCGTGCAGCCCGGTCGGAAGTTTCTGAACCCATGGAGTCGGAAGCCATGCGATCAGAGTACGGCGTCACCAGCGAGGGTTCAGCATTCGGCTAGCTTCAAGCCCATGCAGCAGGGCACCATTGCATTCATCCCGCCCCGGTACGGTCCCGACGTCGTTGGCGGGGCCGAAGCGGTGGTTTCCGAGACCGCCCATGGACTGGCGGCGCGGGGTTGGTCGGTCGAGGTACTCACCACCTGTGCCAGTGATCACTACACCTGGGCAAACGACTACAGCCCGGGTCGAACCGTCGACGGACATGTTGTCGTGCACCGATTTCCAACGGTCGTGAACGATCCCCACCGCGACCGGGACCGCATCGGCGGAATGATCCTCGCCGGGCAGGACGTGCCCATTCAGGACCAGCAACTCTGGATGAACGACGGTCTGCGCGTGCCCGAACTGTGGCACTACGTCCTCGACAACGCCCACCGATACCGGGCGATCGTGGTTGCCCCGTACATGTTCTGGACCAGTTTCTGTTGTGGCCAGATCGATTCGGGGAAGACGATCGTGATGCCGTGCCTCCACGACGAACCCACGGCCTACCTCGACCTTTTTCAACCCCTGGTGAACGGCGCCGCGGGGGTCTGGTTTCTCGCCGGGCCCGAACGCGACCTCGCCCAGCGAATCTTCCACGTACCTAGGAACAATGAATTGGTCGGTGCTGGTGTAGAGGCGCCGGAGAGCTACCAGCCCGAACGGTTCAACCAGACCTTCGGGATCGATGGGCCGTTCGCCTTCTTCGCCGGCCGCCGCGAGTGGGGCAAAGGCTGGACCGAACTGATGAACGCCTTTGCGTTCGCCGTGTCGCAGGGCGTCGACCTGAAGCTCGTGACCGCTGGCGTCGGGGACCCTGCGATCCCGGCCCATCTTGCAGGCTCGATCATCGACGTCGGGTTCATCTCCGAGGAACAGCGAAACGACGCAATGGCGGCCGCCGCGGTGTACATCCAGCCCAGTGAGATGGAGAGTTTTTCCCGGACGGTCATGGAGGCGTGGCTGGCCGGGACGCCGGTCATCGCCAACGGCGCCAGCGACGTCGTGGCGTGGCATGTGGATCGATCCCATGCCGGTCTCACCTACCGAACGCCCACCGAGCTGGTCGAGTGCCTTCGTTTCGTTGCAACCCAGCCCGCTGTCGCCAAGGAACTCGCAGGGCCGGGACGACAGTACGTCCTCGACAATTACGCCCCCGAACGGGTGCTCGACATCATGGAAGAGACGCTGCTGCGCTGGACCCTACCGATCGATGAGGCTTCCGAGGTTGCGTCATGACCACCCTGATGGTCACGCCCTACGCCCCCTATCGGGACGGGATTGCGGCGTACGCCGTCCAGGAGGTTCGGCGGCGCCGAGCCAACGGTGAGGAGATCGAGGTTCTGTCACCATTCCCGTCGGCCGCACATCACCACCTCAAGCTGGGCGGAGTGGCGGGAATGATCAAACTTGCCGCCGTCGCCCGTCGCTTTGACCGGCTCGTTATCCAGTTCTTCCCCGAGATGATCTTCGGTCGGACCCGCACCGGGGCCGAACGATTGGCTATCTGGACCTCTCTACTGGGCGCTGTCCAGATGGTCCCGACCGAACTCCGAATCCACGAGGTTCAGTACCAGCCGATGCGTGATCACCAGAGCGAACGCACCGCGGCCCGTCGGGTCTTCGAGGCGGCGGCTGAACTCACCGTGCACACCGAGCAGGAGCGAAGCGAGTTGGCCGAGGCGTCCGGTCTCGCCGCCGAACGGGTCACCCTGCTCGACCATGGGAGCAGCTTCACGCCGCACGTTTCCCTGAGCCGGTCGGAAGCTCGGGATCGGCTCGGCCTACCCCACGACGAGCACGTGTTTCTATGCATCGGCTTCCTGCAGTCCCACAAGGGATTCGATCGAGCCATGCAGGCCTTCCTCCGTCTCGACCCGCCGGATTCGTCGCTCCACGTTGTCGGTGACGTCCGGGTTTACCATCCCGACCTCGAGGCTCACGCCCGAACGTTGCGTGGTCTGGCCGACCTTTCTGCGAAGTTGCACTTGCATCGTCGTTTCGTCGGTGATGCAGAATTCGATACGTGGCTTCAGGCGGCCGACACGGTCGTGTTGCCCTACCGGGAGATCTGGAGCAGCGGAGTGGTCGAACGGGCCAAGCTCTTCGATACGCCAATCATCGCCGCCGCAGTTGGTGGACTCGGCGACCAGGGTGACGGCATCGTCCTCGTCGCCGACGACGCCCAACTCTTCGATGCGATGGCGGTTGCGGCGGGAATGACCGATGCGATCGAACCAGCAACAACCTGGGACGTCGGCTCGGTCGATCAACGTTCGATCCAGGCCGAGATACGACGTCGGGCCCGAACCGATGATCGTCCCATCGAGGCGAAACCCTCGCCGATTCAGGACCGGCTCGCCGACATCGACGTGCTCCCGATGCCCCACCCGATCAGCCTTCGACCCTGGATCAACCAGACCAAGAATCTGATCGGCCGAGCCACCAACTGGCAGATCCATCCGCTGGTCGTCCACTCGAACGAGTCCACCACGGCCCTTCGGGACGCGATTTCGCTGCTCGAAGCCCGGGTTGCAGAGTTGGAGGCTCAGGCCGGCGGCGAGTCCCCGGACAATTCAGTCGACGAGCTTGACTAGGCCAGCCCGTAGAACCTCGGCACTGTGATCCCACGAAGGCGGTTCGTATCGACTCAGTCGATTTCGCACCGCGTTCTGCTCGGCCGGGTCGAGCAGGTTGGTGACCAGGCTGTGCCAACGGTCGGCCGAGCCGGCGTAGTTCGCGTAGGTCCCGCCGGCTTCTCGTAGGGCGGGATGATCCGACGCCACCACCGGCGTTCCGTGCGCGAGTGCCTCGATGACCGGCAGACCAAAACCCTCATCGAGCGAGGGGACCAGCACCGCAGCGGCATCGGTATACAGGGCGGCCAGCGCATCGTCGCTGAGTCCTGATCTCCAGCGCAGCCGCTCGCCGTAGTGGCGATGGTTGGTGATCCTCGAAATCAGGTCGGAACTCTTCCATCCCCGGCTTCCAACCAACTGCAGTTCCACGTCGACGCCCTCGGAATCCAGCCGATCGAACAGACCCAGAACCAGATCGTGGTTCTTGCGCGGTTCGAGTGTCCCAACCATCAGCAGCATCGATCGCTCGGTAGTCGGTTCGGAACTCTCGACCGACGTCTTCAACGCCCCCATGGGTAGGAGCGACGTCGCGGGTTGGGGGTAACCGAATTCGGCAGCAACGTTGAGCAGCTGGCGCCGGGTGTGCTGGGAGATGCAGAAGAAGTGGGAACCGTGTTCCAGGTGGGCTCGGAGGAACTTCTCGAATCGAAACGACGACGCCGGCTCGAACCATTCAGGATGGGTGATCGGCGCCACATCGTGAACGATTGCGGCGGTCTCGACCGCAAATCGACGCAGGTGGGGCAGAAGGTCGCGTCGGCTCCACGGATTTAGCCAGGCGGCTTCCATATCGAGGAACACGTCGACCTCGGCCACGTCGGCCGCCAGATTGAAGGTGTCGGAAAAGCGTCGGCGGGCCTCGCCGGGGAGACGGCGAGCGAGTCGAGTGGCCAGGGCTCGGCCGGGCACCAGACCGCGCTGTACCGCAAGTCGTTCACCCGGCGTCAGCCGCCGAAACTGACCGGGTGCGTCGGCCAGGGACCGCAGCGGTTCGATCGCCGGTGATCGGCGCAGCAATTCGAGGGCCACCCGATGGAGGCCGTTGAATTGTTCAGCCGCCAGAGTGTTCGTCACCTCTGCACCTATGAGGAGATCACCGGAGCCCATCACCAAAGAACGGTAGTGCGAGCCGGGACCTTGCGGGGTGAGCGGCCGCCCGTCTGCGTTCATTGGTGGGAAACCACGGAGGGGCCGTGGCTCCGAAGTAGGTTCGCGACGTGATGGTGATGCGGCTACTGACGACGCTGCTCGCACGAATAGGAACGCTCCGAAACTATCGCTTTTCGCCAGCCCAATTTGTCGGCCTCGTCGTTGCGTTTGGCCTTTTCTTTATCTTGGCAGTGGTCAGATTCCCCACCGACCAGATGGCCGACGTTCGGCTCGTTCCCGGAGTCGCTGCAGTCGTTCTGGCGCCGACGACCATTCTGGTAAATGCTGCGGGCTACCGAGCTCAGGCGGGTCTCATCAACATCGACGTCCCATACCGGGAAGCCCTTCGAACCACGCTGATCGGTTCCGCCGCAAATCTCCTCCCGGTTCCAGGCGCTGCGGTCGTTCGCTCAGGAGCGCTCGTCGATCGCGGCGCAACCCTGAAACAGGCAGGTGGTTCCACTGCCGTCGGCGCTCTTTCGTGGCTTGGGTGGTCGTTGTTCGTGGCGGTGCCGCCGCTGCTGTCGGTAGGGGGTGGCGCCACGGCCGGCCTGGTCGCCGCCGCAGGGATACTAGCAATCGGCTTCAGCCTCGGGATGGCGTTGCGCTTGGGAGCAAGCCTGGCCGGATGGGGACTTGTCGCCCTCACCTCGGTCGGCCTGGTGGTGGCACTTGCGGTGCGTTATCTCCTGTTGGTCTGGGCGCTCGGCTTTGATCCCACGGGCACTGCGGTCGCCCTTGTCGCCGTCGGTGCTCTGTCGTCGGCAGCGGGGTTCTTTCCCGGTGGGATTGGAATTCGGGAGCTTCTGGCCGGTGCAACAGCAACGATTGTCGACCTCCCCGCCGAGCTTGGATTTCTGGTTGCCGCCATCGACGACCTCGCCTACGTAGTGATCACGATGGTTGGCGTGCTGGGATTCTGCGGAGGCTGGTCAACGTTCAGAGCCCTCTGGCGCGACCGAGCGGTCCTGGAAGGCGAAAGTTGAGTCACAGGCCGGGCTGCTCGGAGGCCGTATCCTCTTGACCATGGCAGGATCGTCAAAGCGTTTCGTAATCATCGGCGGCGGGCCGGGTGGCACCACGTGCGCCACGCACGCCGCGCGGCTGGGAGCGAAGGTAACGCTGATCGAGCGCGACATTGTCGGAGGCGCCGCCCACCTGCTCGATTGCATTCCGTCGAAAGCGATGATTGCTACCGGCGGAATGATGTCGAACATGAAGCAGGCCTCGGAGATGGGGCTCGCCGAAGTGGAAGCCAAGCTCGACTTCAATGCGCTGAAGGAGCGGATCGGCGCCATCGAAGGCCGGTTGGAGCAATCGATCTCGAGCCAGTTGGCATCACAGGGCGTACGAATGATCGAAGGCACCGGCCAGATGACGGGTCCCAAGAGCGTGCGGGTCGAACGATCCGACGGCGGGATCGAGGACCTCGAGGCCGATGTTGTGGTGTTGTCTACGGGGAGTCGCCCCCGCATCCCCGATTGGGCACCGATCGATGGCGAACGGGTCCTCACCACCCGCCACGCGTATCCGCCGCCCGAACTTCCCGATCGGCTGGTTGTGATCGGGTCGGGTGTGACGGGCGTGGAGTTCGTGCATATGTTCTCCTCGTTCGGGTCCGAGGTGACCCTCGTGGTCAGCCGCCAACATGTGCTGCCCCAAAAGGATCCCGAGGTTGCTGCGGCCCTCGAGCAGACGTTCGTCGATCGCGGGGTGCGGCTCCTCAAAGGCGCACGAGCCGAGAGCATCACGGTCGAAAACGATCGGGTGATGGTGCACTGTGACGACGGTCGTATCGCCGAAGGGTCCCATGTGCTGATGGCGATCGGTTCGATTCCCAACAGCGACGACCTGAACCTCGAAGCGGCCGGCATCGAGAGCGAGTGGGGGTACGTCAAGGTCGACCACAACTGTCTCTCCAACGTTCCGGGTGTCTACGCCTGTGGGGATCTCTCCGGAAAGCTGCCGTTGAGTTCGGTGGCATCGATGCAGGGGCGCAAGATCGCCGAACATGCCATGGGAATGCACAACGGTCCCCATCGCCACATCGACTACGAAAAGGCGGCATCGGCGATCTTTACCGAACCCGAGATCGCCGACGTCGGGTTGGCCGAAGCCGATGCGTTTGCCGAGGGTCGAAAGATCCGCGTGACCAAGGTTCCCTTCAGCGTGTCGGCCAAGGCCCTCATCAACAATGATCCCCGCGGGTTCGTCAAGATCGTCACTGACCCGCTCACCGGGGTGGTGCTGGGCGGTTCGATCGTCGGTCGCCACGCGGCCGAGTTGATCAGCGTCATAGCGCTGGCCGTTACGGCCGGGCTGACAGTGACCGACCTGGTCGAGTCGCTGTTCGTTCACCCGGCTTTGGCCGAGGTTCTTGGCGAAGCTGCCGAGTAGTCCCCAACGTTTACCCGCTGTTCGCCTATGCTTTAGCCATGTTTGGCTATCTCGACGCGGCAACGGGCAGCATGATCGTTTCGGCGATTGCGGGAGGAGCTGCGGGTCTTTCCGTCGTTGGAAAAACCGGCATGCGTCGCTTCAAAGGCAAGTTCAAGAAAGGCGACGAACTGGCCCCCGGTGTCGATTCGCCTGAGGCCGAAACAGAAGCCGAAGCCGAGACGGTCGCGTAAACCACGATCGTGGGGGACAACTACAGAAACGATCCGGGATCGTTCCGAGACCCGCTCAGCCACGTCGTTATTCAGGATGATCGAGTCTTTCGGCTGTTCAACGCCACCGGCGAAGACGACCGAGCCTTCGCCTGGCCATTCATCACCGCCCAGAGCGCTCGGGGTCGGGTCGTTGAAAGCGAACTGGTCGAGGGGATCCACACCGATGCGGCGGGGATGGTTGAGCACCCCCGACTCGACCTGATCACGTACGCCTTCGAGTGGTCGTTTTCGATGCTCAAGGATGCGGCTCTCCTGCAACTCCAGCTGATACGGGATGCAGCCCATGCGGGCGTCGGAGTGAAGGACGCAACGCCGTACAACGTGCAGTTCCAGGGCTCCAGACCACTGTTCATCGACATCGGCTCGTTCCAGAAACGATCCGAGACCGACCCGTGGTTCGGATACCAACAATTCTGCGAACTCTTCCTCTACCCCCTCATGCTGCGGGCGTACGCCGAGGTGCCGTTCCAGTCGATCCTGCGAGGGTCAATCAACGGTATTTCGGTCGAGGATGCCCGTGGACTCCTGGGTCCTGCCCGGGCCAAGCGCCAAAAGGGCCGGCTGACTCATGTGGTGCTGCATGCGTTGGCCCAGCGTAAGCTCTCCGACGCCGACTCCGGAGTGGCCGACGACGTCGCCGAATCGGGAATGAGTACCGAGTTGATGTTGGCGACCGTCGAGAAGATGATCAAGTTGGTCGAGGGTCTCGACATCGGTGTCGACACCTCGTTGTGGTCGGACTATTCGGACCGTTCCCACTACGACGACGAGGGATTGCGAGAGAAGGCGGACTTCGTCGATGCCGCTCTCGCCGCCAGCGGTTCGATCGGCCACTGCTGGGACGTTGGATGCAACGACGGAATGTTCAGCCGCATCGCGGCGAAACACGCCGACCGTGTCCTCGCGATGGATGCCGACGAACTGGTGGTCGACCGCCTCTATCACGAACTCCGGTCCGACCCTTCTCAGATCGCCGAGCGGATCACTCCACTGGTCGTAGACCTCTCCACCGCGGGCGGTGGCATCGGCTGGCGGGGCCGGGAGCGGCCCGGATTGTTCGATCGATCATCCCCCGATGCGGTCATCTACCTGGCCGTCATTCACCACCTGGCGCTCACATTCAACATCCCGGTGACCCAGCAACTGGATCTGCTGGCTGATCTCACTTCCAACCTGGTCATCGAATTCCCCAGCGAAAACGACCCGATGGTCAAGAAACTCCTTCGGAATAAACGAGCGGGGATCCACGACGACTACACGCTCGACAACTTCGAGCGGTGGTTGGGTGAACGGTTCGATGTCACCGACCGTCGGGTGCTCGCGGGCGGCACCCGTACGATCTACCACGCCACCCGCCGCTGAGCTCGGAATGCCGACTCGATTGAATCGGCTCCAGCGGGGTACAGAGACTCCGTGACATCTACCGAACCAGCCCAGTCGAATGCCCTCGTCATGTTTGGTCTGACCGGAGACCTTGGCGAGAAGAAATTGTTCCCCGCCATCGTCGAGCTGGTCAACGCCGGTCAACTGGACGGCAAGGTCATCGCCATCGGTCGCAGCGACGTGAGCGACGACGAACTTTGGCAGATGCTGGCCGACTCCACCGGCGCAACTCGGGATGAGCTGTCCGACCGCCTGGACCTGCAGTACCTCCGGGGTGACTCTCAAGACACCAGTACCTACACCGACCTCGCCGAACGGCTGGGCGAGGCCACCGATCCCGTCGTGTATGCGGCGCTCCCACCGCACCTCTTTCGCGGCGTCGCCGAAGGTCTGGCTGCGGCCGGGATCGACCAAGGCGTTCGGCTCGTGGTGGAAAAGCCGTTTGGGAGCGATGCGGCCTCCGCCCGTGAGCTGTACGACGACATCACCTCGGTACTCGACCCGAGCCAACTGTTTCCGGTCGACCACTTTCTGGCCAAGGCGACGGTGGAGAATCTGCAGACCTTCCGATCTGCGAATCCCGCTATCGATGCGATGATGCGCACCGGAACGGCCCAGCGGATTGAAATCACGATGGCCGAGGCATTCGGCGTTGACGGTCGAGGTTCCTTTTACGACAACGTTGGGGCGATCGACGACGTCGTCCAGAACCACCTACTTCAGCTGATCGCGGTGCTGCTGATGGAAACCCCGACCGATCAGTCCGCAGAGGCATTCGACCGGGCTCGGGCCGATCTGCTGGGGTCGATTGCGCCGATCACCGACGCAGTTCTCGGCCAATTCGAGGGGTACACCGACGTGGACGATGTCGATGCCGAGTCGACGACGGAGACCTTCGTGGCCGCTCGGTTGGAGGTGGAGTGTGAGCGCTGGCGTGGTGTTGAAGTGGTCCTTCGCACCGGGAAGGAGTTGGCCGACAGCTACACCGAAGCGGTTGTCGTCTTCGCCGACCAACCAGCAAATCGACTGCGGTTTTCGATCAAACCGGAACCGACGATCGCCCTCGAGGTCGTTGTGCTCGATCCCGACGGCCACGATCTGCGCCCGGTCACGATGTGGGCGTGTGGCCCCACCGGGCATGGTGGACTCAGCGACTACGCAACGATGTTGGCGGGGGCGCTCAGCTGCGATCATCGCCACTTTGCCCGGATCGACGACATCGAAGCGGCCTGGCGCATCGTGGCGCCACTCCACGAGCGGCCGTCCGTTCCCGTCTCCTACAAGCCAAGTTCGATGGGGCCCGAAGAAGCCGATCGCCTGTTGTCGACCGGCCGTTGGATCCCGCCGCTCCCTGGAGTGGGTCGGTGTTAGTGCCGAGCCTCGTTGACCACCTACTGTCGTTCGGGTGATGCAACTTCGGGCGGCGAGACTGTTCTCCCGGCACATCGTCGTTTCACTGGGCGGGGTCGAGATCGCCACGATCCGAGACAAGTGGCTGGTTGAAGGATCGACGCTGTGGATTCAGGGAACCGAGTTCGTCCTCCGGCGCGAGTCGTTGCTATCGGGCAACTACCTGCTGCTCCAGGGAGGGCTTGAGGTGGCTCGAGGCGAGAAGCCGAGTTTCGTCAGCCGGCGGATGTTGGGGCATATCAACGGCCGTACCTACGAGCTGAAACCGGAGACGATCTTCACGTCGAAGTACGTCGTGCGGCTGGACGGGGTGAAGGTCGGCCACATCGGCCCGCGCCCGGTGTTGTTTCCCCACTCGGCTGAGTTTCCGGACGAGCTGACCTTGGCCCAGCAGGTCTTTCTGGTGGCGCTGGCTTCGCTTATGTGGGCCCGCGACAACAACTGAGATCTACAGTCGACCACCCTCGATGACCCGAGCCAGGAATTGCTGAGTCCGGACTTCGTGGGGTTCGGACAGAACCTGGCTTGGCGGTCCGGTCTCTACAACGTGGCCGGCGTCCATAAACACCACGCGGTTGGCGACGTCTCGAGCGAATCCCATCTCGTGGGTGGCGAGCACCATGGTGAGACCTCGTCCGGCGAGCTCGCGAATCACGCTGAGAACCTCGCCGACCAGCTCCGGGTCAAGCGCCGAGGTGATCTCATCGAGCAGCAGAACCTCGGGATCTCCCACCAGCGAGCGCACGATGGCCGCCCGCTGCTGCTGGCCCCCGCTCAGCCGGTCGGGGTACTCGTGCACCTTGTCGCCGAGACCAAACCGTTCGAGCAGCTCAGTGGCGGTGGCCTCGGCGATGGTCCGATCCATGCCCATGGCCTTGATCGGACCCAGGGTCAGGTTCTTCAGGACGCTCATGTGCGGGAACAGGTTGTAGCTCTGAAAGACGATTCCGATGCGCTGGCGAATCGCATTGGCATCGACGCCTCGTTCCGAGACCAATTCGCCGTCCAGGTAGATGGTTCCGGCATCGATCTTCTCGAGCAGGTTGACCGTGCGAAGCAGGGTGCTCTTACCGCAACCGCTGGGACCGATGAGACACACCACCTCGTGATCGTCGACGTCGAGGTCGATTCCCTTCAGCACGTGATTGGCGCCGAACGACTTCTGGATGCCACGCATCGAGAGTTTCATTGCCCGGCCCCCTGTGATCGGCGGGCCCGGTCTTTGGCCGTGTACCAATCGGCGAATCGCGCCGACGGGATGCTGATCGCGAGAAACAACGCAGCTGCAAATACGTAGGGGGAGTAGTTAAACGTGCGGCCGGTGATGATCTGCGCTTCGCGCACCGCTTCCCGAACCCCCAAGACGCTGAGTAGGGCGACGTCCTTCTGCAATGAGACGAACCCGTTCAACAGAGCGGGAATGACGTTTCGGATCGCCTGCGGGAGCACCGCGTACCGGAGGCCCTGCCACTGGGTCAGACCCAGTGCGGAGGCTGACAGTCGCTGTGAGTCCGGCACCGCATCGATGCCAGATCGATACACCTCGGCGGTGTAGGCGGAGTAGCTGAGCACCACGACCACCAGACCCCAGAACACAGCGCTATTTGGTAGCCCCGGCAGACGCAGCGCCGGGATGCCAAAGCCGAAGAGCAGCAGACCGAGGATGATCGGAATACCTCGGAAGAAGTCGATGAACACGATGGCCAGCAGTCGCACGGGGAAGAACGCCGGACCCTTCAGGCTCCGCATCACTGCGATCAGCAGGGCCAGCGCCATGATCGCCACCTGGCCGACCAGGAACATCCAGATGTTGGTGGTGAATCCCTCCCAGATCGGACCCCGGGACTCCCACATCAATTCGAAGTCGAAGAACGACCGCCGGACGGTGGGCCAGTTCTCGCTCCCGCCGATGACGACGAGGGCAAGAATGAAGAGGGCGATCGTTGAGACGAACGCAATCAGCGCCCCCCGGGCGCCTTCCTCGTCGAGGTGGGACCGAAGTCCACCCGTCAAGGACGGCGGAGTCAGTGGTGACTCGGGAGGCGCTGATTGCATTGTCACAGCATTGTTTGTATCGCCCGGACAGGACCGAGCGACCTGATCAGTTGGTCAGGGTTGGGATGTCCCCGGCCTGATTCAGATACTGGTCCTCGAGCGTGTCGAGTGTTCCGTTGCTCTTCAACACCGACAGCGCCTCGTTGATGCAGGGGGTCAGTTCGCTTCCCTCTTCAAAGACGAAGCCGAGTGCGTCGGCGTCTTCTTCGATCTCGGGCAGGACACCAACGATGAACGAGTTGTCGATTTCGACCGCTGACACGAAGTAGGCCGTGGGAAGGTCGAGTACAAGCCCGTCGATCTGGCCGGCATCGAACGCAGCCTTGGCGGCGACGTTGTCGTCGAAGACCGAGGCATCGGTGTCGGGCTGGATAACGGTTTCGATGTAGTCGAGGCTGGTGGTGGCGATGCCGGCACCGAGGCGAAGACCCTTGAGATCATCAAGGCTGCTCACACCCTCAAACAGGCTGGGGTCGGTGGCGATGATCGCCTGCTCGGCAACGTAGTAGGGGGTGGAGAAGTCGACCGCCTGCTCGCGTTCGTCGTTGATCGAGTACTGCTGAACGTTGAAGTCGTAGTCCTTGGCTCCGGGGGAGATGCCCTGGTCGAACGTGGTACGAACCCAAGCGACGTCCAGACCTACTTCATCGGCGACCGCATACACCACGGCCGACTCGAAGCCCCGACCGTTGGTGGGGTCGTCGTCTTCCATCCACGGCGGGAACACGGGGTCGCCGGTGGCCACGGTGAGGGTGCCAGCGGTCTTGACGGCGTCGCAGTGGCTGGATTCTTCCATGGAGTCTTCTTCCATCGAATCCTCTTCCATCGAATCCTCTTCCATGGAGTCGTCATCCTCCATGGCATCGTCCTCTTCCATGGCGTCGTCGGACGCCTCGGTGGTTGTGGTCGTCTCCTCGGTGGTGCCGTCATCGGTCGTGCCATCGTCGGCTGCGTCATCCGACGAACCGCACGCTGCGGCGACGAGCGCCAGCACCAAAAGAAGGGCAAGTAGCTTCTTCATGTTTCTCTCCTCTGCCGATCGACGCGGGCGGACAACCGACGTCTAAAGTCTGGCACCCCCACCGCCCGTTGGGGCCGAGGCCCGCTGTGACCTTCGTCCGATCTGCCTCGCCCGATCTGACCCCCACCCGATCTGTCGTCCCCCGAACACATTCCCCCCAAAAATCGGTCCGCCAGCACAAAGAGTGTGCTGGCCGAACGATTTTTGGAGAGATTGTGCTGGTGTGACGCTATTTCGTGGCGAAATGTTGGCCGGTGATCAGTCGATCTTGGCGATGAGGTCGCCGGTCTGGATGGCCTGACCGGCTTCGACGGCGAGTTCGGTGAGCGTGCCGCTCTTGTCGGCGGTGATGTTGTTCTCCATCTTCATCGCCTCCAACACGACGAGCGTGTCGCCGACCTCCACTGCGGCTCCCTGTTCGGCGACGACCTTCACGATCGTGCCCTGCATCGGCGCGGTAATCGTGCCCGAACCACCGGCTGCCGCCCCGGCTCCCGAACCGCCCTTGCGTCGGGGTTTCGCCTTGGCCGCGGCGGGCGCCGAGCCGATCTCGCTCTCGGGAACCCACATGTTCACGTCGAACCGTTTGCCGTTCACCTCGACGGTGGCCGAACGTTTCACCTTGGGGTCATCATCGTCGCTCGAGGGAGCAGCTGCGCCACTGGTGACGCCGGTGAGATCCAGCGTCTCCTCGACCCACTTGGTGCTATGCGTGGCGGCGGCGAAGTCCGGGTGCCGGAGGATGGCGAGGTCGGCCGGGATCGTGGTGGCGATGCCTTCGATCCGGAACTCCTCCAACGCTCGAATGGTGCGGGCTATCGCAATGTCACGATCGGAACCCCAGCAGATCAGCTTGCCCACGAGATTGTCGTAGAACTGGCTGATCTCGTCGCCCTCCTCGTAGCCGCCATCCCATCGGGTGCCGTAGCCGGAGGGAAAGGCGAACGACGTCAACGGGCCGGGGGAAGGGAGGAAGGCGCCTTCGGCCGGATTCTCAGCGTTGATTCGAACCTCGATGGCGTGCCCGTGGATCTCCACTTCGTCCTGGGTGAGGGGGAGTTTCTCGCCGGCGGCCACCATGAGCTGCAGACGAACCAGATCGAGGCCGGTGACCATCTCGGTGACCGGGTGTTCCACCTGCAGTCGGGTGTTCATTTCGAGGTAGTAGTACGAGCCGTTCTCGTACAGGAACTCGACCGTTCCGGCGTTGGTGTAATCACAACCGAGCGCCACCTTCACCGCATCGGCACCCATGGCTTCGGCAATGTCGGTCGGGAGCGACGGCGCAGGGGCTTCCTCGATGAGCTTCTGGTGCCGCCGTTGAGCGGAACAGTCGCGTTGGGACAGGTGCAACCCGTTGCCGTGTTGGTCGAGCATGACCTGAATTTCGATATGGCGGGGAGCGGTCAGGTAACGCTCGAGATAACACTCGTCCCGGCCGAAATAAGCGAGCGATTCCCGCTGAGCAGATTCCAGCGCGTCGGCGGCTTCGCCGGCGCTGTGTACGACCTTCATGCCCCGGCCGCCGCCGCCATAGGCCGCCTTGATCGCCACTGGATAGCCATGTTCGTCGCCGAACGCCGTCACCTGATCCGGCGATGTGAGGAAGTCCGTGGAACCGGGGACGCCGTGCACGTCGACCTTTTCCGCGGCGGCACGGGCACTGATCTTGTCGCCCATCACTTCGATCGCCTCGGGGGGCGGGCCGATGAACGTTACGCCGCGCTCGCCGATCGCACGTGCAAAGTCCGCGTTCTCGCTGAAGAATCCGTAGCCGGGGTGGACCGCTTCGGCCCCGGACTGATCGATCGCATCAAGAATCGCCTCGGTATTCAGGTAACTCTCGGCTGCTGTCTGGCCGCCCAGTGCAAAGGCTTCATCGGCCAGCCGAACATGCAATGCGTCACGGTCGAGTTCGGAGTACACCGCGACCGTTTTCACACCCATTTCCCTGCAGGCTCGGATGACTCGAACTGCTATTTCTCCGCGGTTGGCAATCAAGACCTTTGTGAACACGGACCTATGGTTAGTCGCTTCGCACCGAAATGCAAAGTACCGGACCATGAATTCAGAACAGAAGTTTCTCCGGGTCGCCGAGACCGGAAGCACAAACCAGGATTTGCTGGACGCCGCCCGTTCCGGTGCACTCTCGCCGGCGGCACTCTTGACCGATCATCAGGTCTCCGGTCGAGGCCGGATGGGCCGGGCCTGGCACAACGATCGTCCCGACGGCGGCGGTGTCCGCTCGATGCTCGGATCGATCCGGCAGGACTGGGATCCCGGCCACCCGTCGCTTCCGCTAATGCCTCTGGCGGTGGGGTTGGCCGTTCACGCCGCCTGCGAGCGATGGGTGGATGACCCGGGGACGATTCGTTTGAAGTGGCCCAATGACGTCGTGGTGGAAAACCCTCGTTTCTCCGGTGCCTCGGACGAGAGTTGGTTTCTCAAGCTGTCGGGAGTCCTGGTGGAGACCGTGCCCCTGTCCGATTCTGACCGGATCGCCGTGGTCGCTGGCGCCGGAATCAATCTGCATCCGGTGGCTTCGGCCGACCCTTTGGTCAGATCGACGTCGGTCTCGATGTCGGAGCTCTGCACCCGGGTGCCGAGCAACGTGGAACTCTTCGAATGTCTGCTGGTCGAGTTCGACCGATGGACACGACGTCTGGTGGAAGATGCTCCGGGCCTCGTCGAGAGCTACCGAGTGCATTGCGAAACGGTGGGCCACCGGGTTCGAATCGACAGCGGGACCGATACCTCCTTCGAGAGGGCCGTCGGCATCGCCGATGATGGAGCTCTTGTGGTCGAGAGCGACGATGGTTCCACATCCACCATCACCTATGGAGATGTTTCGATCACCCACCCGGATTGAGTTGAATCCGTCGGGGTTCGTGCCGATTGGAACCGATGCTGTGGCACCGCACTGGTTTTGAGATCGCGGCGAGAACTTTTCTCGCCGGACTGATGGCGCTGTCGGTCGTTCTGACGGTTTCGATCTCACCCGCTTTTGCGCAGGACGAACAGCCGCCGACGACCGAACCTCCGGCGGAAGAACCAGCCCCGCCGGTCACTCCGGTGCCGGGCGATCCGCTCGTGAATGAGGGGGCGTCCGACGAACTCGACCCCAACACCCCCGACGAACCGCTCGATGGTGAGTCGCCGGAGACAGCGCCGACCGATTCCGACGACGCCGAAGAAACCTGCGAGCCGGAGGAACCTGCGGCCGAGGGCGAGGAGGCCGAGCCGTGCACGCCGAAGAAGCGGGGTCGCTACGCCAACCAGCCGGCGTTCGTGCCCGACTCGCTCAACCGGGGCGAACTTCGTCGGGTCGAACGAGAACTCGACGCAGCGCGGGCCGAGCATGTGACCAACGTGGCCGAGGTTCGCAGCCTCCGGCTGACCGATAAACGCCTCATGATCGAACGAGATGAACTCTCGGCCGAGACGGTCGAGACGTTGGCGCTGCTGGAGGAAACCGAGGAGCAGTTGCGTCGCCGAGCTCTGGCCAGTTTCGTACAGGGCGACTCGTTCGAGCTCGCCGGCTCGCTTGAACACGACGAGATCCTTCGCCACCAACAACAGCAGTTTCTCGTCGGCGAAGTTTTTGCGCTGGACCAGGACCTCCTCGATCAGTACACCCGGCTTCGGGAGCAGCTTGAGCGGGAGTCGCTGAACCTGTATGACCGCATGGCTGCGGTGCGCCGGTGGTTGCGCGAGGCCGACGAAAAGGCACAGGAGACAGCGGCTGAGGTGGAGCGGCTCGAATTCGAGCGGGCCACTTGGGAGAACCGGTCTGCAACATGGATCGAAGATGTGGTGTGGCCAATCGACGGCCGCTACGAGCTCCCGTTGATCAACAGCTGGGGATACCCGAGAGCGCCCGGTTCCATCGACGAACACTGGCACGAGGGAATCGACATCTTCGCACCCGAGGGTGAGACGCTGGTGGCCGCGGAAGGCGGAGTCGTCACCGATATCGGGGTTGGCACGCTGGGCGGTCTCAAGATCTGGATTCTCGGCAACAGCGGAACCCGCTGGTACTACGCACACCTCATGGCCTTCAATCCGGACCTCAAGGTTGGCGATCAGGTGTTGGCTGGCTCCTTCATCGGCTACGTCGGCAAGACCGGCAACGCCATCAGCACCCCGCCGCACCTCCACCTCCAGATGCATCCCGACGGCGGCCGGCCGGTGAATCCGTTCCCCATCCTCCAGGCTGCGAGCGACCGGTATCAGGCCGGCATCCGACCCGACGGCCTCGAGAGCTCGGCCGAGTTGGGCGCCGACGGCACCCGACTGCTGCCCAACGGGCTGACCCAGGGCCAGGTCGATGCCGGACTGACCGGCCAGACCGAACAGCAGTCCGACGAGGATCCGGTGCGCGTCGATGGCGCCCTCCCCGCTCCCGACGCACTGGACGACGATTCGCTGACAGACGATGCGCTAGTCGACGACGCGGTCGCTGATGGTTCCGAGGCCGACGCCCCGGTGGTGCCGGACGGAATCCAAACCTCGGGTCGGGTGCTTCCTCGTTAGCTCCGACGGGGTCGAGCCAGCCACCGATCATTCCGGTGATCGAGTTCGTAGTCGACGTCGAAGAGTTCGCTGACCAACTCGCCCGACAGGAGCTGGTCGATCGGTCCGCTGGCCACCACCGACGCATTGCGTAGCGCCAGAAGGTGAGTGGCTGACGCCGGAATGTCCTCGACATGATGAGTCACGAGGATCGAGGCCCGATCGGGCTGGTTGCGGGCCAGATTCTGTTGCACGTCGATGAGCGCCTCCCGAGCGCCGGGGTCCAGTCCCGCATTCGGTTCGTCGAGCAGCAGGAGCGCGGGGTCGTTGAACAGCGCCCGGGCGAGAAGCACCCGCTGACGTTCACCCGAGGACATCGATGAGAACGGCTGGTCGATCGCTCTCGTGCTCAGGCCGACCGATGCGATCAGTTCATCAGCTCGGTCGCGATCGCGGTCGGTGTACTCGTGCCACCACGGCTCCAGTGCCCCATAACGACCGCAGACCACGACGGTCTGACCCGGAAGTTCTCCTCGAAGTCGCGTGGCCAACGAGGCGCTCGACACACCGACCAAACCGCGGAGCGGACGGATGTCGGTACGCCCGAGTTCGGATCCCAGCAAGCGAGCGATCCCTTCGCTCGCATGCAGGTCCAGGCTCGCGACGCCGAGCAGTGTGCTCTTTCCGCATCCGTTGGGGCCGAGCACGATCCAGTGCTCGCCCGGCATCACCTGAAGGGTCACTTCGGACAGCAGTCGATTGCCGTTTCGGATGACCGTGATTCGGTCCAGATCGAGAACCGGCTCTTTGTTCGTCATGGCTGCCTCTCGGACCGTCGGAGTCTAGAATCGGTCCGATCATATGAACATCTACCTCGGGCTGGCAGTCTCGGCTCTTCTCATTGCGGCCAACGCCTTTTTCGTCGCCGTGGAGTTCGCTCTGGTCGCATCGGATCGGAACAAGCTGGAGGCTCTTGCCGCCCAGGGCAAACGGCCGGCCAGAGCAGCGGTGGGCGCCCTCAAAAAGATGTCGTTTCACCTCTCCGGCGCTCAGCTGGGGATCACCATCTCCAGCCTCGTGCTCGGTTTCGTGACCGACCAGATGATCGATGGATCGGGATTCTTCACGATCATGGCCCTCGCGGTCGCAACCGTGTTCCAGATGGTGGTCGGCGAACTGATCCCCAAGAACCTCGCCGTCTCCCGACCCGAGCCGTCGGCGATGCTCCTTGCGCCGGCTGCCAACGTGGTTCACGGCGTGCTCGGCCCGATCATCCGGCTCTTCAACGGTGCGGCGAACTGGGCGGTCCGGGCGATCGGCATCGAACCGACCGAGGAGATCGAGTCCATCGCATCGATCGACGAACTCGACTATTTGATCCGGGTCTCGGGCGCAGACGGGGCCCTCGAGCCCGACATTCAGGCGTTGCTGTCTCGAACGATCCGGTTCGCTGAGAAGACTGCCGCCGATGCCCTGCGGCCCCGAGGTCAGATCGATGCCCTCGAGCTGGACGCCACGATCGAGGACCTCGTGTCGATCGTGAAGCGGTCCGGGCACTCCCGCTATCCGGTGTTTGGCGATGGCATCGATGACATCCGCGGAATCGTTGAGGTCACCGCCGCCTTCGACCTGCCCGAGTCAGCCCGCGGGACCACGCTGGTGCGTGACGTCATGGTTGAACCGGTCGTCGTGCCCGAAACCCGCGAGTTGCTCGACGTGCTGGCCGACATGACCGAGCACGACACCCAACTCCTCGTGGTGATCGACGAACACGGAGGCACCGAGGGGATCCTGACCCTCGAAGATGCCCTTGAGGAGATAGCGGGCGAAATCGACGATGAGTACGACGCAGCCGAGTTGCTGATGGTCGATCAGGCCGAGGGTGTGTACCTGATCTCGGGTGCCTTGGGCTGGAGCGAGCTGGAAGAGGTCTGCGGGTTGGAACTCCCCGACGGTGACTACGAAACCGTCGCCGGGTTCTTCCTGTCCGAGTTCGGGCGAATCCCTCACGAGGGCGATTTCGTGATCTACCGCGAGTGGCGGCTGGAGATCGCCGAGATGGACCGCCGCCGGGTGGCGTCGCTCGTGGTGACCGCCCCGTCGGGGGGTGACTCCTGATGGGTTGGCAGTTGGGTGTGGCGCTGATTCTGCTCATCGCAAACGCGATCTTCGTGGCATACGAGTTCGCGATTATCGTCGCCAAGAAGAGCGAGTTCGAGGCCGCGGCGGCCGAGGGCAACCGTAAGGCCCAGTTCGTCATGAAGGCCTTCTCCGAAGTGTCGCTACAGCTCGCGGGTGCGCAGTTGGGTATCACCATGGCGTCGCTCGGTATCGGTAGCTTGGCGGAACCCACGATCGGTCACGCCCTCGAGGACTGGCTCCACCTGTACCTCAGCGAGGACCTCTCGCTGATTCTCGGTTTCGTGATAGCGCTCACCATCGTCGTGTTCCTTCATCTCGTAGTTGGCGAGATGGTGCCGAAGAACATCGCCATCGCCCGTCCGGGGCCGACGCTGCGGGCGCTGGTGTACATCTACGCCGGGTTCCTGTGGCTGTTCGGTCCCGTGGTCAAGTTGCTCAACGCCATCGCCAACGCTGGTTGTCGGGCGCTGGGCGTCGAGCCTCGCGACGAATTGGTCGCCGCTCATTCGGTGGCCGAACTCTCCTCGATCGTTTTGCGCTCTGAAGAACATGGAGCCCTCGAATCCGATGACGCCAGCCTCATCGCCGGTGCGCTGAGTTTCGCCCAGCAACCGGTTCGGGCCATCGTTCGACCGTGGGAGCAGGTGCCGACCATGCGGATCGGCGCCACCGGGAATCAGGCCCGCCGGCTGGTCCGGGACCGGGGTGATTCGCGAATTCTGGTTCAGGCCCGCGGTGCCAACGGACCGATCCAGGGCTACGTACATGCCAAGGACCTCCTGGGACTGTCGTCGCAGCAACTGGGTCAGCCGATACCCAACTCGATGATCCGTTCAACGGTGCGGGTGAACGGTGAACGTCCGCTCATCGAGGTGCTTCGCCTGATGCGCAGCGCCCGTCAGCAGCTGGCCGTGGTGGTCGAAGACGGCTCGCCGATCGGATCGGCCTCGATCGAAGAGGTGGTGCGAGCGCTGGTTCCGGTTCCCGAGGCGAGGTCGTCGGCTTCGGACGGATCCCACGACGCCGAGGTGGTGTGACGTCAACCACTGTTTGTGGTCACCCGGGTGGTCAGTGTGAGAGGTTCCTTGGAGGCGGTCCGAAGTCCTGTTCACCTTCGGTGGTCAACGGCCGCCAAAAGCCGCTAGATTCCGGGCCGTGTTTGGAGTGAAGACTGTGGCGCGCATCGTGATGGTGCTTGTCCTCTTTGGAGCGGTGGCCCCGGTCGACGCGTCCAGTCGAATCACCACTCTCGATGAACTTCGCGAAGAGGTCGGCGATCTCACCAGGCGCTACCACGATCTCGAGTCCGAACTCCACGAGATCGAAGCCGACATCGCGCTGAACGAGGAACGCCTCAGCGAAGTGCAGGCCCAGGTGAGTGTTCACAAGAGTTCGGTCATCCAAACCGCAGTGGTCGGATTCACCCGCTCGTACAAGACGCCGGTCGTGCTGCGATCCGAGGATCTGGCCGAGGGCGTCCGGGCCGAAGGGTTATCGGATGCGGCGGTCGGCAAGGACGACGACGCCATCGACCGGTACAGCGCTGCGGTCGCCGAACTCGAACTGATCACCTCCTCACTCGAGGAGAGCAGGGCCGTCCAGGCTCGCACCGTCGAAGAGGTCGGGGTGCTGCGCCAGGCGCTGCTGGCCGATCTGGAAGAACTCGAAGCGATCGAGGCCGCTCGGCTGGAAGAGATTCGTCAACGAGCCGAACGAGCCGTCTCGCAGGGGCACACGTTCGTCGAACTCACCACCTGTCCGGTTGCAGGAGCCCACTCGTTCATCGACTCGTGGGGATACCCCCGATCGGGTGGACGCCGACACAAGGGTGTCGACATGATGGCCAACATCGGCGTTCCGCTGGTGGCTCCGGTGTCGGGCACCGTCTCCCACCGCGGCAACAGCGTCGGCGGTCTGTCGTTCCACCTGAACGGCGACGACGGAAACTACTACTACGGCACCCACCTCTCCGCCTACGGTCAGTCCGGATACGTTCAGGCTGGAACCGTGATCGGTTACGTGGGTGACACCGGCAA
This sequence comes from uncultured Acidimicrobiales bacterium, assembly GCA_937958015.1. Taxonomy (GTDB): domain Bacteria; phylum Actinomycetota; class Acidimicrobiia; order Acidimicrobiales; family SZUA-35; genus JABDIY01. The sequence continues at coordinate 3,225 of CALGOA010000021.1, read as the reverse complement.
CGCCGCGGGTATTCCTCACCTGCACCTGGAGATCCACCCCGGCGGTGGGTCGGCCACCAATCCCTACCCCAGCGTGGCCTACGTCTGTTCGGGCGCCAGCTGACAAGACCCAACATCGAGTCGGTGCACGTAACACTCCGGGCGGGATGGCAGTCTGACAGGCGTGACCACTAACGCAGCGGGCCTGCTCTCCGGCAAGAACATTCTGATCACTGGCGTCCTCACCGACGACTCACTGGCATTCGGCGTCGCCCGAGAGGCACAGGCCCACGGCGCCAACGTGATCCTCACCGGGTTCGGGCGGGGCAAACGCCTCACCGATCGCACCGCCCGCAAACTCGACCCGGTTCCCGAGGTACTCGAACTCGACGTCACCGATCCGGCACAGGTCGAGTCACTGATCGAGCAGCTGAAGGGTGGGGTCGGTGAACTCCACGGCATTCTGCATGCGGTCGGATTTGCCCCCGAGGCGTGTCTGGGTGATGACTTCTTCGGCGCCCAATGGGATGACGTCGCAACTGCGATCCATGTCTCGACCTACTCGCTGCGGACGATGGCCGACATCGGTCTCGAACTGATGCCGAACGGAGGCAGCATCGTGGGGCTCACCTTCGATGCCACCGTCGCCTGGCCGGCGTACAACTGGATGGGTGTAGCCAAAGCGGGGATGGAGTCGCTCAACCGATACCTCGCAAAGGAACTTGGCCCCAAGGGGATTCGCTGCAACCTGGTCGCCGCCGGTCCGATGCGCACGATCGCCGCCAAATCGATTCCGGGGTTCGCCAAGTTCGAGGACGAATGGACCAAACGGGCGCCGTTGGGCTGGGACGTCAACGACAGTTCCGGCGTGGCCAAATCGACGATGGCGTTGTTCACCGACCTCTTCAGCCACACGACCGGCAGCGTCATTCACGTGGACGGTGGATACCACGCCATCGGGGCGTAGAAGTCCATGTGAACAACGGTCACTCCGGGTCGTCTCGGATCGGTGCGACCGAGGCGAACAGGACTATCCTCCAGCAGGTGACCGACGCCCCCACCGGCCCAATGAAGCTCTACGACACCTTCCGAAACGAGGTCGTACCGTTTGAGCCCGGTCACCTGGTGACGATGTACACCTGCGGAATCACCCCGTACGACGCCACCCACCTCGGTCATGCCGCCACCTACATCACCTACGACGTGCTGCAGCGCCGGCTGCGCGATCTTGGCCACGAAACCCGATGTGTTCGCAACGTCACCGACGTCGATGATGACCTTCTTCGCAAGAGCCGAGAACTCGACGTTCACTACCTCGATCTCGCCGCCTCCGAAACCGCACGATTCGACTCGGACATGGAGGCCCTCGAGATGTTGCCCTCCTACAGCGAACCCCGTGCCACCTCAGCCATCGCCGACATCCGAGGCTTCATCGCCATGGTGCTCGACAACGGCCACGCCTACGAGTCGGGAGGCGCCGTCTACTTCGACGTCAGCTCCTTCGACCGATTCGGCGAACTCAGCGGGTACAGCCGCGAGGAGATGCTCGCTCTGGCCGCCGAGCGGGGCGGTAACCCCGACGACCCGAACAAACGGGACCCGCTGGACTTCGTCCTTTGGCAGCCGTCGGCTCCGGGAGAGCCGGTATGGGAGACGCTCTGGGGGCCGGGCCGGCCGGGCTGGCACATCGAGTGTTCGGCGCTGGCGATGAGGGAACTGGACACCACGATCGACCTTCACGGCGGTGGATCCGACCTGATCTTCCCGCACCACGAGTGCGAGCGGGCCCAGTCTGAAGCAGCGACCGGTGAACCCTTCGTACGGCACTGGATGCATCAGGCGATGGTTCGCATGGACGGCGAGAAGATGTCGAAGTCACTCGGCAACCTCGTGTTCGTCAGCGAATTGCGCAAGGAGTACGACACTCGCGCCATTCGTCTGGGCGTCCTCACCAACCACTACCGCACCGAATGGGAGTGGCACGACGACCTGATGCCCAATGCCCAGGCGATGCTCGACCGGTGGCTCGCCTCGCTCGGCGGGTCCGATGGGACCGATGCCCTGAACCAGGTTCGGGCTGCGCTCGACAACGATCTGGACACACCCGCTGCGGTCGAGGCGATCGATGCTGCGGCCTCCGCCGGTGTCGACGTCACCAACGCAGCGGCACTGCTGGGCATTCGGCTGAACTAGACGTTTCGCCCTCGACCTGAAGGGGTTCCGACCAATCGTTCGGGGTACTGTTTCGTGATGGCCCATGATGTCGACATGACCAAGATCGGACGGGCTCAGCCCGCGGTCAAAAAGGTCATGCGCCCCCTCTTTCATGCGCTGTGGGATATCGAGGTCGAAGGCGGGGAGAACATCCCCGATGAGGGCCCCGCGTTGTTGTGTCCCAACCACGTGTCGGTGATCGACTCGTTCTTCGTGCCGGCGGTCGTTCGCCGGGCACTGATCTATGTCGGCAAGGCCGAGTACCTCGACGACTGGAAGACCGCCCGACTCTTCCCGGCGCTCGGCATGATCCCGATCGATCGTCGGGGCGGCGAACACGCAGCCTCGGCCCTCGATGCTGCGAAGTCGGTGTTGAGCGGTGGTGGCCTCTTCGGCATCTACCCCGAAGGCACCAGGAGCCGGTCGGGCAAGCTGCACAAGGGCCACACCGGAGCGGCCCGACTAGCGGTCGAGACGGGTTCGCCCCTGATTCCGGTTGGCCTCGTGGGCACCCGCGAGATCCAACCGCCCGACAAGAGGTTCCCGACCCCGTTCATGAAGGCGACGGTTCGATTCGGCACGCCGATCGAGGTTGCTCACTACGCCGACCGCAAGGGAGACCGAGCGGTCTACCGCCAGTTGACCGACGAGCTGATGTACGAAATTCAGGCGTTGTGTGGCCTCGAATACGAACACACCTACGCCGGAGCCAAAGCCGCCACCGCCGCAGAACCGGTTCCGGAAACAACCACCGAACCGCTCATCGAACGTCGATCCAGCGCCGACGTGCTCCAGTCAAAACCCCTCATCGGCGTCTAACCCACCCTCCCGCACGCTTCTGGTTACACGAAACGCTCACTCAGCGAGCAGTTTGTGTCGCCAGAATGCGATTCGGAACTGGTCGGCCGCACGCATCGTTAGGGTGACTTCAGCTCGGCTCTTTGCCTTGAGCCACTCGGACATCGATTCCCAACGGTACCTATGGCGAAGGGGGTGCAATGTCGGGGATCATCGATCGATTCGAGACGGTCA
>CALGOA010000020.1 GCA_937958015.1 uncultured Acidimicrobiales bacterium | reverse complement strand
GGTGGGTCACGTCAGCAGCGATCGTTCTCGACACCCATGTCCTCGCTCGGCGCTGGGGCGCCTCGTTTCATGGTCGCCGTGCCCGATCGCTGCCTCCTGAGGCGCTGATGTGTTTCTAGTCTGCACCGTGCCGAGGCGCGGTCTCGGGCGAGCGGTGGGTGGGAACGCGCCGGAACTGACGTTGGACGGCGTGAACGCGTCTGAAACGTTCGAATCGGTCGGTTCAGGCGGGTTGGGACTAGTTGTCAGAACGAAGTAGGAGGACAGCGACGGCGACGAGGGGGAGCGACGCCATGATGAGCAGTCCCGCACCGATGGATGCGTCTGCTCCGGCTGAGGCCATCGCCCACAGGCCTACCGCCAAGAACGCCACGCCGGCCACGCCCAGCACTCCGGCGACCGATCGTCGACTTGGCGACTCGGGATCGACGAAACTCCACACCACCAGCCCAGCGCCGATCGCCAGTGGCACGCCCATGACCGCCAACCCTATCTTCGTCAGGCCATCGGCGCCTTCCAGCCGATCCTCACCGAACAGGATCGCAGCCAGTGCATAACACAAGAAGCCGGTGATCGGCGTGGAGCAGGCGACCAGGATGCCGATCAGACGCATCTGACCTCCCTCGGAGCCGGTGACAGGCGGCGGAGGTGGTGGCGGAGCCGGGGAGATCACCCTCCAAGTGTGGCTCAGATCTGTTGTCGGCCCGAACAGGACCGGCACCCACGTATCGTTGTCTAGTCCCAGGTGATGTGGGCGCCGTCGCTGGGAACGGCTCGTGCCCACCACGTGTCCACGTTGGGGTCGGTTCCCGGTTCGGCGAATGCGACGAGTGATCCGCCAAATCCTCCGCCGGTGAGGCGGGCTGCATGAATGCCGGGCTGGTTGTTGAGATGAACGATCAACTCTTCGATCTTTGGCGTCGAGGCTTCGAAATCGTCGGCGTAACTTCTGTGTCCGGCATCGAGGATCTCCGAAGCCGCGTCGATGTCGTTGGCCCTGAAGGCGTCCGCCATCGCCCGAACGCGGTGGTTGTCTCCCACGACGTGACGGACCCGCATCTTCATCACCGGATCGGTGAGCGATTCGACGGCGTCCAGATCGGCCAGGCGGAGCGGCCCGATCAGTTTCTCGGCCGCGAAGCAGGCGTCGCGCCGGGTGCTGTACGCAGACTCTGCGATCTCACGCTGCTGACCGCTGTGAATGATCAGGATCTCGAGTCCGTCGGGAACCGGGACCGGATCGATCGTGAGTTCGTGACAGTCGATAAGCAACGCCGAACCGGCAACACCGCACAGGCTGGACAACTGGTCCATTAGTCCGATCTGTACTCCGGTGGCGGCCATCTCGGACTCCCGCGCCAGCTTGGCCATCTCGACCCGGTCGCCTTCATCGCTCAGTGCCAGAAGGGCTGCCGCCGTGAGGGCAGTGCTGGTCGACAGGCCGGTGCCGCCGGCCGGCAGGTTCGAGTCGATATCGACCTCGAAGCCGTCAGTGTTTCCCGACTGGTTGGCAGCCGAGACCAAGAAACGGCCCCACGAGTCGACCGCGGACAGATCCTGGACGGGGATGGCAACGTCGATGTCGGTCGACTGGTTCGAGGAACGGGCGACGACACGACCACCTCCGGTTGTTCCCTTGATCGTGATCCCGAGGTCCAGTGCCATCGGGAAGACGAGACCGCCGGTGTAGTCGGTGTGCTCACCGATCAGGTTGACCCGACCCGGAGCGAAGGCGGTAAAGCTGCGGCTCATGCAAAGAACTCCTGGGCTGTCTCCCACAGTTGGGGACTGACGTACTTCAGTTCAGCCACGGCATCGGCGAGCTTCACCCGAATGATCTGGTTGGACTGCAGTGCCACCATCTGACCGAAACCCTTGTCATGCACGGTGTCGATGGCCTCGACGCCGAAACGGGTGGACAACACGCGGTCGTGAGCGGTGGGAGCACCGCCCCGTTGCACGTGGCCCAGAATCGTGACCCGGGTTTCGTAACCGGTGCGGCCCTCGATCTCGCGAGCGACCAGGTTGCCGATGCCGCCCAGGCGAATGTGGCCGTACTCGTCGTACTCGTCAGGTTTGATCGAGAGCGTGCCCTCCTTGGGTTTCGCTCCTTCGGCCACTACCACGATCGATGCGTAACGGCCCTTTTCGTGCCGCCGCCTCAGCGACGCACACACCTCTTCGATATCGAACGGGTACTCCGGGATCAGGGTCATGGTGGCACCACCAGCCATGCCAGCCCAGGTAGCGATGTGGCCAACGTGGCGGCCCATGACCTCGACGACCATGATTCGGTTGTGGCTCTCGGCCGTGGTGTGAAGCCGGTCGATCGCCTCGGTTGCGATGTGTACGGCGGTGTCGAACCCGAAGGTCCGCTCGGTGATGCCGATGTCGTTGTCGATCGTCTTCGGTACCCCGACGACGGGAATGCCCTCGCGGAAGAGCTCCGCCGAGCACGAAAGGGTTCCTTCACCGCCGATAGCGATGATGGCATCGAGGCCGTTCTCCTCGACGGTTCGTTTCACCTTCTCAACACCGTCGGAGAACATGTAGGGATTGATTCGGCTGGTGCCGATGATCGTGCCGCCGCGAGGCAACGTGCCCCGCATGCGATTGACGTCGAGCGTGCTGAACTCGTTGTCGATAACACCCCGCCAGCCATCGGCGAACCCCAGCAGCGTGTCACCGTAGACCTTTTCGCCCTTGCGGACGATTCCACGAATCACTGCGTTCAGGCCGGGACAATCGCCACCGCCGGTCAAAATTCCTACCTTCATGCCCGACAATCTACTGCGCAGGTGGGGTGACCCCTTCGGGCTCAGCCGTCCTCGGCAGGAGGATCGTCGGCCGCTTCGTCCTCGGACTCGGGGTCGCCGTCGGTTTCCTCGGGATCGAGGGTGTACGTGGCAAGATCCTCGGCTTCGCAGTCGTTGTAGTTGGCGGCCGTGGCCGTGTCGCCAATCGACTCGGACTCGATGCCCGAGAGCGGGATCGTGCCCTCTGAATCGCGTAGCTGGACCAGACCGACCGAATCGAACTGTGTCATCGTGCAGACCAATACCTGGGTGACGAGACGGTTGTTCACATCGTCCTGTCGGAACTGCGCTTCATCGGACACCGTGATCGACAACAGGCCGCTGACCGGTTGGCTGGCGACCGGGTTGAGCCCCTCGGAGAGTCGGGCTCGGACGGCAAGGTTCTCGACCTCCTCCTCGGTCGGACCGGACACGAGCGCATCGAGGGCTTCCTGCAGCCCGGGGGCCTGCTCACGGGCCCGCTCCACCCGCCAGAGCGTGTTGTCGTCGGCGAGGAAGAACAGGGTCAGTTCGAAAGGTCCAAGCTCTTCGACGGCGGCCGTTGTTGTGGTGGCTGCAGCCGGCCCCAGAAGGTCGAAGGGGACGTCCTCGATGATCACCGCCTCGGTCTCTCGGGGTGAGACACAGGCGCTCGTCAACAGGCCCAGCGCGACCAACGACGTCACGATTCGGCGGCCGGTCCTCACAGCGCAAGTTCCTCGAGCTCACCGGTGACGTCGACCTCGAGGCCAGGCAGTTCGATCACAAAACGGGCGCCCGTTCCGGTGGGTGTGACGCCATCGACCCAGATCTTTCCATCGTGGAGTCGAATGTGTTCTGCGACCAGCGACAGTCCGAGGCCGACACCCGTGGCTACGTCGCGGCGTCCGGCATCGGAACCGGCGCGGGAGAATCGATCGAAGATCCGGAGCCGGTCGGCGGGCGCCACCCCGGGGCCGTTGTCGATCACACAAATGCGCACGCTGTCGCCTCGTTTGGTCACCGAGATCAACGTGGCGCCACCGGCGTATTTTCGTGCGTTGTCGAGGAGGTTGAGAATGACCTGGTGCAGGCGACGTTTGTCGGCTTCCAGGATCAACGCACCCGCCTCGTCGGACTCGACCGGGACACCGGGCGTGCGGCTTTGGGCCACTACTCGTTCGAGGAACTCGATCACGCCGAACGTGTCGTAGTCCAGTCGGACCGCACCGGCATCGAGCCGGGAGATCTCCAGCAGATCCTCGACCAACCGCTGGAACCTCATGAGGTCCTTGGACAAAAGGTCGGTTGCCCTCCGGGCACTCTCGGGCATTTCTTCGCGACGGTGTTCCAACACGTCCACCGACGCCGCGAGCGTCATGAGCGGAGATCGCAGTTCGTGCGACACATCGGACGCGAACCGCGCATCCCGTTCGATACGGAGCCTGAGTGCCTCCACCATGTCGTTGAAGGATCGGGTCAGCTTTGAGAGGTCGGGATCGCTCTGGTCGTCCAATCGGGTGTCGAAGTCACCGCCGGCGATCGCCTCGGCGGCCTGGGCCGCACTGGCGACCGGTTGCAGGATTCGACGGGCGAAGTAGTAGCCGAGACCGGCGCCCAGGATCGTGGCGGTGGCCGATGCACCGATGAGGATTCGCCGCAACGTTGCCAACGTTCCCTCGGTTTCGGTGAGCGGCAGAATTTCGTAGTACTCGGCTCCGGTGCGTTCGATTCGCACGCCGGTGACAAACTGAGCGCCCTCATTGGTTCGGAACCTCTTGCTGGCGGCGTTGCCGGAACGCACCAGTACCCGCAGGTCGTCGGGGATGTCCTCGATCACCAGGCCCGAAAGGGACCGTGGCTCGCCGTCGCCAAGCAACAGCAGCACCTTGGCATTGTTCGGGCGGCGGAGACCTTCCAGCAGGGCAGGGATGTCGCTACCCACAACGTCGAGAGCGCGGTTGAGGTTGGCTGCGTTCGTGAACATCTGGGCCGTAGCCAGGTCCTCGGTTTCGGCCACGAGTTGACGCTGGGCCAGTACGAAGGAACTGACCGCCACGCCGGTCGAGAGCAGAAGCGCGCCCAGCGCGTACGAAAGCGAGACCCGGGTTCGAAGGCCGACCGCGAGTCGACGTCGCCGCCGGCCGGGGACCCCCCTAGGGCTGGAGTTTGTAGCCAAGACCTCGGGCCGTCACCACGTAGCGGGGGCTGGCGGGATCGGGCTCAACCTTGGTCCGCAGCCGGCGAATGTGAACGTCGACAAGACGTCCATCACCGAAGTAGTCATAACCCCAGACCCGCTCCAACAGCACCTCGCGGCTGAACACCTTGCCCGGCTGTGATGCCAGTTCGCAGAGCAGTTTGAACTCGGTCTTGGTGAGGTGCACTTCGGTATCGCCCTGCATGACCACACCCTCTTCGGGGCTGATCTCAAGCTCACCGACCTTGACCCGCTGCATGTTGCCCTGCTCGGCATTGCGGCTGCGGCGGAGCATCGCTCGAATGCGGGCCGACAGTTCTTTGGGCGCGAACGGCTTGGTCATGTAGTCGTCGGCTCCGGCCTCGAGGCCGGCCACGACATCGTGGGTGTCGGCGCGGGCGGTCACCATGATGATGGGAACGTCGCTTTCGCGACGCAGCTGACGGCACACCTCGAACCCGTCCATGCCGGGAAGGTTGATGTCGATGAGAACGACATCGGGAGGGTTGGACGTGTACGAGTCCATCGCCGACTCGCCGGTGCCAGCCTCGGTGACGGTCCAGCCTTCTTCCTCAAGCGCCAGTTTCACGGCCTGACGAATTCGCTCGTCATCCTCAACGGTCAGAATGTGTGTGCCCACAACTCCCTATGGTGCCTCAAAACTGCCCCGGATGGGAGGAGGGCGCTCAGGTAATGATCTCGGCGAGCTCGTCGAAGAGGTTTGGCGCGGCTCCCAGTAGAAGGGCCGGCTGCACTCCCTCCGCGGTAAGAAACTCCACCCGAGCTCCCGCTTCGACCGCGATCAACCACCCGGCGGCGAGATCCCACGAGTTCAGGCCGAGCTCGTAGTACGCGTCGTAAGCGCCCTTGGCCAGCAGGCAGAGGTCCTTGGCTGCGGATCCGAGCCGACGGATGTCCCGAACCTGGGGGAGTAGCTCCACCAGCAACTGGGCCTGCGAGCGGCGGCGGTCCGAATCGTACGAGAAACCGGTCGCCACCAGCGATTGAGCCAGCGACGGGGTCGAGGTCCGAACCGAAAGCGATGAGTCATTGAGGGTTGCGCCGCCGTTGCGGTGCGCGCTGTACATCTCGTCGGCGACGGGGTCGAACACGGCCGATGCCCCGAACCCGTTCGCATCACTCACTGCGATCGACACCACCCAACCGGGAAGGTCATAGAAGAAGTTCGTTGTGCCGTCGATCGGATCGAGGAACCAGGTGAACCCGCTGGTGCCATCTCGATTGGAGCCCTCCTCACCGACGATGGCGTCGTCGGGCCGGGCCGAAGCCAGTCGTGATCGAATGTGTTCCTCGGCGGCTTTGTCGGCTGCGGTAACGATGTCGGCGATCGAGGACTTCGTGTCGACGAGCGACAGGGCGTCGGTTCGATCGGCGATGGCCATCTGGCCCGCCTCCGTTGCCATCGCAACGGCCAACGCTCGAAGGTTCTCCCACTCGGCCGGTGATGCGAGCGAGTCGGGCTGGTGGCTCATCGTTGGTCCTCGGGGTGTTGGACTGCGTTCCACTCATTCATGGCCCGGAGGGTGAGTTGGGCCACGATGCCAACGCCGACGGCCGCACCGACGGCAAAGAAGATGGCAACGAGGGCCGAACCCCAGCGTGGGAATCCGAGCAGGTCGCTGGTGCCAAAGCCGATCATCCCACCCAGGAGAGCCGCGACAAGGATCCCAACGAACGACAGCCAGCGGGCGGCCTCGGGCGGTTCGGTTTCCAGTGGGGTGGGAGCGACGAAGTCGGCGTAGGGCAACACGTCGTCGGCTGCCCGTGACGGTTCTATGTCGGCCGATGGTTCGGCGTTCTCATCAGACATGTGAGATCGAACGACCTTCGGTGGGGTGTAGGGACCGTTTGGCCAACCGGATTGATCTACTCGTCGGCGGCTTCAGGTTCTGCCTGGGCCGCATTGGCCCGAATCGCAGAGGACACCTGATTGAGGCCGGCACGGCCCATCATGCGGAAGTTTCGTTCCAACCCCATGCCGCTGGCGAGCATCAGCAGGAAGCCGCCGAAGGCGAGGAGGTAGTGGATCTGGAGGGTTCCCAACATCACGACGAGTCCAGCGATCAGCCCAACGACCGACCAGCGCAACGACGAAAGGGCGTGGCCATACACGGTGGCTTCTCCGACCTCCTTCACCAGTTCCGGATCGGTCTGGTGAAGTTGTCGCTCGATCTCATCGAGTATTTTTTGCTCGTTCTCCGATAGCGGCATGTGACGCTTACCCCTCCGAACCCATGGACCTATGATTGTCGCGCACGATTCTCCAATCGGCAACGCGGGCGGATCCATTACCTTGGGTCGGCTGACTTGACCCCAGAAGGGTATGGGTCGACCGATCCATGCGGATCTCACCGTGCGTGATCACGACCTCACCGTCACTCGAACGGTGGGGCGAAGGAGACGTCTCGGATCGGCCTGTTCCCACCAGCGTCCGATCGGCCCCTTCTCTTCACTCAGTTCTTCGACGATCGTTGCGCTGGCGGTTTCGGCCTTCTCAACATCACGTTCGGTGACCATCTCGGGAGCGAATCGGGCCACCGTCGCCGCCGAGGCCAATGCCGTGAGAGGCAGGGTGGCAAACCGACTTTCCTCCAGCAGGCGGTCACAGAAACTGATCCGGGTCTCGCTCTCGTCTCGCAGGACGCCGCGGGTTCGCTCGAAGGCCTCCGCCGCATCGGCCCAGGCCAAATCGACTCGTTCCGCCGGGGTCTGAGCCTGTTGTCTGCGCCGCTTTGAGCGGAGTTTCCCCAGCATAGGGAGCCCGAACAGGATGGCCAGTACCGCGAGGCCAGCGACGATCCAGCCAGCGTTTATCGACGGGCCACCGCCGCCACCGCCGGCCCCGGGGGTCGGGGCGGCAAGGTCGCCTTCGTCCAGTGGAATCGTGTTCGGGGTCTGATTGGGGTCGTTCGGGTTGGTCGGCGCCGTCGTGGTGGTGGGATCGAAGGGATTGTCGGGCTGCTGGGGTTCGTCCTGTTGGGCGGGAACCTCTGAGTACCCGGCTGCGGCTGGGCTGCCTCGTTGGGGAGTGGGCTCGAACGAGACCCAGCCCAGGTTGTCGAAGTACACCTCGGGCCAGGCGTGAGTGTGCCGACCCGTGATCTGCCACGTGCCCGGTTCACCGTCGACCGGTTTGCCCCAGGTGAACCCGACGGCGACTCGAGCGGGAATGTCGAGCGACCGGGCCATTAGAGCAAAGGTGCCCGAGAACTGCTGACAGAAGCCGATTCGTTCATCCAGGAACTGCTCGATGGGGTCACCAGACCGAGGGGACAAACTGACCGAGTAGTCGAATTCACGGAAGTACCGCTCCAGCGCAACCAGCCGATCGAAGTCGGTGTTCAGCCCGGCGGTCAGCTCGCGGGCCCGCTGGGCCACAACGGGCGAGACCTCGCTGGGCACGGCGAGGTATCGGTTCCGAATGGCGTCGGTGCCGTTGGTGGTTGCGCTTCGAAGTTCGGCTGCGGTGTAAAGCGGGATCACCGATTCGACCGTGTACTCCAGATCGTTGGCCTCTCCCGCCCCGTCGTCGACGATCAGCGAACCGGTGTCGGCGATCCAGTTGACCGCATTCTCGCTGTCGATGTTCGTGGGAGCGAAGGCGGCGGGCAGCCATTCACCGCCCAGGTTCTGCAACTCGAAGGTCTGGGTGACCAGTTGGGTCGAACCGGCCGAGGGGCGTTCGCCCGGCAGTCGGCCGTCCTCCTCGCTGGATTCCTGGCCGCGGGCGGTCCAGTTGCCGTCCTCGTAGGTGTCCAGGCCGGCCAATCGGTAGTAGCTGGCGCGGTCGGTGGTGACCTTGAACAACTCGGTGTCGGTTTGGTTGACCAGCCGGGCTCCGATACTGACGAACGGGCTGATGATGGTCCGGGTGGGGTCGCCGCCGCTGCGCCAATCGAGCAGCTCGGTCTCGCCGGCGCCCGGCAACAGGGGACCGGCGATGAGCCCGAGGGCCACCGCAGCAGCGCCGAACACGCCTGCACCGGTCGCCAGGCGGGAGGGGCCCCGTTGCCGGTCGGCGCTGAGCCACAGGTTCGATCGTTCCTTCGACAGTCGGTTCGCCACCGTCCAGAAGATCACCGCCGCACCGAACACGGCGGTGCTGAAGATTCGATCCTCACCGGACCCGACCACCGAGGTGAAGACGAACAACAGACCCGCTGGGAGGACCGGTTCGAAGGCCAACCGCAGCCGCAACGCGGCCCAGTCGACGATGAACGCAGCAACCCAGGCGCCTGCGGCTGCGGCCGCGACGAAGCCGCTGATGGCGTCGACCGGCGCCCGCTGGGTCCGGAACTGGTCGAGCGCCTCGTCGGCGACGAGTCGCAGCGCCTCTCTGGTCTCCTCGGTGGGAATGACGCCGTAGGAAGCTGTCCCCGGGGCCAGAGCGTTCATGGTGGCGATGGCCAGTACCAGCAGGGACGTGGGGCCTGCGATGATCAGAGGAATCCGGGCGTACCTCATGCCGATCGCCAGAATCGACGATGCGAGGCCAGCGATGAGGACCGGAATCACATCGGGGCGTTCTTCGAAGATGCGGATGAATCCAACCGATGCCGCCGGCACCAGAAGGATCGCGGCCAGTTCTGAAAGTGTCGGGGCGGCGACGTCGGATCGTGCGGTGGTTCGATTGCTGGAATCGCTCATGCGGAGATCACCTGACCGTGTGGTTGACCGAGGACGTCGTTCCACTCTGTAACCGGGTCCGAGCTCCCGTCATGCCGCACATGACCCGGAAGTTTTGTAATCGGGGTCGGTTCGCAGGTGATAACGACGATCGAGCGGTATCGGCGACGGAGGCCCACCATGACCGCAGGCAGTTCGGCCTCGGGCGCCCCGGTGACCACGACCAGGGTGCCGCCTCTGGTTCGGCGGCTGATGTCCTGCAACGTGGTGATCAGGGAGGAACGAGGGGTGTGTGCGTTGCTCACGGGCCGCATCGTGGCGAACTGGTCGTCGATGAGATTGAGTTCGGCGCTGGAGTGAATGTTGGTGATTGTGGTGGGTTCGGTCGTTACCAGGCGCAACGCATCCTCGGCGTTCCACCCGGCGATCAATGCGCTGAGAGCGGCCGACACCGCCCGCTCGAATCCTTCGACGCCGTAGGAGGATGCCCGTCGGTCCAGAATCACCGTGGTGCGACCGGTTCGCGGTCGTTCATCGGTTCGGACCATCAGTTCGTCGGTTCGGGCCGTGGCTCGCCAGTTGACCCGGCGGAGCTCGTCGCCGAGCACGTAGGGCCTGAGCGCGTAGAACTCGTCGCCGCCGCTGCGGAGGCGACGGTCCTGGTTCATGTCGCCGATCTGTTCCTGACCCACTATTCCCTTCAGTGATGCGAAGGGAAGCACCGGTGCATGGACCAGCAGCTGAGAGGCGGCGGAGGCCCGAACGGTGGACCGCGTGAGCGCCAGGGGATCACCGAAGGTGATGTCGAGGGGTCCGACCTCCAGCAGGCCCCGACTCCGGGTGGGCAGCTGATAGGCGACGACGGAGTGGCTTCGGCCTCGGATGCTGGCCAGGGAAACCTGGGCGCCGCTACTGCCGCTGACGTGGTCGGTGACCCGCAGCACCGGTGTGCCTCGCCGGGAAGCGTTGTGCAGTTCGAGGTCGATGCGAGCTGGCTGACCGGCCCGCAGTTTGGCGGGCGCCGCCCGTCGGCTGATCTCCAGATCGAGTTGGACCGAGGCTGTGTAGACCACCGCTGCGATGATGGCGACACCGGCCATCGCGCCGAGAAGGTAGAGCTCGAGGGTGCCGAGGGCGCGCCCGACGATGATGATCAGCACGCCCGCCGCAACGAGAGCGAGGCAGGCGCGAGTGGGTCTCATCAGACCCGATCGTAGGGCACAGCCACCGACTCGAGTATGTCGGCCACGACCCGTTCGGCCGTGGTGCCCTGGAGCAGGGCCTCGGGTCGAAGCACCAACCGGTGGCTGATAACCGAAGCTGCAACGGCCTTCACATCGTCGTCGGTGACGAAGGCGCGCTGGGACGCCAACGCATGGGCCCGACTGACCTGCTGGAGGCTGAGCGTCGCCCGAGGCGACATGCCGAGTTCGACCGATGGATGATTTCGGGTGGCCTCGGCAATGTCGACCAGATAGGTCCGCAGCTCGGGGGCGATCTGAACCCTTCGGACCATGGTGACCATCGTGTTGAGGTCGTGTTCGGTGGCGACGGCCGTGAGCTTTTCAACGAGGTGACGGGTTTCGTGGGTCTCGAGAATCGATAGCTCGTCCTGGCGGCGCGGATAGCCGATGGAGATCCGCATGAGAAAACGGTCCAGTTGGCTGTCGGGCAGGGGATAGGTGCCCTCGGACTCGATGGGGTTCTGGGTGGCCACCACCATGAAAGGCTGCGGCAGCCGGTAGCTGGTGCCGTCGACGGTGACCTGTTCCTCCGCCATGGCCTCGAGCAGCGCGGACTGGGTCTTGGGCGAGGCCCGGTTGATCTCGTCGGCGAGAACGATGTTGTTGAAGATGGGTCCCGGACGAAACTCGAATTCGGCGGTATCGCGTTTCCAGACGCTGATGCCGGTGACATCGGCGGGCAGTAGGTCTGGCGTGAACTGAATCCGGCCCATCTTTGCTTCGACCGACTGCGCCATCGCCTTGGCCACAGTGGTCTTGCCGACGCCGGGAACGTCTTCTACGAGCAGGTGCCCCTGGGCCAACAGGCACAACAGCGCCTGACGGACCACGACGGGTTTGCCCCGCACGATGTGTTCCATATTGGCGGCGATCGCATCGAACGCCGTTACGAACTGGGCGACCGCCCCCTCGTTGAGGGTCGTGTCGGCGTGATTGGTCGACGAGGTGTCGAACTGTCCCGTATCGGCTGAGGATGTGGTGGTCATTCGTTCCTTCCCCGGTCCGCCACCGGCCGGTGACAGGGTATCGGAGAGACTACGTTGGAGTTGATGGAGGGGGTAGGTCGCGCCGGATCAGGAGATGCTGCTGGCACGGTCGACCCCAGACACGATAGGCCCATGCTCGCACTTGACGTGGGTGGAACGAAACTTGCCGCCGGGGTGGTTTCCTCGGCCGGTCGGGTCCTCCAGCGGCTTCAAGAGCAGACCCGGCCCACCTCCGATGGCGAACAACTCTTCTCTCAGGTCGCAAGCCTGTTGGACCGACTCGGGCCGTTTCCCCAGTACATGGGCCTTGGTGTCGGGTGTGGTGGCCCGATGGATGCCGGGGGCCGGCACGTTTCCACTCTCAATCTTCCCGCCTGGCGGCGCTTTCCACTGCTCGAGCGCCTGCGTTCCCACTGTGATCTGCCGACGGCGGTCGACAACGACGCGAAGGCGATGGCCCTGGCCGAGGGGTGGGTCGGATCCGCGGTTGGTGTCGATAATTACATCGCCATGGTGGTGAGCACCGGAGTTGGTGGCGGCATCGTTTTGAACGGTCGTTTGCTGGAAGGGGCGGCGGGAAACGCCGGTCACATCGGCCACGTCTTTGTTTGCCCCGAGTCCGAAGAGGCCATCGCCAACCACGTTCCGGGACTGCTTGAATCCGAGGCGTCGGGTACGGCCATCGCCGCTCGAATCGGTCTACCGGCAGTAAATGCAACCACCGCCGAAATTCGACACACCGGCACGCTCGTGGGCCGGGCGGTCGGCTCGGTAGCCAATCTTCTGGATCTCCGGATGGCGCTCGTGGGCGGATCGGTGGCCCTTGGCTACGGAGAACCATTCTTCAGCTCGGCCCAGGCCGAGATCGATCGAATCTGCACGCTCGAACACAGTCACGGAACCCGGATTCAGCCCGTGGGTCTGGGCGCGGACGGCCCACTCATCGGTGCCGCAGCGGTGGGGCTGCGCTTCCTCAACCGGCTCCCGCGGAACTTCTGACCCTCAACCACCAGCGCTGCACTGGGCGGCACTCGCTACGTTTGGCGCCATGGACTACGGGTTTGATCGGTTTCTGTCGTACGAGGAACTGGCGCAGTGGTTGCAGGCCAAGGTGGATACCTACCCCGCGCTCATCTCGCTCGAGTCCTACGGACGCTCCCACGAAGGACGCGATCTACTGGTCGCATCGATCACCGATTCCTCCACCGGTTCTCACGACACCAAACCCGCACACTGGGTTGACGCCAGCATCCATGCGGTCGAACTGACCGCGACCGTGGCGGCCTGTTATTTGATCGAGTACCTCCTCGAGGGGTTCGGTACCGATGCCGAGGTCACCCGAGCACTGCAGACCCGAACATTCTATGTTGTCCCACGCGTCAACCCCGACGGCGCCGAGTGGGCGATGTCAGACAACCCTCGCTTCCGGCGCTCCAGCGTGAAGCCGTGGCCTTGGTCCGACGCTCGCCGGTGGCCCGGTCTGCAGAGCGAGGACATCGACGGCGACGGCCGGATTCTGGAGATGCGCATCGAAGACCCGAACGGTGGCTGGATGCCCTGTCCTGACGACGAGCGCCTGATGGTGCCGGTTCCCGCTAGCGGCGCACCGGCGGGTGCTGCTCGGTACCGCCTG
>CALGOA010000019.1 GCA_937958015.1 uncultured Acidimicrobiales bacterium | reverse complement strand
TCGTCGACCAACTCGTCGTATTCGGCTCGGCCCGCCCTGGCATTGCGCAGCAGCAGGGTCTGGGTTGCGGACCGTCCCGCCCGCGAGGACAGATGCACGATTTGGGCCCGTACGCCGAGGACCCAGGCCTCGCGCCGGGATCTCGCTGCCTGAGGGGCTGGCGGCGGCTGCACAAAACGACCGGGCCCAGGCTCCCTTGACCCCGTCGCCGTCGCCGTCAACAGGGTGTCGTCATAGTCGCGCCGCCGGCCTGGATCCCGCAGAACGCTCCAGGCGCTCGTCAGGCGGGCGATGCCGTGGGTGTCGAGATCCTCCACCCCGCTGGAATCCGGATGGAGTTGCCGCATCCGAGCCCGATAGGCCCTCCGCACTACCTCGAACGACGCGTCGACCGGTATGCCAAGGGCGTCGTAGTGCGTCTGACTCACTCCATCATCATTGCCCAGAAACGCCCCACGGTGGAGCATGAAACGTCGCATAACCCCATCTCTGGAGATCCCCAAAAGTGGAATAGTGGTATTACAGTCGCAAAAGTTTTGCTTATTGCTTCATGTTGAAGCATCTAGATCCGATACAACTAGCAACGGAGTAACATCCACCGGCCCACTTCAGGCGGCATCCTGGGGCCGAGAGTGCAGAGCCAGCGATCGCAAAGCGATCGCTGGCTTTACTCCTTTGTGGGCCTGATGCGACGACGTTAGGTACTACTCTCTCCCCCAGTGGATCTGAAGATGATCGTGTCCGACCTCGATGGCACTCTCCTGAATGAGCACTCGGTGGTTTCGGACGAGACGACGGTGGCACTGAAAGAGGCTCACGCACGCGGGATCGTGATCGTCGCGGCCACCGGCCGCAGCATCCATTCGGCCCTCGATCTGGTTCGGCCCAGTGAAGTGGTGTCGTGGGCGCTCTGTTCAAACGGAGCGACGCTGTTCGATCTTGAGAACGAGACGCTGGTCCACAACACGCTCATTCCCGCCGCTGACGTCGAGCGCTTCATCACGAACACCCGCGCCACGTACGAAACGATCGGGCTCGCCTGGGAAACCGAAACGGCCCTGCAGTGGGACCAGGCCTATCAGGATCATCGCGACAGTTTGGTGCCCCGTCCCGAACGTCAGGAGGGGCGCA
Source organism: uncultured Acidimicrobiales bacterium (assembly GCA_937958015.1). Lineage (GTDB taxonomy): Bacteria > Actinomycetota > Acidimicrobiia > Acidimicrobiales > SZUA-35 > JABDIY01. The sequence continues at coordinate 2,249 of CALGOA010000019.1, read as the reverse complement.
TTGCACCCTTCCCTGTTGGTGTCGACCTGGTCAAGTTGTTGGTAACCCATCCAGAACGAACCCACGACGAGTGGCTTCAGGATCTGACCCCCACGATCCTCCCGTCGATGGTCGCATCGACCTCAGGAACCGACTTCGTCGAGATCACACACGCCACCGCCACCAAGGGTCAGGCGATCGCACGTCTGTGCGCCGAATTGGGGATCGAGCAGCATCAGGTTGCTGCCTTCGGGGACCAGGTGAACGATCTCGACATGATCCAGTGGGCCGGCCGCGGGTATGCGATGGACAATGCGGCGGCCGCCGTCAAAGCCGTGGCCGATGAGATCGCCCCTCATCACGCCGAACACGGTGTCGCCCAGACAATCTCGTCGCTGCTCGACCAAAGGTAGTCACGGTGTCGCGGACCGTCTCGATACTGGGAGCACTCGTTCTGGTCATCGTCGCAGCGTCCGGATCATCCGCTGGCGCCGCACCGGTTGCGATTCAGGACGATGTGGTGACCGTCGAATCAACCATCGCTCGGCTCTCCTCGATCGGTCGACAGGTCCTGCCGGTTCGAGGCGGTTTTCTGGTCGTTTCCGACGCCGACCTCGGGCTGACATCGGTGGGATTCGTCGCCGAACCGGCGGCCACGGTCTCCAGTGATCTGGTGCTGCTGGGACCACTGGCGGCACAGGGCAACCGACTGGTTGGCGTTGATGCTGCCGGGGAGGCGGCGGTGGCTCAGGAACTGGTGGATGATCCGCTGGCGCCCGTCCTGCGACTCTTCCGAACCCCGCAGGCCGCCGGGTCGCCATTCGAGCAGACCGGCGTTGCGGTACTTCCGGAGGAGATTCGATCCACGGTTCGTCGCTTTGGCACCTCCATCGCAATCGGAGGCAATGCGATCGCTGTCGTTAGCGAAACGACCGCTGGTTCGGACCGGATCGACATCTTCCGACTGAGCCTCGACGGGACGGCCGAATGGTCCCAGGAACTCAGCCCGCAGACCCTCGATACAGTCGTCGCCATCTCGACGTCGGGGGCCACGATCGTCGCCAGCGGGGTCAACCGACTGGCAGCCTCGGGCGAGGTGATCGTCAACCGGATCGGACCCGACGGCTGGGTGCCGACCCAACGATTCCTTCGAATCGGTGGTGGTCCAGTGGTCATGGACAACGACAGAATCCTGGTCCAACGAAACAGCTTCTTCGCCCGAGCGTCCGGCCCCTGGACCATCATCGATTCCGCACCGGGTCGACCCTTTGAGGTTGTGGCCGAACTTCCGGTCGAAGGCAGCTCGTTGTCGGCAGCCTCGGGCGTGATTCTTGTCGGTGACGCCGAGAACAACGTTGCCTATCTACTGGAAGAGGTGGGTTCGACGTTCCGCTTCTCCCAGGCGATCCGCCCGCCCCGTACCGGCCCCGGAAGTGACTCGCCCCTGTTCGGTTCGGCGGTCGCGGTTTTGCCCGGGCAGCGGGTTGTTATCGGAGCGCCCGGTCCCGGACCGCTCTCGGCGGGCGGCGAAGTTCACGTCCTGAGCGTGACCGACGGCCCGGTCGGCTGCACGATCGTCGGCACGGATGGGCCGGACGAGTTGACCAGCCCGGCCTCACCATCTGGTCAGATCGTCTGTGGTCTTGCGGGCAACGACGTGATCGTGGGCACGAACCCATCCGACGTCTTACTCGGTGGCCCCGGCGACGACACCCTCACCGGCGCACCGGTCGGCGGCATCGTGAACGGCGGCTTCGGATCGGACCAGTGCCAACAAGCCGGCCCGGCCAGTGCCCCCATCACCGTGATCGACTGCGAGACATAAACCCGCCCCAACCGACCAACGTCGCTCTCAACAACCCTCAAACGATCGATTCAATCACTTCAAACGGGTTCACCAAGGGCAAGAGCGGTTCACGGTCGTTCGCCACGCAGACCCCGAGGCGAGCGCAAGCAAGAAACACAGCTCCGTGACAGCACGCCAACCGTGAACCAGCTCCGTGCCAACGTGGCCGAAGCGACCCGACCAACTCACACACCACCGAGCCCAGACAACGCCCAAAACTCAGAACGCGTTCGCCACGCACCACTAGAGGCGAGCGAAGGCAAAAATCAGAGATGTTCTACTTCGGTGCGGGTGCCGCCGGCGGCGAGGGCTTTTTGGCCGATGGATTCGACCTTGGAGACGATGCGGTCGATCGACGGCGGTTTCGGCCCAATCGTGGCAACCAAGACCGAGGAGGTGAAGCTCACCAGGGTGCTGTCGTATT
>CALGOA010000018.1 GCA_937958015.1 uncultured Acidimicrobiales bacterium | reverse complement strand
TTGGCAGCCGGGGTGTTGGCAGGTGTTGTCGCGTAGTCGGATCATGCGTTTCTGCACGGCCCCGAAGTGCCGGCCGCCGGGCCGGTCATTGACAAGGTTCCCGTCGGTGTCGAGCGGGTGATACCGCCGGCGGCCACCCATTTCATCCACGACCGATGGCGGGACCAAAGTTCCGCGTGCTGTTTTTGGGTAGATGACCGAACCGAACCCGGTTCCGCCGGGTGCGGGTACGGGGATTGGTCCGGTTGGTTGGCGGTCGAGGCGGTCGAGCCAGTCGTTCACATGGTCTGACAGGAACTGGTCGTTCGGGGTTGGCGGGTTGGAGCCGAGCTTGATCCGCTCTTTGGGTTGTTCATCGCGTGGGTCCTGGCCTTGGGGATACAGGATCTCGATATGGCCCTTCGGCGAGGCGTCACCGAGGATCAGATCAACGAGCGCGTCATGAGCCAACGCGGCGCCGACCACCTCCGGCCGTACAGCTGCGAGTTCTTTCTCTCGGTGGTGGACGGCGTTGATGACGGCTTCTCCAGCTAAGGGTTCGAAGGTGCCGTCGAAGTGGATGTTGCCGAACAGGTCCCGACCCCACACGAAATGGCGTCGTGCCTGTGCCCGGAGGAACTCATCCAAGTGTTCGTTCGGGTCCGCAGCCGCTAACCATTCATCGAGCTTGACCCGGAACTCCTCAGGCGTGCACAACACCGCCAACGCGGCCAGATCCTTCTCGGAGCAAGCGAACTGACGGGAGTCAGCGGTCTTGGCCGCTCGGGTGATGATGTCCACATGGCCGGTGGTGATCTTCCCCTCGATCAGGGCCCGGTGAAAATGCGGGAACCGATGCCTTGTCCGGCCAGCACGAAGCAGCTGGGTGGCCCGCTGCCGGGGCACATGCGTCTTCGCTGACACCAACGCCACCACTGACTTTTCGCCTTTGGTGTAACAAGCGGCCCGTTGGTCGCCGGCGTCCATGTACTGACCCGCCATCACCCCAGCGGTCTCACTGGTCTGAACGAGTTGAACGATTGCGTCAGCCCACCCCTCGGCAGACAACGCCGCAGGATCGGTCATCCCGAGTTTGATCAAAGCCGAACCCGCTGCGATCAGGGCTTCACGTTCCGGGCCGAGAAGACCGTCACCGAAATCGCACATGTTTCCCGCCGAGGAAGTCATACCCCCATCATGAACGAGGGGTGCGACACTAACCCCCCAAAACCGGGCCCCCGGCAAGAAGAATCCCGAAAAAATCAGAGAGAGTGCCGCCGGGTGGCGGAGTGGTCTCGAGTCATTGCTTCCGCTGAGTTGGGTAGTGAGATGCAGCAGCGGGGCCCTGACGCCAAGTTGTCCGTCGTACGAGCTTCGCTAGGAAAGGCACTCAGCCCCCACGGTGGGCGGGGTACCCTCCAACCCACTATGCGCTGGTCGAAGCTCTTCACTCCCACCTTGCGCGACGCACCGAATGATGCCGTCGCTCCGAGCCACAAACTCCTCATTCGGGGCGGCTTCATCCGACAGCTCCATGCCGGTCACTATTCGATGTTGCCGCTGGGTTGGAAGGTGCACCAGAAGGTCGCCGACATCGTGCGCGACGAGATCAATGCGCTGGGCGGACAGGAGTTTCTGCTGCCCACGATGCACCCGGCGGATATCTGGAAGACCTCGGGGCGGTGGGACACGATGGGCGACATCATGTTCCGGCTCGAGGACCGAAAAGGGGCGGAAACCGCACTGGGCATCACCCACGAAGAGATTTTCGCGTCGGTTGCGTCTGAGCTCAGCTCCTACAAACAACTCCCCCAGATCTGGTATCACATCCAGATCAAGTTCCGCGACGAGGCCCGCCCCAAGAGCGGGCTGCTTCGGGTTCGAGAATTTCATATGAAGGACAGCTACTCGTTCGATGTAGACGAGGCGGGGCTCGACGCCAGCTTCGAACTGCACGATGGCGCCTATCGACGGATCTTCGAACGGCTTGGGATTCCCGCATTCGGTGTCGAGGCCAGTTCAGGAGCGATGGGCGGCAACGATTCGGTCGAGTTCATGACCCCGTCCGATGCCGGCGAGGACGATGTCATTCGCTGCACCAACTGTGACTACTCGGCCAACATCGAAAAGGGCACCTCAGCCCTGCCCGCCATGACCGACGAACCCGGACCGGATGCGCCGGAACGATTCGATACGCCGGGCGTGCGAACGATCAAGGCGCTCGAAGAGTTCGACGGTGGCGCCCCCGCCGATCGCCAACTCAAGACGCTGGTGATGGTTCTCGACGGCACCGTGACCCTTGTGGTCGTTCGGGGTGACCATCAGCTGAACACCCAGAAACTCTCCGACGTAACCGGTGCGATCGAGGTTCGACCAGCCGAGGTGGCCGAGACGGTCGCTGCCCTGGGCGCGCACCCTGGTTCACTCGGCGCTGTGGGCGTCACCGACCACCCGATCATCATGGACGAGGCACTGCGGGGTCGTACCAACATGACCACCGGCGCCAACACCGACGACGTCCACTACCGGGGTGTCTCGGTGGACCGAGACGTTCCCGTTGGCCAATGGGCCGACCTGCGTGAGGTTCAAGAGGGCGAGCCGTGTCCGAACTGCGGAACGGCACTCACCATCGTTCGCTGTATTGAGATCGGTCACATCTTCAAGCTGGGCACCACGTATTCGAAGGCGTTTGGGGCGTCGGTGTCGACGCCCGAGGGCGGTGAAACCCCGATCGTCATGGGTAGCTACGGCATCGGGATCGGTCGCAACATGGCCGCCTCGGCCGAAGCGAACTACGACGACAAAGGCCTCATTTGGCCGGTCTCGATCGCCCCGTACGAAGCGGTGATAACCCTCATGCGGCTGGACGACGATTGCGTAGCCGCAGGTGAGAAGTTATACCAAGACCTCACGGCAGCGGGTGTTGACGTTCTGCTCGACGATCGTGATGCTCGTGCCGGCGTGAAGTTCGCTGACGCAGAACTGATCGGCATTCCGTTCCGACTCACGGTCGGTCCCCGTGGGCTGAAGGAAGGAAAGGTCGAGTTCAATCGCCGCGCAACCGGCGAGACGGTAGAGGTCGAACTCGATGCGGCCGCAGCTGCGGTTTGGGAAGCGGTTTCCGCAGCCAAGTCATAAGCGGCTCAGGCCCTAGGTGATCACGGTGACCGCACCTACCACCAGGGCGATTTGGGCCAGGTGGTAGCTGACGTGGACCGCAAGCCGGCCTCCGGGCGCATCATCGATGAACCTCGACCAGCCCAGTAACGCGTCGGACGATCCGAACAGCAGCGCGCCAGCGATAAACAGCGGCTCGCCGGTAGCGATGAGTAGCGCGCTCGAGAGAGCCAGCGCAACGATGTAGGCGACCACGGGTGAGAACAGGGCGGTCCCCTGTACCGAGTCGGAGATCTTGGTTCCGACCGTCACGATGGCCAAAGACATCGACACCAACCCAACGATGAGCCAACCGGTCGAGGTCCCGACCCAGAGTCCCAGCCCCGCATAGGCGACGTGGCCGATCAAGAAACTCCCCAAGCCAACGACGAATCGATCGATGGTCGGCAACAACATCACGTCACCGATCAGCGCTGCGATCAGGGCGACCAGAACCCATACCAGCGGCCATCCGTCGAGGTCGGAGAGCAACACGAGCAGCACGAGCGCAACCATGACCGCCGGCTTGGCCAACCGTTCCAATCGGTCGTTGTCGGATGCAACAGCAAACCAGTCCAGCCCGGCCAGGAGAAACGTCAGAACCAAAACGATGACAAGCGACGTGCTCAACGGGCGGGACTCCACACGGCGAGATCGCCCTCGGTGAGGTAGTAGGTCTTCGCACCTTCACCGGCCGGTTCCAGCTTGAGCATCCACACACCCTGTCGACCGGCCATGCTCTCACCAGGAAAGACGAGACGGGTGCTGTCAGGACTCCAGAACGACACCGACTGGGCGTACTGATCGAAGAACGGCAGATAGGCAGCTGCGAACAGTCCCCCGATCAACATCCGAGGCGATTGGGCCCGCACGTTGCCGGTCGAGTCGAAGACGGTCCACCGTGACCATGCCCGACCGTCTCCGATCGAATCGAAACTCAGGCTGGCGATGTGATCCCCGTCGGGAGCCCAGAAGGCGCCAAGGATCGGGTCGGTGCTCAGCGTGACCAGCTCGTTGGTGGCGAGGTCCAGAACGTGCAGGCCCCGACCGAGAACAGGGGTCGTCTGGAAAGCGGAACCGATTCGGGTGACGCCGCTGGTCGGACTCGGATCGAATCCCACCGGAGCGGTCGCTGCTGTCCCATCGATAGTGATGGCCAGCTTGGAGGTGTCCCGATTCATCATGAGAGCGGCAAGACCATCGAATTGGGCCACCGGTCGGCCCTCATCGGCAAGAACCAATTGTTCGTCACGTTCAAAGGCGACGATCACGCTGTCGCTCTGAGCTGCGACCGAATTCTCGATTGCGACATAGACGTCGGTTCCATCAACCGCAGGTGCCCGGAAGCTGGGGGCAACACCGACGAGGTCTTCGCCGCTGCCGGCAGCAATATCGAATGCCCGCAGGTCGGTGTCAACGTGGCCGAGAAACCCATCGCTGAGAGGATCCCACTGGAAGTAATACGGGGTGCCGGCATCGAGGATCGGCGTCGCGTCACCCTGCGCGTCGACCACCCCGACTCCCACGCCACCCGGGGAGTTGCCAAGGATTGCGATCTCGCCGTTGGCCGCGGGATTCCACACCGAATAGAAAGACAACGTGGGCGTCGGAATCGTTCGGGTGTCGCCAATCGTGCCGTCATCCTGGACGGCACCGACTACCAGCGCTGCGCCACCGGCTCCATCGAGGGTGGACCACGCCAACTGCGAGCCATCGGGCGAAAATACCGGTTGGTTTGCGTCCTCGGCGGTGGGCGCATCGATCTGCCCTGCGAACGAAAGCAACGACAGGTTGTTGTCACGGCGTTGAACGACGATGCGTTCATTCGGACCCAGCAACTCGAACAGTTCACCCGCCTCGACCTCCGGGACGATCGACTCTGCGGGGACTGTCGTTGGGACCGGGTTGTTGTCCGGTGCCGACGAGGTCGTTGGTGCAGATGAGGTCGTCGTCGTTTCCTCGCTGAACGTCGTCTTGGCGGCGAGTTGTTCAACCGGAGCGAAGTCGTCGCGCAGGACCCGGCCGTCGCCGGTGAACGCTTCGATGTCGTCTACGAGCGCTCCGTCCACAGGATCGACCTCGATCGACGGGAGATCGGCGTCGGATGCGATGAGGATTTGGTTGACAGGATTGGGGCGGGGCCAGTCGGCCGGCACCACGGCGGCTCGGTGGTTGAAGTGTTCGCCGAGCGTGGCTAGTTCCGCTTGGACAAACCGGTTGGAGTCGCCGTCGATGATGTTCATCACATAGACCCCTTCGGGCCGGAGCACTCGTTCCAGTTCGCTGATGAACTCGGTAGTGGTGAGATGCCACGGGACGCTGAGGCCACCGAACGCGTCGCCCACGATCAGGTCGTAACTATCGGTGTCGAGGTCGCTGAGCGCCAGCCGAGCGTCTCCGGTGCGGACCTTTAGGTCCTCGGTCTGAACCAGGCCCAGTTCCTCTTCCCCAACCTCGACCAGCAACGGGTCGATTTCCAGTACGAGGTGGGTGGATCCGGGTCGGGTCGCATCGATGTACTGCGGGACGCTGAACCCACCGCCGCCAAGGTGCAGGGCGTCGATCGAACCTGCGGGCATGGCGTCGATGACATCACCGATGATCTTGATGTAGCGGAACTCCAGGTGGGTTGGATTGTCGAGGTCAACCGCGCCGTGGCGGAGCGTGTCCAGAATCAGAAACTTCAACGACGGGTTCTCCTCATCGGCGACGACCCGACCGCAGGCGTAGGCGGACTCGAATTCGCAAGGGTTGGCCGCCACGTTGGCCAGGCCGAAGAAGATCACGGCAGTGATGGCGACCCCGGCCGACGGGAGCTTGCCGTTTCCGCTCTTCAGGCTGAAGATCACGCCCCAGGCCACCAGCGCCAGCCCCAGAACGATGATGATCGGACGAGTGGGCGACGCCGACACCAGGACGAACCCGGTGATGAACGTGCCGAACAATGCTCCGACGGTTCCGGCGGCGGACAGGCCACCAACCACCTCGCCGGTCTCGTTCAGACTTTGGAGCCGAAGTTTGGCCACCATCGGGCTGATCGAGGTGAGCACCATCGCCGGAGCGAAGAACCCGAAGAGGGCCAGGATGATGATGGCCGGCACCTGGCTGCCCACCCCCGGTCCGAGAAAGCTCACGATCGGGATCGACAGCCAGCTCAGGAGCCCGCCCGCAATCAACGCGGGACCGATCAGAACGTTCGGGTCCTGGCGGTCCGCCAGCCGGCCACCGATGGCCGAGCCCAGTGCAATCCCGGCGAGAATCGTGCCGATAATGCCGGTGAAGGTTTCGAGTGACACGCCAACGTAGGGAGCCATCAGGCGCCCGGCCAGAATCTCGAGTACCAGTACGGCGGCCGAGGTGAAGAACACCAGCACCTGTGCATACCTTCGGCTCACGCCGACAGCCTAGGCATCGAGGTGGATCGTTGGGGGTCTGACACCTAGGGCACCCCACCCAATCCCCAACCGGCGACCCAGACCGGCGGGGGCTACTGTCGCCTCATGGAACTAGGAGTGTTCTCGATCAGCCTCGCCGTCAAGGATCTGGCGGCTTCACAGACGTTCTACGAGACGTTGGGATTCACCGAAATGAACGGAGACGCCGAGATGGGCTATCTGATCATGAAGAACGGAACGACCATCATCGGGTTGTTCCAGGGGATGTTCGAAAACAACATGATCACGTTCAATCCGGGCTGGGACGCCAATGCCGAGGCCGTCGACCCATTCGATGATGTCCGAGCGATTCAGGCGGCCCTCGTCGCAGCGGGGTATGAGCCGCAGCTACCAATCGATGCTGACTCTGGCTCGGAGGGACCGGCTCACTTCTCGATAACCGACCCCGACGGAAACACGATCCTGTTTGACCAACACCGTTAGCCGAATGCTGAAGGTCTTCCCCATCTGAGACGATGGGAAGTGATGGCACTACTGCATGGGCTGACGCGGCGACACACGTTCGCCATTGGACTAGCGATGGCCCTGACGGGTTGTGCCGCTCAGGACGAGACGGTGAGTCCCAATGTGGAAACCATCCCGGTAACCAGCCCCTCCACCTCCGAACCTCCAGCGACCACGGTTGCTCCCACCACTACCTCGACGACCAACACCACTAGCACCACCACCGTCCCGCTCCCGCCCGCCACCTTCGAGCCCGGGGCCGGTGGTGCCGAACCACAGGGACTACCTCCGTTCTTCGTCGCCGTGCGGGACGACTCCGCAGTGGTAGAGATCAACACGGTCACCGGCCGCACGACCCGGGTTCTGATTCCGCCACCCGAACCGGATCCACCCAATGCCGAGATCGAAGGGAACCGGATCGGTTCGGTGTGGTGGCACCGCGAAAGCGGTCGAATGGTGGTCGAAGAGGGGCCCGAACCCGCCGGTGGCAACATCTGGCATATGCCGATCGGGGCCGACTATGCCGAGGTCAGAGACAGCTCGTTCGACAGCGTCGAGGGTTTTCGGTTCGGTGGCGGCTGGCAGGCAGCACCCAGCCCGAACGGTGACTACGTGCTCCACACCGGCTACTTCGTCTCGATCCTCGCAACCGGCGTTCAGGACCAGATGGGAATCGACATCGCTGCCAACGACGGCTCCTTCAGTTTCACTCCCGTCTGGTTACGCGATCGAGTGGGCATCGCATTCACGACAGATCCGGTGAACGGGGTCGGCCCGTACGGCTTGGATGTGGTTGAACTGGATGCCCGGGGCCAAGTGAGCGAACGCCGAACCTTTGAGATCGACCGCCCGGCGGCGGGAATGGCGGTCCGGGCCGATGGGTCGCTGGTCGTCCTGCTCGACGATGGCGATCCGCTGATGTGGGGTGGGAGCGAAGCACTGGTCATCGACCCCGACACCGGCGAAACGATCGCCGAGTTCGCCCTTGAGGACGGTTCCCACTCGCTGACCTATGACCCCACCGGCACGTACCTTCTGTACGTCGACGGCGAAGGGACGGCCCGGTGGCAGGGTCGCGGGCAGTCCGGCGTGTTGGCCGAGGGGCTCCTCCACGCCGACTGGTAGGCCAGCAGAAATTTGGGTGGTTAGGACTTGCGGCGTTTGATTTCTTCGGCGACGGCGGGGATGACCGTGTGCAGGTCGCCCTCGACGAAATAGTCGGCCTTGACCACCATGTTGGCTTCGGCGTCGGTGTTGATCGCCAGGATCTTCTTCGAAGCCATCGCACCGACCCAGTGCTGGATAGCACCGCTGATGCCGCTGGCCACGTATAACTCGGGTGCGATCCGGGTGCCGGTCTGGCCCACCTGGTCGCGGTGAGGACGCCAACCGTTGTTGGTGACGGCTCGACTGCAGCCGACCCGGCCGCCCATCAGCTCGGCACACTCTTCCAACGGTGCAAACGCCTCGACGGACCCGACGGCGCGGCCTCCACCGAACACGATCGGTGCCGTTGCCAGTGTGACGCCAGCCTCGGCCATCTCGCGACCGACCACCTGGGTGCGGGCGTACAGCTCGTCGATCTCGACGGGCATCGTCTGAACGTCGGCCGCGGGACCATCGGCCGACTCGGCTTCAACGGCGTGGTGACCGACCGACACGATCCTGGTGTCAGAGCTGAGAGTTGCGTCTTCGAGAAGTGAGCCGCCCCACTGCACCCGAGTGAGTTCTACGTCGGTGTCGTCGGCCAGTTCAGACGGCAACGAAATGCAGTTCGCCACGAATGGCAGGTCGAGCCGTGCGGCCGCAATCGCGAGAATCTCGTTGCCTTTGCTCGTCCCGGAGGCGACGACGACGTCGGGGGTCAGTTCTTCGATGGCGAGGGCTAGTGCCTGCCCCCACGCCTCGGTTCCGAACACGTTGAGCAGGTCATGTTCGGCAACGTGCACGGTGTCGGCCCCGTAGGCCCCGAGTTTCTCGGCTGCGGCGTCCTCGTCGACAGCATCACCGCAGAGCAGCACATGCAGGTCACCGTCAAGGCTGCGGGCAGCTGTGAGCGCCTCCAACGTTGCATCTACGATGTCATCGCCTTCGGTTTCGGCCAGGATCAGAATGTCAGCCATCTAGAGAAGTCCCAACTCTTCGAACAGGTCGACGATGGCCGGTGCGGCCTCGGGTCCGTCGCCCAGTTTCACCATGTTTGATTCGGTGGCCGGCGGTTGTTTGAGCGTGACTCGCCCCTGTCCTCCGGCTTCACCTTCGGCTTCCATGACCGTCACGTCCATCTTCTTCGACGCCAGGCGTCCCCGCATCGTGGGGTAACGAGGAAGGTTGAGGCCTTCCTTCACGCCCATCACCGCAGGCATCGGCAGGCTGTACAGCTCGAACCCGCCATCGATCTCTCGTTTCGCCGTGGCCAGTCCACCGTCGATGTCGGGCTCGATGCCCTTGATGGCGTTAACGATCGGGCGGCCGAGGGCATGAGCGACCCGGATACCCACCTGATAGCCGCCACTATCGGCGGACTCGTTCCCGAACAGAATGAGATCGAACGGTCCACCATCGGCCTCGAGGCTGGTGATTGCGGCGGCGATCGCTCGAGCGGTCCGTTGCGGATCCCACGGCGTACCGTCGGTGCTTAGCAGGACCGCATTCTGGACACCGAGCGATGCGGCGTACCGCAACTGTTCCTCGGCCTCGGGCGCACCAAGAGTGAGCACGGTGGCGTCACCTTCGAAGCGTTCGGCGATCTGAACCGCTTCCTCCACCGCACACTCCTCGTGGGGAGACATTGCGAAACCCAGATGTGCGGTATCGACGTCCTGCCCATCCGCAGTCACATTGATCTTCGCCCCCGGCGCAGGAACCCTCTTCACACAGACCAGTACCCTCACTTCGCTCGCCTCCTATCGTCGGTGGCGAACGCTCTCGAATTCTTGAGCCACACCGACGCCGTTCTTGTCTGATTCGGACGGGTCGCTTCGCTGGCCTTCGGCGAATGCTGACGCGAGCACGTTGCGTGCTGCCTTGCTGGCGCGGCGGCAACGAATACCCGGAGGCTGCGCCTGTCCGGCAATCGGAGGATGGAACCCATGTCTAACCTTTGAGCCGGGTGTCGTCGGGATCGAAGACGCTGCCTTCGATGGCGGCGACCTTGATCGGGAACAGTTCGTTCATGTACATCACGGTGAAGTCGGCGCCGACCTCAGCCATTTCAGCGGGGAGGTAACCGAGCAACAGGTGTTTGCCGACGCTCGGACCGGGACCGGCGGTGCACACCCGCGAGACCCGACCATGACTATCGAGGATCTGTTCACCGTCGGTGGTGCAGATGGGCTCATTGCCACCCTGCATGAAGCGCTTGCGGCCCTGACTGTCGGTGTTGTCCTCAACGGTAAAGGTGCACATCTTCGCGATGGGCCCGGCCTCACGAGCTGCGAGGTAGGCCTCCTTGCCGATGAAGTCGGCGGCCTTGACTTTGGGGCGAGCAAGCCCGGCCTCGACCGGCGTGTACTCCGATTCCAGTTCAGCGCCCATGAGCCGGTAGCCCTTTTCGAGACGACCCGAGGTGCCGTACACGCCACCACCGGTAGGCCGAAGACCATGCTCGGCTCCCGCTTCCATCAGCGCATCCCAGAGCGCAGGGCCGTTGTCCCACGCCGTATAGATCTCCCAGCCGGTGTCGCCGACGTACGAGATACGGAACAGCGTGGCCTGGATGGGCCCGTCGGCGGTCTGGAGTTCGACGTTGCGGAGTGAACCGTAGGGCGAACCCTCCTGGCTCAGATCGTGGTCGGTCAACTTGCCAACCACGGCGGGAGCGTTGGGTCCCCAGACGCCGAGCGTGGTGGTCTCCAACGTGATGTCCTTGAACGTCACGCCGGTCTCGGGCAGGTGTTTCTTCACCCAGAACGAGTCGCGTCCACCGTCGAACACACCGGTCACGATGCGGACCGTGTCCTCGGCCGTGCGCATCATGGTGAGGTCGGAATGGAAACCACCGTCGGGGGTGAGCCACGGGGTGTAGACCGACGAACCGACCGGTTTGTCCACCTTGTTCACGGCCAGGTAGTCGGCGTAGGCCACCGCTCCGGGTCCGGAGAGTTCATAGACCTGGAAGGCCGAGAGATCGACCATGCCGCAGTTCTCTCGCAGGTTCAGGTGTTCGCCCAGGGTGATGGGGCTCCACCAGCGGTTGTCCCACTCGACCTCGCGTTCTTCGAGTCCGTACCGTTCGACCAGATCGGCGTTGCTCTTGTACCACTGGGGCCGTTCCCAGGTGCGGGCGCTGAAGAACTCTGCCCCCAACGCTTCCTGACGACTGAAGTACGGGCTGACCTGAAGATTGCGGCGACCCTCCCACTGCTCGCTGGGATGCACGATGCCGTAGGTCTTGTTGAAGTGTTCCTCGGCCCGAGCCCAGATGTGGTCGTCGCTCTTTTCCTGCTCGTAGAAACGAGCGATGTCGGAGGCGTGGGCGTCGATCACGCGGGGGTAGCCGTAGGTCATCCACTCGGCGACGACCTGGGCCATACCGGGGCCTTCCTTCACCCACACCGCCGATGCGGCCCAGAGGTTACGAACCTCGGGGATCTCGCCGAGACACGGCATTGCATCGGGGGTGAGGCTGAGCAGACCGTTGATGGCGTACTTGATCTCGGCGTCGCCGAGCATGTCCATCAGTTCGATCGCCTCTTCCATCTGCTGGTCGAAGTCATCGGGGGTGAAGGGCATCTCGGTGGGGCTGAGCGCGGCCTCTTCGTTCGAGGGGATCTCGTCGGGGTGATGGAGGATGGGACGGTGAGCGTAGGAACCGACCTCCATCGAACCCGATGACTGACGCTCGTAGCAGAAGGTGTCCATGTCACGAACGATCGGATAGCCGATCTCGTTGTTGGTCTCGGCCAGGATGTCCATCGGGCCGACATCGGCCATTTGATGCACGGCCGGCACCAGCGGGATATACGCATCTGCGAGATTGGCGGTCTGATTGCTCCAGCAACCGGTGGCGATGACCACAGTGTCAGCCATGATCGTGCCCTTGTCGGTGACGACACCGGTGATCTTGCGTTGCCCGGGAACGTGACTGTCTTCGGTCAGTAGGTCGGTCACCATCGTGTTGGCGAACACGCTGAGATTGCCGGCCTCCTGAGCCTTCTTGCGCATCTGGGTGCCGGTCTCGAGGCTGTCGACCACCGACACCGAGGGGCAGTAGAACCCGCCGAGGATCACATCGTCATTGATGAAGGGGACGTGTTCCTTCACCTGTGCCGGGGTGAGCAGGTGCGCCTCGACCCCCCAAGCCTTCGCACTGGTCATACGGCGATTGAGTTCGTCCATCCGCTCCGGGGTTCGGGCGACTTCGATACCACCGCTGTCGACACTCAGTCCGAGGTCGCGGTACTGATTGGCACTCTGTACGCCAAGGAGGGCCATCTCCTTGTTGTGGTCGACCGGAAAGATGAAGTTCGAGGCGTGACCGGTGGATCCACCGGGGTTCGGCAACGGACCCTTGTCGATCTGCACCATGTCGGTCCATCCCAAATCGGACAGATGGCCTACGAGGCAGTTGCCGACGATTCCGGCACCGATGACGACCACGTTGGCAGTGGATGGAAAATCGCTCACGAGAGACCCCTTGGAGAACGAAGTGAAATATCACTGTGATATATCAATCTTGTATTCTGCTATAGTAGGCAACGATGACGGCGACCGCAACCACCCGAACGATGGCCGAGGAGGCCTATGAACGAATCCGCTCACGGATCGTTCGCCTCGATCTTGCGCCCGGCGACGTGTTGCGGGAGGACACCCTGCAGGACCAGCTCGGGATCGGTCGCACCCCGATCCGTGAAGCCCTTCAGCGATTGGCCCGGGAACACTTCGTGGCCATCATTCCGCGGCGCGGCATGTTTGTGGCGGGGATCGACGTGTCCGAACTGTCGCTGCTTTTTGAGACCCGGACCGTGCTGGAGCCCTACGCCGCCCGACTCGCCGCGGCCCGTGGCACCGAGGAGCACTGGACCCAGATGCAAACCGCCCTAGACGGGGCCGGGTCGGCCTCCAGCGATGAGCTGATGGCGATCGACCACCGCTGCCACGAACTGATGTGGGACGCGGCCGGCAATCGGTTCCTTCTGGACACCCTCGACGTGTTGTACGCCCAGAGCGACCGGTTGTGGCACCTCTATCTCAGTGACGTGGCGTCCGCCTCACCCAGCAAGATGAGCGAGGCGGTGGAAGAGCACCGAACGGTGCTCGATCAGCTGCGCGCCGGTGACGGAGATACGGTCGCCGAGCTGATGGAGCGTCACGTTCGGTCCTTCGACGACCAGATTCGGAATGCGGTTACCGCTCGACTCGAATCACCACTCCCCTAGCGGTCCGGCCCTAGAAACCGCGATCTGAATCCGGGATGAAATCGGTCTCACCGCTGTCCCATTTGGTCCCGCTCGGGTCATAGGCGGTCGGATCGAACGCGTTCGGATCGACCGCGGTCGGGTCGAAATCGCCGGGAGGTGATGGTGGATCGATGGCTGAGTTGCGACCTGAGACCAGCATCTTCAGTCCTGCGAATGCCACTCCCAGGAACACCAGCGCAGCAATGCCGAGCACCACCAGACCGATCCCGATGAAGATCCAGCTCAGGAAGGCGCTGCCGTCGTCAAGATTTCTGGCCCCACCGGGGTCATCGGGGCGGTAGGAGACCTCCACCCCGGTGCCAATCGCTTTGGGGTTGGAGGTGGCGGTGGAACTGGTGAAGAACACTTCCTCGCCCGAGAGTGTCTCGAACCTGACCTCGACCGCAGTGAGGCGATCGCCATCCGAGCTCCGTCGCTCAACATGATCGACGACGGTGCCGACGGTGGTGATCCCATCGTCGAAGGGTTGTGACGTACTTCGGATGACCAGTCCGACACCCATGAAGACGAGGCCGAACAGCAGCACCGGAAGCAGCGCGAGGGACGCACCGCAACCCAGGAGTGTTTTCTTTGCGGCCACGCCTCGAAGTTACACCCCGTGCAGCTACCGAGTTGTTGACCTTCGGTGTTGGCCTGTTTAGCCGATGCGTTCGCCGCTCTCGGCAAACACGTGGGTCGGGCCGCTGATCGTGACGTTCACGAAGTCGCCCCGATCGATGGCCGTTTCGCCGTCGGTCCGCACGACGATGGTCTCATCGGAACCCCGGTGTTCGAACTTCACGTGGATGAACGCTTCGGATCCGAGTTCCTCGACCACGATCACCTCACCCGGCAGTCCGCCCTCGGTGGTGAGTGTCATGTGTTCGGGACGTACGCCGAATCCGAACGAGGTTCCCGAGGTCGATTCAAGCGCTGCGTCGGTCGAGGCGGAGAGCGGCACCGTCATGGAGCCCAGACGGAGCTGGCCGTCGACACGATCGATGTCGAACAGGTTCATGGCGGGCGAACCGATGAATCCGGCCACGAAGCGGTTCTTGGGCTCGGAATACAGGGTTCGGGGCCGGTCGGCCTGTTGCAGGATCCCGTCTTTCAGAACCGCCACGCGATGACCCATGGTCATGGCTTCCACCTGATCGTGGGTCACGTACACCGTGGTGACACCCAAGCGGGCCTGCAGATCAGCCAATTCGGTCCGGGTCTGGACCCGGAGCTTGGCATCGAGATTCGAGAGCGGCTCATCCATCAGGAAGACCTGGGGGGAACGCACGATCGCTCGACCCATCGCCACCCGCTGGCGCTGACCGCCGGACAGATTCTTCGGCTTGCGATCGAGATACTCGGTGAGGTCGAGGATCCGGGCGGCCTCTTCGACCTGCCGGCGTCGCTCCTCCTTGGGAACCTTCTGTTGCTTGAGCGCGAAACCCATGTTCTCGGCCACGGTCATACCGGGGTAGAGCGCATAGTTCTGGAAAACCATGGCGATGTCGCGATCCTGAGGCGGGGTCAGCGTGACGTCCTTGCCGTTGATGAGGATGCTGCCCTCGTCGACGAACTCGAGTCCTGCCAGCATGCGCAGAGCGGTCGACTTGCCCGATCCGGACGGACCGACCAGCACCAGGAGTTCACCGTCGGTGATCTCGAGGTCGAGTGCGTTCACCGCCGGGATTTCACTGCCGGGGTAGATCCGGCTTGCAGATTTGTAGGTGACCTCGGCCATCAGTTGACTCCCATCTGGTTTCTCATTTGATTGCACCCATGGCCAATCCACGGATCATTCGTTTCTGGGCCACCCATCCGGCCAACACCACCGGCAGGGTTGCCAGGGTGGACGCCGCCGAAAGCTTGGCGAGGAAGTTTCCTCGTGAACTCACGTTGGACTGCACCCACACCGGCACGGTCGTGCCATCGACCGGATTGAGCTGCACGGCGAGGAAGAACTCGTTCCAGGCGAAGATCACGCACAGCAGCGCCGTGGCCGCAAGGCCCGGGGCCACGATCGGCAGGATGACCGAGCGGATCTGGCTGGAGATCTTCGCACCGTCGATCGACGCCGCCTCGATGAGCTCCTTGGGTACCTCGTTGAAGAAGGAACGGAGCATCCACACTGCGAGCGGCAGATTCATCGCCGTGTACAGAATGATGAGCACCAGTCTCGTGTTCAGCAGCCCTGCGTCGCGGGCGATGATCCATAGCGGCAGAATCGCAGCGACGATGGGCAGGAACTTGGTGGAGATGAAGAAGAACAGAACATCCCGCCACTTCTCAACCGGACGAATCGAGAGTGCGTAGGCCGCGGGGATCGCCATCGCCATCACGACGATCGTGCTGATCAGCACCGACCAGAACGAGTTGGCAAAGGCCTCGCTGAAACTAAGCAGGCCGGTGGTGTCCTCGGTGACCTCGCTGAAACGATCGAGGGTGGGATCAAAGAACAGCTTCGGGTCGGTGTTGGCGTCGACTTCCTCCTTGAACCCGTTTAGAACCATCCAGAAGACGGGGAAGAAGAACAGCAACGTGATGATCCACGTGGCGATGCCAAGGAGGAAGGAGCCCAGGCCCCTCGCCCCCACTACCGGTCCAGTGTTGCCACCGCTCATGCTGCTTCCTCCCCTTCAAGAAGTCCCGAGAGGACCCGAAGACCGAATGTGGCGATGATGATCGAGAAGACCACGACCACGATGCTGAATGCAGAGGCCTGGCCGAAGCTCCAACCACCACCGATCGAACGTTGGTAGACGAAGTAGGGAACGTTGGCGGCGCCTCGTCCCCCCGTCATGACCTCTACGTGGTCGAAGACCTGTATCAAGTAGATCGAACCGAGCAACAAACCCAGCTCGAGGTAGGGCCGAAGCTGGGGCAGGGTGATCTGGAAGAAGATACCTCTGGATGTGGCGCCGTCGACCCGGGCGGCCTCGAGGACGGATGCGTCCTGACCCTGGAGACCGGCGAGCACGATCAGCATCATGAACGGACTCCATTGCCAGACCAGCACCAACACAATGGACCAGAGCGGGTATCGGGACACGAACTCGATGCGATCCACCCCGACCGTTTCGAGAAGCCAGTTCACCACGCCGAAGGTGCGGCTCAGCATCTGGCTGCTCCACACCTGACTGGCGACCACCGGCATGATCAGGAACGGCGTGATCAGGAGGGTTCGCAGGAACCCCTGGCCAAAGACCTTGCGGTCGAGGAGAAGAGCCAGGCCGGTTCCCACGAGCAGCGAGAGCAGTACCGACGAGACGGTCATGAGGACCGACGTCAGTAGTGCGTCTCGGAAGAACTTGTTGGTGACCAACTCGGCGTAGTTGGAGAGGCCGTTGAACGTCCGGGGTCGGGCCGGTCGGATCGTCCATTCGGTCACGCTGTAGTAGAGACTGAACAGGAACGGGATCTGAGTGACCACGATCGTGAACAGCAGCGCCGGCAACAGCGGGATCCGGCGACGCCATTTCTCTTTGCGCTGGATCCGCCGGATCTCTTCACTTCGATCGATTACGTCAGTCGGCGTCGTAGTAGCCACGTGGCAATCCCCCTCTCCCCTAGATTCTGTGATGGTCTCTCAAGTAGCGATGGAAACACCCAATCGGTGCTCTCGTCGCTTCGCCCTTGTTAGCAGCCCTCATGTTGTGGCTGCTGAGCCTCTAGGGGAAAGCTCGGCGCAGCAGCCACAACATCAAGACCCCGGTCGGGAACCACGCTGGGTTCCCGACCGGAGATGACGGTTCTTAGGAGCTCGCCTGCGAGGCGATGTCCTGGCAATCCGACAGAGCATCATCGATGCTCATGTTCCCGGCGATGACCGACGAGAACAGCTCGGTGCATCGAGTTCCGACGTCCTGGAACTCGGGGACACCGACATACTGCACACCGGGGAGACCCGGGCGAGGAGTGGTGCCGGGGTTATCGATGGGAGCAGCATTCATGGCGTCGAGGGTCTTCTGAGCGAAGGCCTCGGCGGCAGCCTGGTAGTTCGGGTTGTCGTAGGTCGACGCCCGGGTACCGGGGGGAACAGCGGCCCAGCCGCCGTCGAGTGCTTCACCGGCGGCGGCGATGTACTCGGCGCTGGTGGCCCAGCTGAGGTATTCCCAAGCGGTGTCGGGGTCCGGTGAGTTCTGGGGGATGGCCAGTGACCAGGCCCAGAGCCAACCCGAAGCGTCGGTTTCCTTGGTGGGGGCGAGAGCGAAGTTGTTCAAGCCCTTCACTGCGGAGTCATTGGCCTCGAGGAGACCAGCGGCGACGGTGGCGTCGTACCACATGGCGACCTTGCCCTCTTGGTAGAGGTTGAGGCACTCGACGAAGCTGCTGTTGGCAGCGTCATCTTCACCAGCGTCGTTGACAAGGTTGACGTAGAACTCGAGAGCCTCACGGAACTCGGGCTGATCGACCTGAGCTTCACCGATGCTGCCGTCGGGGTTGGCTTCCCACCAGGTGCCACCGAAGGTGTTGAGCACGGTGGTGAAGGCGGCGCCGAGGTCGCCCCAGCCAGGCTTGCCGCGGAGGCAGATGCCAGCGGTCTCGTCACTGTCGATCGCACGGGCGATTGCAGCAACTTCGTCCCAGGTGGGAGCGTCGGGCATGGTCTGGCCTGCGGCCTCGAGGAGATCCTCGCGGTACATCACGAAGGAGGACTCGGCGTAGAACGGAGCTGCGTACAGTCCGCCTTCGTAGCTGAGGCCACCGCGCACTGCGGGGAAGATGTCGTCGACGTTGTAGTCGGCGTCGCCTGCGGCGTAGGTGTTGAGGTCAACCAGGAGGCCTTCAGCACCGAACTGGGGTGCTTCGAACATACCGATCATGACAACGTCGAACTGATCGCCGCCGGCGGCGACGTCACGGGTGACGATCTCACGGAGGGTCTGCTCTTCGAGGAAGGTGTAGTTGACTTCAATGCCGGTGTCGGCGGTGAAGAGTTCAGGGGTCAGCGCAGCGATGTCTTCCATCTGGGGGTTACCCACGATGGCCACGTTGATCGAGCGGGCTTCGCCGCTGCCATCATCGCCGGAACCGTCGTCGTCGCCGGAACCGTCGTCATCACCGGAGCCGTCGTCGCCGGAACCGTCATCGCCGGAACCGTCGTCCTGGGCCGAGTCGTCGGAGGAGTCGCCCGAGGCACCGTCATCGGAAGATGCGGAACTGCCACAGGCGGCCGCAACAACAGCTAGCGCCGCAAGAAGGCTGAGAAGTTTTATCCAGGCACCGGGGCCCTGGCGGTCTGATCGAGTCATAGATCTCTCCCTTTGACATCAAACAAGTGACAGCCGACACGGTGTCGACGCCCCTACTGGTCTAGTTGGTTTTATGTTGGAACGCAACACCAATTCTTCGTTTCGCAACGTTCATGACATGTTTTTCAAAGATTTCGGTTTGATGTCAACCTCCGAAACGGGCGGAACCAACCCGATTCAGAGGGTGGCACCTTCGTTTGTGTTGGTATATGGTCCTCAACTGTGTCGAACGTCATCCCACTACCGGTGTCCAGAACACGACTCGATGAACTCGCAACCCGTGTAGGGGTTCCTTCCTATGCGGCTGAATCACTGCGCCCGAGCATCGTGCACATCGGGGTTGGCGGTTTCCATCGGGCCCACCTGGCCGTCTACATAGATCAGCTGTGCAACCAGGGCGTGACCGATTGGGCCATCGTCGGCGCCGGCGTGTTGCCCCATGACGAGCGAATCGCTTCCGCTCTGACGGCCCAAGACGGCATGTACACATTGATCTCCCGGGGTGCCGATACCACCGACGTCCAGATAATCGGCAGCATCGTCGACTTCATCGAAGCGTGGAAATCTCCGGACCAGCTGGTGGATCAGATCGCCGCAGCCACCACCCAGATCGTTTCGCTCACGATTACCGAAGGTGGATACCCGATCAACGACGCCACCGGAGCGTTTGACCCCGACTCCCGAAACGCCGCCGACTCTGGCGCCTTCGGTCTTCTCACCCGCGGCCTCGCCCGCCGGGCCACCGGAAACGGCGGCCCACTAACGGTGCTGAGCTGCGACAACATTCTTGGAAACGGGCACACCACCCGCACCGCAGTGCTGGCGATGACCGAACGTCTCGCTCCCGAGGCGCTGCCGTGGGTCACCGCGAACGTATCCTTCCCCAACAGCATGGTCGACCGGATCACGCCGGCCACCGCCGACAGCGATCGAGCATGGCTTGCCGAAACCGAAGGAATCAACGACCACTGGCCGGTCGTAGCTGAGCCCTTCATCCAGTGGGTCGTCGAAGACGCATTCGCCGGCGATCGTCCGCCGCTCGAGAAGATCGACGTCATCGTCACCAGCGAGGTCGAACCGTACGAGTTCATGAAGTTGCGCCTGCTCAATGCGGGCCATTCCTGTCTGGCGTATCTGTCGGCGTTGCTCGGCATCGAGAAGGTCCACGAAGCGATGGCCGACGATCACATCCGTCGCTTCGTATCGTCATTTCTCCACCTCGAGGCCCAACCCGTCCTGGAAGCCGTGCCGGGGGTAGACGTCGACGCCTACATCGCAACGCTGATCGAGCGATTCTCGAACCCCAATATCGGCGACCAGATCAGCCGACTCTGCCTCGACGGCTCGGCCAAGTTTCCGAAGTTTCTGTTGCCCACGATCGTCGAACAGCTGAAGGTCGGCGGGCCGATTCAGCTCGCGTCGCTGGCGCTGGCCGGCTGGTGCCAGTACCTCTCGGGCACCACCGAGGACGGCGCATCGATCGATCTTGCCGACGATCCCCGCCTCGACTCTGCGGTCGAGTTGGCTCGTGCCTCCGAGACCAACCCGGCGGCGTTTCTGACGTTCGGTGCAGTGTTCGACGGCGATCTGGCGTCGTCGCCAGAATTCACCGCAGCGTTCGTGGGCACGTTGGAACTCCTGCGCTCGAAGGGTGTGCGCGAATCCATCGACGCAATTCTGAACCAGCCCTGAGAACGGGCCTAGAATCGCAGTTGACATGACCGCTCCGATCACCGAATCTCCCGCCCTCTTCCAGTCGGAACGGCAGCGACGAATCGCCGAACGAACCCATGCCGACGGTCGGGTCGAGGTGTCGGAACTCGCCGAACACTTCGGCGTGACCACCGAGACGATTCGACGTGACCTTTCCGATCTTCAGACCCAACGTCTGGTGCGCCGGGTTCACGGCGGCGCCATCCCGTGGGAGACCACCAACTTTGAGCCGCTGGTCTCCAAGCGCGACGACCTCCACGACACCGAGAAACGTCGCCTCGCCGAACGAGCCATCGACGAGTTGCCCGAGGACGGCAGCATCATCATCGATTCCGGCAGCACCCTGACTCGGCTCGCTCGGGCCATACCCCGGCTTGCGAGCCTGCGCGTGGTCACCAACTCGCTCCCGATCGCCCAGATCCTGGCCGAACACGACGACCTCGACCTGATCGTCGTAGGAGGAAAGGTCCGCAAGAACACCCTGGCCATGGTCGACGCCGAGGCCATCGCCGCCGTCGAACCACTTCGAGTCGACACCCTGTTCATAAGTTGCGACGGCGCCACCGTGGAGACCGGGCTCACCACCCCCTATCGACAGGAGGCGGCGTTGAAACAGGCGATGGTCGCTGCCGCCCGCCGAGTGGTAGCTCTGGTCGATCACTCGAAGTTTGCGAAGGACCATTTTGTCCGCTTCGCCGAGTGGTCCGACATCGATGTTCTGATCACCAACTCAGAGGTTGATCCTCTGGTCATCGCCGCCATCGAAGCCACGGGAACCACCGTCGTCACCACATGACGACCGCGACCAGCCCCCGTCTTGGGGCTGCCCGACAGCTCGAACTCGTCGCGGTCGAGGTTGCGGCGCTGGCGGCCCGACTGGTGCTGGACTCGGTCGGCGCTGCCCAGGCTGCGGCAACAAAGTCCAGCCCGACCGACGTGGTCACCCACACCGATGTGGCCTCGGAGCAGCTCATTCGACGAGAGCTGACCCTGCGCTGCCCCGGGTCATCGTTTCTCGGGGAGGAATCCGGCAGCGACAGCGGAGTTTCGGGCGTCGGCTGGATCGTCGATCCGATCGACGGAACGGTCAACTTTCTCTACGACCTACCGGTTGTCTCGGTCAGCATTGCGGCAACGATCGACGGCGAGGTCGTCGCAGGGGCGGTTGCGGACGTGCTCCGGGGCGAGATGTTCAGCGCAACGAAGGGTCAGGGAGCGCGTCGCAACGAGTCGCCCATCGGCACCAGCGACGTCGACCGATTGGATCTGGCGTTGATCGGGACCGGATTCTCCTATGACCAGAACGTTCGATCCGAAGAGGCGCGAATCGTCGCCTCGCTCCTCCCCCGGTGCCGAGACATTCGCTGTATGGGGTCGGCCGCCCTGAACCTGTGCTGGGTGGGATGTGGTCGACTGGAGGGTTTCTACGAACGCGACATCAAGGTGTACGACTACTCCGCAGGCGCTCTGATCGCGGCGGAGGGTGGTGCGCAGGTGCAACTGCCCCGGGACAACGACACCGATCTCACCATCGCCGCAGCTCCCGCCATCTTCACCCCGCTCCACACGCTGGTCTGACCAAGATTACGGTCGACTCAGCCCACCGGCTGGGGTCGGGTTCGCCACATCTCGAGCAGTTCCTTCTCTTCGCCCTCGAGGTTCTCGGAGAGGCGCCCGACGGCGATCACCACCTCCCAGTCCGGTCTCAGCGACTCGACGTGGGCCAGGTCATCCTCGAACTCGGCCAGATAGTTGCGTTGGAGATGTCGAGCATTCTCGGTGGTGGAACCGGGAAGATGGGCGTGTCCCGCCGCGGCCTCGGGCGGTCGCATCAACCAGCTGGACCGAAGTACATCGGACACGGGGTGGCCGATGGACGAGTCGAACCAGTCGATGACCCGCGGACCGCTGGACGACATGATCACGTTCATGGGGTGGAGGTCGCCGTGCAACAGGGCCGCGCCCCGCGGCAATTTCCGGGCCATGTCCCGAGCGATGGTTCGCTCGGCGTCATCGAGTTGGGAGGCAACCTCGATCTTCGATTCCATCCGACCAACCCAATCGGGCAGGCCCTCGGGAATGCCGGCGCTGAGAATCGATCGATGAATCTGCGTCAACTGTTGGGTCAGGGCCACGCGATCTCCGGGACGATCGACCATCACGTCCCACATGGAGGGCCCAACCAGCCGTTCGAAGAGGATCGATTCACGACCGTCGATCTCGATCAGTCCGTGCACCCGTGGAGCGGGGAGCCCGTGGAGATACACCGCCTCGGTGAACGCAGCCTCCATCGCGGGCCAATGCGCCGGAACGTGTTCCTGGGGCACCTTCACGACGAGTTCATCGCCGTAGGCGTACACGTCGGACGTCCCGCCACGGGCGAGTTGTTGTCCGAGCCGCTTCATACCTCGTAGTGTTCCCCATTCCCCCGTCGCGATCGAGTTGAAGCGGCCCGAATCCACGGACTTGACACACGTCGGCCACCACCGAATCAAACGGTTTGCCGTTTCTCTTGCGTGTGCGATCGAACCTACATAAGCTGCGAGGATTCCGCACTGCGGAAGGTTTCCACCTAGTGGCAATCACTTCACCGAGTGGCAAATACTCCACCCAGTGGCAAAAACATCAACCCTGTGTCAAGTGACACGTACTAACAAATTGGTTAGAGTTCTTCACCAGCAAGCAACCGCTTCCTTCGAACTACCTGAAAGCGAGCCACCGTGGGCTTTCCATCCGATCTAGAGATCGCCAAGGGCGCAAACCTCAAGCCTCTTACCGAGATCGCCACCGAGTCGGGCATTCCGACAGAGCACCTCGAGCCCTACGGTAAGGGTGCAGCCAAGATCAGCCTGGATGCGATCCCGGCAATGCAGGACCGCCCGCAGGCGAAGTATGTCGTCGTGAGCGCCATCACCCCCACTCCGCTGGGCGAAGGCAAGACCACAACTACCGTCGGTTTGGGCCAGGCGTTCCAGCACATCGGTTCCAGCGCCACGATCGCTATCCGGCAGCCCTCGATGGGACCGACCTTCGGCATCAAGGGTGGCGCCGCCGGCGGCGGTTACAGCCAGGTCGTTCCGATGGAACTCTTCAACCTTCACCTCACGGGCGACATGCACGCGGTCACGGCCGCTCACAACCTGTGCTCGGCCATGGTCGATGCTCACCTGTTCCATGGCAACGAGACCGGCCTCGATATCCACAACATCTCCTGGCGTCGCGTTCTCGACGTGAACGACCGCGCCCTGCGCAACATCGTTGTCGGGATGGGCGGACGGCTCGACGGCATCCCCCGCGAGACGGGCTTCGATATCACCGCCGCCTCTGAGGTCATGGCGGCATTGGCGCTGTGCACCGACCTCCACGACCTCCGGGCCCGTCTCGGTCGGATCGTGGTTGGCTACACCAAGGCCGGCGAACCCGTGACCGCCGAGGACATCGGGGCGGCCGGGTCGATGACGGTCATCCTCACCGAGGCGATCAAGCCCAACCTCATGCAGACCCTGGAAAACACTCCGGCTCTGGTACACACCGGCCCGTTCGGCAACATCGCAACCGGTAATTCAAGCATCGTGGCCGATCAGATCGGAACCCGGATGAGCGACTTCCTTCTGACCGAAGCTGGCTTCGGGGCCGACATGGGAGCCGAGCGATTCTTCAATATCAAGTGCCGCTACTCGGGAATCGCACCCGACGCCGCCGTGCTCGTTGCCACCGTTCGAGGCCTCAAGGCCCACAGTGGAAACCACAAGATCGTCGCCGGCCGGCCGCTGCCGGAGGCCCTCCTTGCCGAGAACCCCGACGAGGTCCATCAGGGCGGCGACAACCTTCGCAAGCAGCTGGAGAACATGCAGGTCCACGGCGTCTCGCCGGTTGTTGCGATCAACGTCTTCCCCGGCGACCACGACGGCGACATCAACGCCATCAAAGAAATCGCATCCGAGTACGGCGCCCGTGCTGCGGTCTCCACCCACTTCAGCGACGGTGGTCAAGGTGCATCGGACCTCGCCGAGGCCGTGAAGGAGGCGGCCGAGGAACCGAGTGAGTTCCAGCTCCTCTACCCCTCAGAAGCCTCGCTCAAAGACAAGATCCATGCCGTGGCCACCAAGGTGTACGGCGCCGATGGTGTCGAGTACTCCGCCCAGGCTGACAAGCAGCTGGCGAGTTACACCGCAGCCGGCTTCGACGACCTTCCGGTGTGCATCGCGAAGACCCACCTGTCGATTTCTTCGGACCCGACCAAGAAGGGTGCTCCGACCGGTTGGACACTGCCGGTCCGGGAAGTGAGAGCATCGGTGGGTGCCGGATTTATCTACCCGCTCTGTGGCGATATGCGAACCATGCCCGGACTGGGCAAGGAACCTGCCGCAAAGAAGATCGACATCGATGACAACGGTGAAATCATCAACCTCTCGTAGGAACCCACAATGACAAACTCTGATCAGACGTACCGACGGAACCTTCTTCAGGGGATGACCTACGAGGTCATCCCGATGAAGAGCGTCGAGAAGGCGATCGTCGACCTGCCCCCGGGTGCCAAGGTCTCGGTCACCTGCTCACCGGTCAAAGGCATCGACGCCACGATGCAGTTGACCGAACGTATCCGCGACCTCGGCCATCATCCCGTGCCGCACATCGCGGCCCGGTTGGTCGAATCGCAGGAACACGTCCAAACCATCGCAAAGTGGTTGCGGACCGAAGAGTTCGGCACGTTGTATCTGATCGGTGGCGACGCACCGGATCCAGCTGGCCCCTACGACGAGGCGTTCACGTTTCTGCGGGACCTTCTCGACGCTGATCCGGGACTGCACACGATCGGCGTCGGCAGTTATCCCGACGGACATTCGCTGATCGATTCCAACGTTCTCAAGGACGTCCTGTTCAAGAAGCAGGCACTCCTCGCCGAGGCCGGTGTGCAGGGGTACGCCAGCACCCAGATGTGCTTCGATCCCGTCACGATCACCAACTGGCTTCAGGCCGAGCGGGATGACGGCTTTACGTTGGCCGTTCAACTGGGAATCCCGGGCGTCATCAATCAGGCCAAGCTGCTCACCATGGGGGTCCGTCTGGGAATCGGCGCCTCCCTGCGGTACCTACGCAAGAACAAGTCCAGCGTTTCGCGCATGTTGGCACCGGGCGGCTACGACCCCAACCAGCTACTGGTGCCGATGAGCGCCGACCTTGAACGGCTCGGTGTCACCGGGCTGCACTGCTTCACCTTCAATCAGGTGGAGAACACCCGAAACTGGGCCGAGGCCTCCATCGAAGACCTGAGTTGAGACCACAGGCCGTCCGCCGCCACCACATGTGAGCGCACAACACCATCGGTGATCGAGAGAGAATCGAGACACGCTGATTGGGTTATCAGGTGGTTACACCAGTGAGAGATACTCACTGGGTGAACAGGCACATCACCGTCCGTCGGGTGGTCATCGTCCCGACCGATCGGATCGGGACCGGGCCTGCAAGCGTCGCGCTCGGCAATGTGTTGGAAGATCTCGTCGGTGCCGAGGTCTGTTTGGCGATGGTCGACAACCACGACGTCATCTACACCCTCGCCCTCGATCCTGATTGGACACGACTGGGTCTCGAAGCCATGGGCAACGACGGCGATACCGCTGACTGGGCCAACTTCGACGTACCCCGAACCGCGGTGAGAGCGGTAATTGGCGACTGGCCCGAGCAGTGGGATCGCGCTGCGGGCGGATGGCTGCAGGCCTACATTTCCGACGATGGCATTCCTCACATCAGCGTGAGCAGCAGCCCATCCCGCGGGTATCGAACCCGCACCTGCAACACCCACTAAACCGCGGCCAAATCACCCAGAAATTTTGGTTCGAAATCCGCCCCGCGCCGTCGAAGTCTCCGCCATACTTTCGCCAC
The DNA here is from genome assembly GCA_937958015.1 of uncultured Acidimicrobiales bacterium. GTDB lineage: Bacteria > Actinomycetota > Acidimicrobiia > Acidimicrobiales > SZUA-35 > JABDIY01. Next base: position 8,448 of record CALGOA010000018.1, on the reverse strand, counting down.
CTTCACTCTTCCTGAGATCGGACGGTTCCAGCTTGGCCAAAGTGAACGTCGGCACCGGCACCACGATCCTTGGATCCACTTGGGCCCTCTTCCTGGGGCTTGGCGTGCTCATGATGGGAAACGGGCTGCAGTCGACCCTCGTCGGGCTCCGAGCCGAGTCAGCGGACTTTGGCACCGCCGTGACCGGCGTTGTTATGGCCTTCTACTTCGTTGGTTTCCTCTTCGGCACGAGGGTCGCCAACAAGGCGCTACAGAACGTCGGTCACATCCGGGTCTTCTCGGCCCTGGCCAGCCTCGCATCAAGTTCTGTGCTGGTCTACGCACTGGCGGTCAATCCCTACACCTGGGCGGCGATGCGTTTTGCCACCGGGGTCTGTTTCGCTGGACTGTATGTGGTGGTCGAGGGCTGGCTCAACGACATGGCCACCAACGACAATCGGGGCAGGATCCTGGCGGTCTACATGGTGGTCTCGGTCGGTGGCATCGCGTTCGGCCAACTCTTCCTGAACGCCGGAGAGATTTCAGGAGCCGATCTGTTCATCGTCTCCAGCGTGCTCGTGTCATTGGCTCTGGTCCCGGTCGCACTCAGCGGAGCCAGTGCGCCGCCGTTCATCACCAACCCGACGTTTCCTCTGCGGCAGATATGGGGCATCGTCCCGACCGGCCTGATCACAAGTTTCACGACCGGGGTGGGAAACGGCGCCCTGTTCGGGATGGGAGCGGTGTATGCCAGTGCGGCAGGGCTCTCCCCCGGCCGGATCGGCCTCTTCATGATCATGCCGATGATCGGTGCCCTGATCTTCCAGTTCCCGATCGGCATGGTCTCGGATCGACTTCCTCGCCGAGGAATCATCTTCGGCGTCTCGGTCGCCGCCACATTGATCCCCCTCGCTCTTCAGGTTGTCGATGCAGGAACCGCCGTCTCGTTCGGCCTGATGATGTTGCTCGGCGGGGCCATGTTCCCGCTCTATTCGCTGGGGATCGCTTACACCAACGACTGGCTGCCGCAGGATCAGATCGTTGCGGCCGCCGGACAGCTGGTCATGACCAACGGCCTCGGAGCGGTTTTCGGGCCGTTCATGGCGGCGGGGTTCATCCGGGCCTTCGGCAATCAGGGTTACTTCCTGTCGCTGGCCCTGGCCCACGGTGCCCTTGTGGTGTACCTCAGCTATCGAATCGTCACCCGGGATGGGCTGCCCATGGAACGTCAGGGGCCGTACGTTCCGTTCCCGGCTCGGGCGTCCGGGGCCGCTGCGCAATTGTTGGTGATTCGACGCAAACGCAAGAAGAAGAAAACGGCCTCTGCGCTGCCCACCGAAGGCGTGTAAACGCGGGGTGCAGAATCGTCAGGAGAGCGTTATTCGGCCCGCCCCGGCCGCGGTGCGGCCGACCACGGCGGCGGTGTTCCCTCCGCTGGCAAGGCGTTGCACAACCGATGCGGTCTCACCCGGATCGACACCAAAGATCAACCCGCCCGACGTCTGAGCATCCGCCAACATCAAGACGGTGGTCTCATCCATCGACCCGGTGTCGATCTGGTCACCGATCCAGGCCCAGTTCCTTCGGGTCCCACCCGGGATCAAACCACTCTCGGCCAACTCCCGGGCGCCTTCGATGAAGGGAACCGCGTCAACTTCCAGTGTTACCGACACGCCGGATTCTTGGGCCATACGTCCGAGGTGACCCAACAAGCCGAAACCGGTGACATCGGTACATCCGGTTGCTCCAGCATCGAGGGCGGCCGCAGAAGCAGCAGCGTTCAATCGGGTCATCGACAACACGGCAGCACCCGCCACCTCGAGTGGTGCCCGGTCAGCCTTGATGGCCGTGGTGATGATACCGATACCCAGCGGTTTGGTGAGGATGAGATCCTGGCCCGGCCTGAGGCCGGCATTCGTGAGCATTCGTCGGGGATCCACTTCGCCAGTGACCGACATGCCGTACTTGGGTTCGGGGTCATCGATCGTGTGACCACCGGCGACCACGAATCCACCCTCGAGGGCGATTTCGGTGCCGCCGGCAAGAACCTCGCCCAGCAGGTCGGTGGGCAATTCATCGACGTTCCATCCTACCAGATTGAGAGCGAACAGCGGGGTTCCGCCCATGGCGTACACATCGCTGACCGCATTGGCTGCGGCAACGCGCCCCCAGGTGCGGGCGTCGTCGACAACGGGCGTGATGAAGTCGGCGGTCGAAACGATGGCGCGATCCTCTGAAAGCTGCCAGATCGCCGCATCATCGCCGGTGCCGGCACCGACGAGCAGGTTCGGATGAGGGGTTGGGGTCAAGCGGCTCACGACGTGAGCCAGTTCGCTCGGATCGAGCTTGCAGCTTCAACCAGCCCCGTGACTGAACTGGGTCAATCGTGTTGGTCGGTCGGCCATGGGATAAACGATATGCGGCCCAGCGGTCAGGACCGCATCCGTTCGCCCGCCGCGTCGAACAGTGGGCGGTCGATCAGTTGGGCCGATCGCCGGACGCCGAGAACCTCTACCTCGAAACTCCCGTCGCTGCCTTCGAGAGCGGCTGGCACGTACCCCAGGGCAACCGATGCTTCAGAATGGTGTGCATACCCGCCACTGGTGACCCAGCCGACAACTTCGTCATCGTGCCAAATGGGTTCGTCACCGATGACGTCTGCATCGTCGGCATCCACAACAAAGCTGAGCAGGCGTCGCTCCGGTCCGATCTCCTTCTCCGCTGCAGCTGCATCTCGACCGACGAAGTCCTTGTCCAGTTTCACGAACGGTCCGAGCCCGGCTTCGTAGGGTCCGTAGATCGGCCGGAACTCCCGAGCCCACGTACCGAAGTTCTTGTCGAGTCGCATCGAGTTGAGTGCGTGCCCACCGAAGAGGCGAATGCCATGTGGCGCTCCAGCCTCCATCAGCAGATCGAAGAGGGCCCGCTGGTACTCCGAGGGCACCCACAACTCGTACCCGAGGTCGCCGGTGAAGGTGATCCGCCCCACCAGAGCGGGAATCATGCCAACGTCCATCCACATCGTTGACATAAAGCCGAACGAGTCGGCGTCCAAGGCGGCGTCGGTGAGGCCGGACAGCACGTCCCGGCTCTTGGGGCCGGCGAGCGACAGGCCGGACCAGGCCAACCCAAGGGTCTGGAACGACACCGAACCATCGGCTGGGAGGTGGGACTCAAACCAGCGTTGGTGGTAGCGCTCAGCGACGCCGGAACCGAACATGAAGAAGTCGTCCTCGGCCAGACAGGAGACGGTGAAGTCACCGATCAACTTGCCCTGACGGTTAAGCATCGGCGTTAGCACGATTCGGCCCGCTCGGGGCATGCGGTTGGCGAGCAGTGAGTCGAGCCAGGAACGCGCCCCGGCGCCGGTGATCCGATACTTCGCAAATCCGGTCGACTCGTAGAGGCCTACGCCGGACCGAACCGCATCGACCTCGCCTTTGACCTGATCCCAGGCGTTCGATCGACGGAAGGTGATCTCTTCGGTTGGCTCCTCGCCGGGTGTCTGGAACCACAGCGCGGTTTCCAGCCCGAACGATGAGCCCCAGACCGCATTGTGGTCGTCGAGTCGATCGTGGATCGGGGAGGTAAGAAGGGGTCGAGCCGCCGGTAGGTGTTCGTTGGGGAAGGTGATGCGGAACCGGCGGCCGTAGTTTTCCCGCACCTTTTCGTTGGTGTAGGCAAGCGTTGCGTAGTCGCCGAAACGCGCAACGTCCATTCCCCAGATATCGAAGCCGGGATCGCCTTCGGTCATCCAGTTCGCCAAGGCCAGTCCGACGCCACCGCCCTGGCTGAGCCCGGCCATGACCGCGCAGGCGCTCCAGTATCCGGGGAGGCCGCGAATCGGGCCCAGAAGCGGGTTGCCATCGGGGCTGAACGTGAACGGACCGTTCACGACCGTCTTGATTCCGGCTTCAGCGAAGATCGGGAAGTGTTTGAAACCGACATCGAGCGAGTCGGCGATTCGATCGAGATCGGGGGGCAGAAGACGAGCGCCGAAGTCCCACGGCGTAGATTTGGGTGACCACGGCTTCCCCGCCTTTTCGTACGTGCCGAGGAGCAGTCCGCCGCCCTCCTGTCGCATATAGATCTCGCCACCAAAGTCGATCGCATGGCGCAGTTCGCCGTGGGTTTTGTTGTACTCGGCCACCAACGGAATGTCCTCGGTGAGCAGATACATGTGTTCCATGGCGAGGACCGGCAGCTCAAGCCCCACCATGCGGCCGACCTCTCGAGCCCAGAGCCCACCCGCGTTCACCACATGCTCACAATGGATCGTTCCGAGGTCTTCGATGATGTTGGCCGGATTGCCGTTCTCGGTCTTGCCGACGCGTACGTCCCAGCCGCCGTCAGCCGCCCGGTCGATCCGGTGGGCCCACGACCATTTGTAGATCTCGGCGCCGGCGTTTCGAGCTGCAATCGCATAGGCGTTCGTGACGCCGGTTGGATCGACATGACCCTCGTGCGCGTCGTACATCGCCCCGACGAAGTACTGCTCCTCCATGATCGGGAGGAGTTCCTTTGCCTCCGCCACGCTGATCAGTTCGGTGTCCATCCCGAGGTATCGACCCCGGGCATGACTCATTCGCAACCAGTCGACCCGTTCGGGGGTGTCGGCCAGCATCACGCCGCCGGTGATGTGGATTCCGCAATCCTGACCCGAAACCGCCTCGATTTCCTTGTACAGCTCGATCGTGTACTGCTGCAGTTTGGCGACGTTGGGGTCACCGTTGAGCGTGTGCATGCCGCCGGCCGAATGCCACGTGGATCCGTGGGTCAGCTCGGCCCGTTCCAGCAGGACCACGTCGGTCCAGCCCGCCTTGGTGAGGTGGTAGAGGATCGAGGCGCCGACAACGCCGCCGCCGATGACGACGACCTGAGCTTGGGTCTTCATTGGTTCGTCCCTGTGGTGAAGCTGGGTTGTGGATTCGTCGGGTCTTATGCCTTGAGCATGTGATACGCGGCGTAGGTGTTCTGCATGAGGCAGGCGATCGTCATCGGTCCCGTTCCTCCCGGCATCGGGGTGATCGCCCCGGCCACCTCCTGCACAGAATCGAAGTCGACGTCACCAACGATGCCCGCCTCGGTGCGACTGATACCAACATCCAGCACGGCCGCACCCGGTTTCACGTGTTCCGCCGTGACCAATCGGGCCATTCCGGCCGCGGCGACGATGATGTCGGCGTCGCGACAGACCGAGACGAGGTCGGCGGTTCGGCTATGGGCCAGGGTCACCGTGGCATCACAACCCTTGCGGCCCAGAAGCAGAACCTGCGGAAGACCAACGAGCGTGGACCTGCCGATAACAACCGCCTTGGCTCCCGACGTCGGAATCTCGTACCGCTCGAGCAGCCGCATCACGCCCAGCGGAGTGCAGGGCACGTGGCCGGCCTTGCCCCGAACGAGACGACCCATCGAACGTTCGGTCAGACCGTCGACGTCCTTTTCCGGCGGGATGAGGTTGAGCACCGCCTCGGCATCGAGCCCGTCGGGCAGCGGCAACTGCACCAGGATTCCGTGGATCGCAGGATCGTTCACCAGTTCGGCGACGGCCCCCTCAACCTCGGCCTGAGTGGCATCGGCGCCAAGTTCAACGTGGCGGCTCTGCAGACCGGCTTCGACCGCCTTCTTGCGTTTCGAACCGACGTACACCTTGGAGGGTTTGTCGTCGCCGACCAGAACCGTAGCCAGGGTTATCTCGGGCGATCCCTCGCTTTCGACCGTGACAGCCAGCTGCGCGATGAGCTCGTCCCTCACCATCTTCCCGTCCATGAGGATCGCTCCTCCGGCAGTGTGTTCAACGGTTCCCACGTTCGACTCCTCTACGACGGATTATCTAGGCGTGAAGGTAGCGAAATCAGCCGGGTTCATGCTGCTCGACCCCGAGATTTCTCACTCTGTGGCAACGGTCTCCAGGGCAGCTGCGAGACCCTCCGGGTCCGCCACGCTGACCCACAACGCCGAGTGGGCTCGAAGGCCGATCACCTTCGGGATCTTCTCTCGAAACTCCACACAGAGCCCTCGGCGATGATTGGTACCGAAGGTGAGTCCATCGTCGGCGAAACTGAGTCGCAAACCGACCGCGGTGTACCAGCGGTGGGGACCGGTCACCAGTGTGTGATCGATGTTGTCGATGGTCGTACTGACCGAGACCCGGCCGAAGGTAGCCGTGAATGAACCGTCCGCTCCGAGGGTCACACCATCGGTCGAGCTGACGGCAAGCGCTTTCAGCATCGCCCACCAACGGTTGTCGATGTCGTAGGGGAAGAACTGGTCGGTCATCGTTTGCCTTCGGTCGGAGTGGTGATCAGTCGTTGTCGGTGAGCCCGGCCCCGGCTCCTGCGGTCCGGGAGTGTTCAGAGCTTGGCACGTAGGTCCTCGCGGCGACAGCACAAATGGCGGTCCACTCATCCGACGGCGAAACCGTCGCGGCTTGTTCCGGGTTCGGCGCTCCGCCGTGATCGTGGTCGGACTCGATGATCACCGGTCCCGGCACCACCTCACCGCCCCGATCTACCAGGTCTCCTCGGTGGGCCGTTACTCCCCAGTCCGGCCCGCTCACCCGTACCCGCGCACCGGTTCGGGATGCCACGCCGGCCAACCCGATGAGCACTTCCGGAGTCTCGCAGTTCGTTGAATACCTCCCTGTCGCAACTGCGAAATCAATCGCAGCGGTGAGTTGGCCGCAATAACTGCCGTCTCGCTGGAGCAACCGCAGCACCACGTCGAAGTGGGCCGCGTCGGCGCAACAGAGCCAGCGGACCGCAGCCCCGATCTCGTCGGCTGACCCTGGATCGGCGCCTGCGCCCAGGCATGCCTTGGTCACGGTGGCCTGCACCTCGTTCAGCGAGAGCGACTCCATCAGTCGTGCAGCACCGGAAGCCACCAGTCGTCATCGGTGGTGGAACCGAGCTCATCGAACAGGGGCGCGCCCTGGAACAGCGTGACCCGGGTCCAAAGATCGGACTTCGGATCAAACTTGGACGCACCGAAGAAGGAGAGTTTGAACCGCAACATGTCGATCGGTCGACAGTTGGCCGCGATCAGGTTGTCCTGGATCTCTCCGTACGGGAGGTGATCGGACGCCTGCACTCGCTGCACGGCGAGGCGCAGACCCGGTTGGGCCAACACGACGGCTGCGACGATCTCATCACCGTCGATCGACGAAAGAGCCGTAGCCAACTCAGAGACTCGCCGGGCCACGTCGAGAGGCCGTTCGAGTTCGGCCCCGGCCTCTTCGAAACGATCACCGAGGCGAGGCTCGAGCTTGTCCTCCGAGGTGTACCAGAACCGACGGCAGTTCTCGGGCTCCTGGAAGTTGATCGTTGTGGCCCATTGCCAGTGCCGATCGAGCAGATCCCGCAATTCGCTGACCGTCATCGCCGGGTCGAGGCGTCCCGATTCGTCAGCGGTCATACAGTCGGCCAATCCGTCGACCAGGTGGGGGTGGGTCTCGAGCAACAGAGAGACGAGCAACTCTCCACACTCGGTCGACCATCTTGGAGCTATGGCCATTAGCCGGGCCCACGGCTCGGCCGTAGAAACGAATCGACCGTCGACGGCTGATTGCACCTCGGCCAGATCCTGCCGCAACTCCAGAATGCGTTTCATCTGGGCCTGGTCGTCAACCCGCCATTGCCCGACGTGCAGCATGGCCCGGCTCAACAGTTCGTGGAACCTGCGGTGGGTGTCGGGTTCGGCCACCCTGACCGCGCAGACCCGAGCCAGCGCCGTCTCGCGGGCGAGAACCCAGTTGTTGAGAAGCTCGGGGTGGCTCACCAGAAACGGGGCCATGCCCAGTCCGGTGGCGTTTCCGATCCCCAGGTGGCGCTTCAGATCGGGGGTCAGCTTGGCCGCCGTCGCCGGTGAGCGTCGTTGGGCGATGTGCTCGACGAGGTCGTGGGTGAAGGTTCGGATGAGCCAGACGGCGAGCATCTCGGCTCGAAAGGCGCCGCGCACCACGGGCCTTTCGACGATCACATTTCGGTCTGCGATCCCGAACTTGCCGTTCCCGTACACCGCGGTTGTACGCATCAGGTAACCGATCGACCCGATCGTGTCCCGGTCGGGCTGGAGTCCTTCGGCCAGTCGGTCGACGACGTGGTCAAACAAGCGAACCGAGCGATTCGCCCGACTGAGCACAAGGTCGGTGCGACGGTACCGGCCGACTTCCTGGCGTGGCGCCGCCCCGGCGAGACGCTCCAGTTCGTCGGTGTCAGGTATGCCGTCGTAGAGGACAAAGCTGCTGTCCCACGCTTCAGCGATGACGCGATCGGTCCGGTCCTCGGGTGCGAGCGGGGTGGAGAATGCGACCAGACTGTATGAGTGTTCGGCGATCGAGACCGTGTACACCGCCCGGCCGAAACCGTCGTCGTCGAGTTCGAAGCGGCCCCGTTCCAACGTTGCGTCGTTGGCCCGCAGGTCGCGCAGAAGTGCCCGCATGAAGCTCAGTCGGCTGGGGAACGCACT
>CALGOA010000017.1 GCA_937958015.1 uncultured Acidimicrobiales bacterium | reverse complement strand
CTCGGCATCGACGAGGTCTTTGCCGATGTGCTGCCTGCGGACAAAGACGCCAAGGTTGCCGAGCTCCAATCCCGTGGCCTGACAGTGGCCATGGTCGGAGACGGGGTCAACGACGCTCCTGCCCTTGCTCGTGCCGACGTCGGACTCGCCATCGGCGCCGGGACCGACGTTGCCATCGAATCCGCCGGAGTCATCCTCGCTTCCAGCAGCCCAGCCGGGGTGGCCAACACAATCGACCTCTCCACCGCCACCTACCGCAAAATGATCCATAACCTGATCTGGGCAACCAGCTATAACCTCCTGGCCATCCCGATCGCCGCAGGCGCACTCGCCTTCGCCGGCATCAACATCCCGCCAGCAGCTGCTGCCATCGCCATGAGCCTCTCCACCATCATCGTCGCCGCCAACGCCCAAACACTCCGACGTCTGAAGCTTGGATGATCAAGTCCCTCGACCCAGCAGCGGGAGTGGGATTCCCGTCCGAGGCGCACCCTCAGGGCCACCTACGCCGCAGCGGGCTGCTAGCAATCGCTAGCTCGGTCTACGATCGGCCCGAATCTGCCACATCGAGGTCATTGATTTCGCAAATCTTGCATCTCCCTATGAACCGCTAGTAGAGAAATGCCATGGCTCATAGGGAAGGTTGAATAGTCCGTAGGAAGATGCGTTGGTTTCGAGCCATTCCCAACCCGCTCCGGAGCGTGAGGTGATCAGCGCGCCGTTGTAGGTGAAGTCAATCGCTCTTCCTTGTTCATGCATCGACGTTCCCGGCCGTGCGGTCGGTGGTCGACATTTGCTGGGCGACATCTCGTAGATGGCGAAATCTGACGTGCCACAGTTGTTGCGCCGCACTCGAATTTGTGCGGCCGCATCGCGGTACCCGCCTCCTGCCAGGTTGACCCCATCCAGACGGGCAGCGGCGAGCAGTGTGCGAACGTTTTCGGCGATGTCGCGATGCACCTCCACGCCGTATCCGACATCAACTACGTCAGCGGGCGAGACCGTTTCGCCTGGACCGCCCCCGGATCCACCCGAGAACCCGGACGTTCCGAGCAGTGTCGCTAGTTGGCCCTCAGCTGCAGTCAGCTGGCTACTGATGGATTGGTCGAGTTCGACCAGCGTTTGACGTTCGAACAAGAGGGTTTCCAACCGGACTTCAGACTTCGACAGGAGCGTTTGATATCGGGCGGAGTCACCGACGAGCACTCGGTAATGCTCTTCAGCGTCGAGGCGCTTCTCCTCAGCAACCTCGGATGCGAGAATGACCCGCTGCTCGCCGACGATGAGCTCTTCTCGAGAGCGACGAAGTTCGTCTCGGAGGTCGTCGTTTCCGATGTACAGGTGCTGGACAAGTGATTCACGCCGAATCGAAACCGTTGGATCACCCGATTCAAGCAGGACGGCCACGGGGTCTCCCTCCACAAAGGATCGGACGGCACTTTCGCGAATTTGATCCTCAAGGCGTTGAAGTTGTTGAGAAAGAATCGCGACGTCCGCCAACGCTTCATCACGCGCCTGCTGGGCGGACTGTGCCTCGGCCCGTGCAATTTCAACTACCAATTGCTGGTTGTTGATCCATTGCTGAAACGTGCTTAACGCCTCATTCAGATCCTCGATCGCCGCCGTCTCGACGTCCACGGCTTTCGCGTTCGCAAGTCTGTCTGCATGAACCTCGCGTCGTTGAGCACGCAGCTCCTCCACGTTTTCGGCCTGATCTTCGTCCGATTGACTGTGAGCGGAAGTCATTGAGCCCATCATCAAGATCACCGTTAGGACACAAAGCTTCCACCTCGACAGTCTCTGCTTGCCTCCCGACACACCAATTCCCACGACGCCCGGCATACCGTACACACTGTAGTAGTCCGTGGAACTATTCGTACTCAATCGATATCGCTGGGTAGTAGTAGAGGCCTGGCCGCTCATCCCTCGAATTGACAGGAATCTTCCGGTGAGGGATAGGCGATGTCTTTGATCGACGATCGCCTCTCCCCTCCCGCCGGGACGCTATGTGACGGAGCTGGCTCGTAGTCGGTGACTACGGCATAGTTCGTGTCCGGGTCCGGGTCGGAGTCTTCGGAAGGGTCAGACACGACGTAGCCGGTCACCAAACCGTCGCCGTTGATCGTCGCAACGATCCGAGGAGCAGGGCTTCCGGGTTCGCGACCTGATTCAGCGTTGAACCGTTCACGGTCCACGGTGATGGAGATGCTCTCCCCAACGAGACCGCCCGGTGGTTGTGTCAGCTGAACACTGATGGCGATGTCGATCAGTGCGTCGATCGTGACGTTTGGGTCGGGCGATCGAATTCCGGTTTCGATGAGCGCACCGACCGATGCCCCGAAGACATCGGCCAGAGCATCGGAGTCCAGATCCACCGACCAAGCCAGCAACTCGGGAGAACGTCGATTGTCAACCACGATCATTGTTTCTGTGACGAACACGGCTGGGGTGTCTCGGCGAGGTTGCAAGCGAACAACGCCGAGTTCCCAGTCAACGGTCATCTCGACCTCTTCCACGCCCTGAAGACAGGAAAGGAACGGCGACGGGCTGGCCGGTATGTAAGTTGATCGATACTGGCGAGGTACTTCGGCTGACCGAAGTTCGTCGACCACCGGCTGGGCCCGGTCATCGATTGGGTTTGTCGAACCGCATCCAGCGATAGCCAACACAGCGACGACTCCTCCGACCGTGAGGCGATTGGTCGTCATCCCCGATTCCGGGGGTTGCGGCATTCAGAACGCGAGATCGATGGCATACTCCATCATATGCTACAGACAGTAGGAGATTCGTCGATGTGGTCGCTGCTCGTCCGGAATGTGCATCGCATCGCGTTCGTCCTGTTTGCTGCGATCTTCGTGTTGCTGCTGATCAACGTCTTTGCTGCTGCTGATCGAGACGTTGATCGTCGTTCAGAATCACCTGCTGCGGTTGATGGGGTGGATCGTCCAAGAGATCCTGTTGATCTGGAACCCGGGCAGGCTGGTTTGATGCTCGCAGGATTCGGTCTACTCGCAGGTTGGGCGGTGATTGGCGTATTCATCGGTTCCAAACCGGCTCGTCGGCGAGCCGCCGCTGCGAATAAACGCAAAGCATGAACCTGTTCGCTGCAGCGGCGATCGACTCGCCATGGGTTTGGGAGGCAAGGCCTGACGTCTGGCTGCTGATGATCACTATCTGCGGTGCTTATGTATGGTCGATCACGAACCTTCGCCAACGACTGCCGGATGCGCCTCCGAGGGTTCCGCTTTCGGTCAAGGTGCGCTTCTTTATCGGCTTAGCCATGCTTTGGGTTGCGGTGGACTGGCCGATGGACCGGCTGGGAGATGATTTCTTGTTCAGCGCGCACATGGTGCAGTTCGTGATGGTCACCATGGTTGCAGTGCCGTTCTTGATCGCCGGCACCCCGACGTGGCTACAGGAGGAGGTCCTCTTCCCTGTTCTTGCTGTCGTGCATTCGTTGACCCGACCGGTGATTTCGCTCCTGACCTTTCAGGTGGTTTTGATCGGCACTCACCTGCCTTGGGTTGTCGAACTCTACGCGTCGAATTCGTTCGTTCATTTCGGTCTCCATACTCTCTGGGTCCTCGCAGCGGGACTGTTCTGGCTCCCGATTCTCGGAGAACCTCCGTTACTCGCAGCGCCTTTGGGGCCGCTAGGTAAGGTCGTCTACTTGATTGCTGCGACCGTCCCCCCGACCGTTCCCGCAGCGTTCCTCACCTGGACGACCAGACCGCTGTATGGAACTTATGCCGACGCACCCCGAGTGTCGAGCCTCAACGCTGTCGAAGACCTCAATCTGGCGGGAGCGATAATGAAGCTCGGCGGCGGATTCATTCTCTGGGGGTTCATCGCTTGGATCTTCCTGTCCTGGGGCCTTTCGGAAACGAATCGTTCTCGCCGACCCAGCGGCGAGCTCGTCGCTACAATGTCAACATCCAGCGAAGGGACACCGTCGTGATGCGTCGGCCAATGAGAAGCCTCGAGGCAGCAGTTCAGGAAGTGTTGTGGGCGTCGCCAGAGGCACTCAAACCCGGCGAGGTGCTCGAGCGGCTTGAGATCAAGCCACCAGTCAGCTACTCCACGGTCTTGACCGTGCTGCGTCGGCTATGGAAGAAGGACCTCGTTACCCGAGAGCAGGACGGCAAGGCGTACCGGTACACCCCGGCAATGACCCGCGAAGAACACATTGCAGCGACGATGTCGGACGCCTTCGCTGCCACTGCTGACCCGGCTGTAGCGCTCGGCCACTTTGTGGCGAACCTTTCCGAGGAAGACACAAGCAACTTGAAAAGACTGCTTCGCAAGAAGAAATCGTGAGCCTACTCGTCGTCATTGCTGGCGTCATGCTGCTGTCGGTCCCAGCCGTTGCGATCGAGACACAGCTCACGGCCGAGGACAAAGTGCGGATGTCCTGTGCCGCAATCGCTTGCGGCTCCGCCGTTGTCGCAGTTGGGCTGGCACTAACCGCAAGTCCGCTTCTAATTCTGTGGCACGATGGTGAGCCGATCGGCGAAGTGTCGCATCTCTCGCCAGGGGGTAGATGGGCGTGGGCGGCCGGCGCCACACTCGTGGTGCTGGCAGCAACAGTGGCAAGCAACGCAGTCAGAGCAACTCTGGCGGGGCGAAGGCGTGTGCACGCTGCTTCGCTGCTGGGGGCGGACGTCCACCACCATCGATGCGGCGTAGCTATCCGCATCGTGCCGATCGAGGACATACTCGCGCTCGCGACACCCTCACCTGCCCCGCACGTAGTGGTCTCTCAGACGTTGCACGATCTACTCGATTCTGGCGCCTTTGATGCCGTACTCGCCCACGAAGCATCCCATTTACGGCTACGCCATGACCGACACCTGTTCTTACTGTCGTTCTACCTTAAGGTTTGGGGTTGGCTGCCGCGCGTGGACAGGATCGTGGGGGAACTGCGCCACGAGGTAGAGAAGTGGGCCGACAATTCCGCCGTAAGGTGCGGCGCAACGAACCCTCAGACTCTTGCTGCAGCCATTGAGACCGTCGCAAGAGCGTCCAGTCCCGTCTACCCGAACCGCAAGAATGCTCAAGAGCGAGCCGCCTCCCTTCGAACCATCGCACCTTGTCATCCGCCGGTCTGGCAGCCGCTCGCAATGACAGCGCTAACAACCGTAGGACTGCTCGGCTCAGCCTACGCAGCCACCCACAGCCTCATCGATCTTGCAATGATCGTCTCCGCCATTCACTGACAGCGGGTCGCATCACCTACGACAGACTGTACGATAACGAACTCGTTACGACGGATAGCCCTATCACGTTCGTTCAAGGGAGTACACGGTGGATCGACCGACACACGCGCTGACCCAAGCCGAGCCCGAGAGGCCGGTGTCGACCAGGACAAGAGTCTGTCGCTTCACATCTCCTAGTGCAGTGGCCGCTGCGTGCTGCTTGCTCGCTGCGACTACCCTA
>CALGOA010000016.1 GCA_937958015.1 uncultured Acidimicrobiales bacterium | reverse complement strand
CCCCATTCTTCGGGGTCGTCGTCGGTGGCGTCGGGGACAACTCCGGCGGCTTCGTATTCGGCGCCCTTGTGGACCAACATTGTGGCGTCGCCGCCGTCGTCGAGGATGAGATTGCAGCCGGCATGTCCGGGCCAGCGAAGTGCCTGCTCGGTGCACCACCAGTACTCCTCCAGGGTCTCGCCCTTCCAGGCGTACACCGGGACACCTTCGGGACGATCCGAGGTGCCGGTGGGGCCGACGACAACCGCCGCAGCGGCCTGGTCATCGGTGGAGAAGATGTTGCAGCTGACCCAGCGAACCTCGGCACCGAGGGCGGTGAGGGTTTCGATCAGGACTGCGGTCTGGGTGGTCATGTGGAGCGATCCCATGATCCGAGCCCCGGCCAGCGGTTGTTCATCGAAGTACTCGGCCCGGATGGCCATGAGACCGGGCATTTCGTGTTCTGCGAGTTCGATCTGCTTGCGTCCGGCGCCGTGAAGATCAATATCGGCCACCTTGAAGTCACCCTCGGCCAGGGTGCGGGGACGGTCATCAGTCGTAGTCATAGCTCCCCAATCTATCTGCGTTGGTTACCTCCGGTCGTCTCCGCGGCCTACTGGTCTTAGCCATCCGGATCGATTCCTGCCGAATGGGAGGATTGAGGCGTCGGTTCTCTGGGCACAATGAACCCATGGCCCACTACGAGACATCCGTGACAACCGCCCTCGCTCCCGATGTGGCTTTTTCGATGATGGCTGACATGACCCGATTCGCCGAATGGGATCCGGGTGTTCAGAAGGCCAAGCAGATCTCGGGAACCGAACCCGGTCTCGACGCGGTCTACGAACTGCTGGTGAACGGCGTCGGACCAGCGCCGGCCACGCCGCTCAAGTACAAGATGCGCGAATTCACCGCCGGCGAAAGGTACCGGGCGGTGGCCAAGGCCAAGTTCTTCCAGTCCGACGACATCGTGACCGTCACTCCGAACGGCGACGGCTGCATCGTGAAGTACGAGGCCGACCTACTTCTCAACGGCCCCTTCAAAATCTTCGATCCGCTCCTCGGTCCGATCTTCAACAAGATCGGCGATGCCGCGGCCGAAGGGCTCCAGACGTTCCTCAACCCCTAGCGGCGGAATTCAGACTCATTTCGTCCCGAGTGGCGGTCTACAGGTTCATATCCGAACCTCTATCACGCCGATTCGGAAATAGAAGCTGGATCCCGCCGGGGTCTGGAGCTAGGCGTCGAGCCAGGCCTTGAGGTCGTCGACGATCGGTAGGGGCCCGGGGTCGAGCCGTTCCGACGCGGCCATTTCGAGGCTGACGACGTCACCCATAAGCACCAGGTCGAGGAGCTGAGCGACCGGACCATCACCCTTGGCTTCCACCGAGATGATGTCGCTCATGACCTCGAGCGTCTTTTCCTCGACGTACTGGAACCGACGTGCGGTTTGTGGGTGTTCGTATTCGTGGCGGAGCTGGATCTCGGTGAACACCTGTCGGGTGACATCGCCATGTTGCCCCCATCCCACCAGTTCGTTGTGGCAGAGCTCGGGCATCGGCGCCCAGAACGCAGGAGCCTTGGCATTGTGGTTGACGGCGATCTTCCAGCGTTTCGCCGCAGTGGTGCCGATCACTCCGCCGCCGTAGACGATGGGCATCGTCCGACCGACACGCCGGGCGATCTCTTTGGCGGGCGACTTGTCCGACAGCAGTTCGTCGCGTCGAAGCTTCAACTGGTCGACGGCATCTCCAATCCAGTTGCGCGCGCCCGGGAACAGGCCCAGCTGTTCGAGGGTCAACATGGCGGGAACGGCCATGGCGCCGAGGGCGGCCCGGGGCATCGGAGCCGAGCCGATCACGGGCAGGACCGGCGCTGCGGCCCGGCGCGCCAGCGTTTCGAGCTCCCCACCTGCGGTCACCGCTACCAGCGATGCGCCGCTCTCCACGGCGGCTTCGAGCGACTCGAGCGTTTCCTCGGTGGTCCCCGAGGCGCTGATCGCGATCACCAGCGTGGTCGAACCGACCCAACTGGGTGGCAGATATCCGCCGTACACGACGATCGGCAGCGAACTGAACGGGCGAGCCGCTGCGGCGGCTACATCGCCGCCAAAGCCGCTGTCGCCCATGCCGAGGATGATGACGTGTTCCAGGTCGGCGGTGTTGGGCAGACCCGAGATCTGGCCGATCGCAGCCATGGATTCTTCGAGTTGTTCGGGCAACGCCATCATGGCGTCCCACATCCCGAGGGTGTCCAGACGTTCTCTCATTGGTCGGTCTCCCACGTGGGTGCGATCGAGTCGGCGCTGATCCGGGCCATGACCCGCTCGTGTTCGGCCTGATCAACGGTTTCGGCCTCGTCGATCAGAAGGACCGGAATGTCCTTCTCGATGCGGTACCGGCGGGTGAGCCGGGGGTTGTAGAGCGTATTTTCGTCCTCGATGTAATACAGCGGGCCCTTGTCTTCAGGGCAGGCCAGTATCTCGAGCAGGAACGATTCCAGAGTCACGGGCTAGAGGGTAGTTCCTCCAACGAACTTAGGCAGATTGGCGGAAAGGGGCATCCGGCACGCCGGCCGAGGGCCGACTTGTATGGCTTGGGTCGAAGCCGCCGGATCGACGTTTAGGTTCGGGCTCGCCACACCGTGGCTGCGCCGGTCAGTCGATAATCGCCTTCGGACGCTGGGATCCAGACCACCTGGCCCGCATCGGCGGTCAACTGGCCAAGGGTCGAATCCAGCTCGACACTCCCCTGTTGGACGAACAGGATCTCCGGTCCAGAGTTGATGACCTCGTAGCCCTCGGGGTCGATGATCCGATCCAGCGCGAACTCCGGCACAGGACTTTTATATGTCCACGTGTCACTTTCCGGTCGTTGGATCGGCACGTCGATCGGCGAGCAGTCGACCACTCGAAGGAGTTCGGCGACGTCGCGGTGTTTCGGCGTCAACCCGCCCCGAACCACGTTGTCGCTGTTGGCCATCACCTCCATGCCGACCCCGGACAGGTAGGCGTGCAGGTTTCCCGCCTCGAGGAAGACCGCTTCGCCGGGCTCGAGGACAATATGGTTCAGCAGTAAAGCGACCGCCACCCCGGAATCGGACGGAAAGGACTCGGCGATACGGGCGGTCCACTCGAGCTCGGATCGGAACGGCTCCGCCGCGTCCTGGCCAAGCAGCGACTGAGATGCCGCGACCGTTGCGTTTGCGATTTCACGTTCCAGTGAGTCGGGCGCACCGAGGATGTACGCCATAACGTTCTGGTACACCTCGGATGGTTCGTGGCTTTCGAACAGCGTCTCGGCGATCGGCTCGAGCGCTTCCCCGCCCGGCATCGAGGCCAGCTGACTGAACAGCTTCCTGCTTTCAGGTAGAGGCCGA
>CALGOA010000015.1 GCA_937958015.1 uncultured Acidimicrobiales bacterium | reverse complement strand
GAGGTGGGCGAGGCTGGTGTAGCCGGTTCCGAAGTCGTCGATGGCGGTGCGGATGCCGCGGTTGCGGAGGGTTTGGAGTTTGGTGGCTGCGAGGTCGAGGTCGTCGAGGAGGGCGGATTCGGTCACCTCCACAATCAACCGGCCGGGATCGATCTGATGATCGTCGAGGGGACCGAAAACATCCTCGATGAACGACGGTGTACTGAGATGGCGGCTCGACACGTTGATCGACACGCTCACGTCGTGGGGGACACCCTGTTCGTTCCACTCGCGGAGTTGGCGGACCGCGGCACCGATGACCCATCGGTCGATGTCGATGATCAGGTCGCTGCGTTCGGCGAAGGGGATGAATCCGTCGGGGAACACCATCCCGTGTCCGGGACGATTCCACCGAATCAACGCCTCGACGCTCTTGAGCTTCTGATTCTGAGGTAGCACGACCGGCTGGTAGTAGAGCTCGAACTCGTTCTCCATGAGCGCATGTCGAATCGCTCGCTCGAGGTCAGCTCGCTCGGATCGATCGGCTCGTAGGGCGTCGTCACACAGTTCGACCCGACCCCGACCGTTGTCCTTGGCTTTGTAGACGGCTAGATCGGCGTCCTGGAGCAGCGCATCGGCGCTCACCGTTTCCGATCCGTCGCTAATCGTGATGCCGACGCTGGCGTTGATGGACACGGTCACGCTGTCGATATCGATAGGTTTGGCGACCTCAACCCGTAGTCGCTCGGCCAACTGGGTTGCTTCTGAAATTCCGGTGACACACTCGGCGATCACGACGAACTCGTCGCCGCCGAGGCGACCGACGTGGTCGCCGGCGCGGACCGCATTCACGAGGCGGTGGGCGACGGTGCGCAGAACCATGTCGCCGGCGTGGTGGCCGTGGTTGTCGTTGACCGCTTTGAACTCGTCGAGGTCGATGAAGAAGACGGCCAGAAGAGTTCCCGATCGTTCGGTTCGACTCAAACCCCGTTCCAGTTGGGCCAGGGCCGCCTTCCGGTTCGACAACTGGGTCAGTCCATCGTGGCTGGCTTCGTGAGTCATGCGCCGGCGGAACTCCTCGCGGTCCTGCATCGATGAGGCCAGCTTGCCCACAGCCTGCTGCAGGGACGCGCCCAGTTGGCCCGACGTGGACTCCAGCAGGATCGGATGATCGAGATCACCCTCCGACAGTGCCTTCGCCTGCTGTTCTGCAAGCTTCAGGTGTTCCACCGCTTCGTTGATGGCGCGGCCGGCGTCCCGGATCTCGGACGATCCGCCGCTGCCGCGGAACCGCACGGCGGAATCGCCGTTGCTGATACCGCGGGCGGTGGCGGCGAGGCGTCTGATCGGACGGCCGACGGCGACGATGGCCAATCCGGTGACGACCAGCGACAGAACGACGAACGCTATGAGCACCAGGGTGGCCTCCCGGGCTGCCGCCGCTGCGGACTCACCGATCGCAGCGTTGGCGAGACGCACGTCGTTTCCGGCGGCATCGACGAGCTCGAAGTAGAGCCACGTCGTGGTCGAACTGGCCAGAAAGACCTCCTCCACGCTGGAGGAATCGCGCAGGATGAGAGCGAGCGAGTTTGTCCGCAGACTGGGGTCGGGGGACAGGCCACGAGTTAAGAGGGCGTTCGTCGCGTCGATGAATCGGTTCGCCTCCTCCGATGTCCTGATGGCCTCGAACGCGTCGGCCGCGGCACCTTGAGGCGTGAGGGCCTCGATCGTGGTGTCGGCGTTCGCTCGGATTGTTTTCTGAATCTTGAGGTCGATCAATTCGGTCGTCGTGTCGCTGACCGGAGAAAACTGGGATCCGAAGAAGGCGGTGAACTGTTCGGATGTGGCCTGCCGGGCGCTGGCCGACGCCTCGAGCACCCGAAGTGACGACACGAGTTCACTGCCGTTGCGGAGGTCGCCGGCGCCGTCCAGCAGACTCTTCAGCTTCACGGCCACATCGGCTTCAATCGAATTCTCAAGGTCGGTGTAGCCGCTGATTGAAGCCGTCTCGCGGATCTCGTTCACCGATGCCTGAACATCCTGCAGCTCCAATTGGCGGGTCAATTCATCGACACGTGACTGGGCGGTGGCCAGTTCCTCTGGCACGTTCAGGCCGGTGAAGGACGCCACAAACTCGTTGGAAACACCGATTTCCTGAATGCCGTCGAGCACCGATGACCAGTTCTGCTCATCCAGCAGCCTCGTCTGTAGTTCGGTCAGCAGTACTAATCGGGTAACGGAGGCATCGATCGAGCGGGCCTCGGCCTGAGCCGAGCGAGCGTTCCGCACGTCGGCAATCGCGAACCAGCCGGCACCGATCAGCGGCAGAACCGCGAGTGCGGTGAGCAGGAGTGCGATGGGGTAGTGAAACCTGATGAGGGACGCGCCGGTTCGGGCTGGGGAGCTTGTGGGTTGCGTGGTGTTGTCGTCGTTGGTCATAGTCGATTCTTAGACATGCTGGTTTGAGCATCGGATCGATCAACGCCGCGGTTGAGCTGATTTCGCCCCTGTGGGAGCAGTCCATTTAGTGGGAATGAAGTCGTTCTGCGATGTAACGGTCGAAGTCGTACACGTTTCGTTCGAGGTAGCTGAGAGGGCCGCGGGTGAACTGGGGGCGATCGACATTCCGGCGAATACTCTCGACGATCGGGTGGTCTTCACCGTTGACCTGCTGGATGAGCGTCATCACCTCGTCGACGTATCGGTCCGGGTCGGGCTGGGCCGCCAACGTCTCTGGTGCGATCGCTACCTGCCATGCGATTCTGACCCGATCGGTGCCGACCGGTGTGATGCGTAGAAACCACATCCAGTCGGGTTGCAGTTGAATCACGAACCCGGGAAAAACCGCAGCGAGCACAATGGTCTTGCGCCAGTCGCCGTCGAGTGAGGTGTTGGCCTCAGGGCACATGTCGGGATCGGCGGGATTGAGAACCGTGTGATGGGCCCACTGAGACGTGCCCGGCTGCATTTGGGTGAAGCGGGTGTTGTCTCCGGCGGCGCCGAAGCTGGCCTTGTGCACCTTGAAGATGTGGTAGGCGTCCATGAAGTTCTCGACCAGCAACTTCCAGTTCGTGTTCCAGATATCGACCGACTCGAACACCGGCATATAGTCGCTCATGCAATATCGGCTCACCACATCGGACAGTCCGGACAGTTGTGTGCCCAAAGGTTCAGTGCGGGAATTCTGGGTGACGAAAACGAAACCTTCCCACACCTCTGATCTCAGTTCCGAGAGCGAGTGATTGGCCGGGTCGAAGGGGCTTCCGTCCAGCTCCGTGCTCTCGGACATGTATGGCGCCGCTACGAGCGATCCGTCGAGTCGGTACGCCCACGCATGGTACGGGCAGGTGATTCGCGCCTCGGTTCCGCACCCGTGCACCAGTTCGGCACCTCGGTGAACACACACGTTGTCAAAAACGTGCACCCTCTCAGACGATCGGACGACGATCAACGACCGGGGGCCGGTCGGGCCCGGAATCTGGGCGGTGATGTAGTCGCCCTGTTCCGGTACATCTGCGGTCCTGGCTACACACAGCCAATCCGAGCCGAAGAGTTGCTTCGTTTCGGCCTTCAGTAACTGTTCCGAACGGTAGGCCTCCAACGGAAGCATGCGGCCCCGTTCGAATGGAAGCGTTGCGTGTTCGGCAAGTTGTTCAGACAGCGACATCTAGTTCGTCTCCAATTCTCCACGGGTGGGTGGACGACACGATCCGGAATCGGTCGGTATCGGTGCGCTGAGCTAGTGAGAACTCGCAATCGACGAGGTCGCTCGCTCGATTGAGATCTTCTGAGCTCGCCTTCACCAGATCGGGGAGTCGACCGTACCGGGGAACGCCCTGGCGTCGGTCGTCTACGAAGACGGCAACCGGACCGAGCACGAACAACTTCTGGGTTGCGGACCGGTCTTCGATCCGACCTGTCACACCTTCGGTGCCTCGCACCCGATTCCACTGTTCGAGGTAGTCGCCCGAAGGTGCCCGTTCGGTCATGATCGAACCGTCAGCATTCCACTTCAGAAGGCCGGGCTCGGGAAACCGAGTTTCGGGCTGGAACGCAGTCCCACCGACGTTCGACCACTCCGCGGTGGCGTTTCGCAGGCCATCCGAGTCCTCGAGCACCGGTGTACATGTGGTCGTGCCAGAACTGGAGTCGCCTTCAGCCAGCTGCAGCAGGTCGCTGATGTCGCAAGCCTCGAGAGAGCCCCGATCGGCAAGTGCGGCGCGATCGGCGCTCCAGCGAACGTCCACCATCCGATGCTCAAACTGCAGCCACACGACGACCGACGTATCGTCGAACGATCCGTCCGCATGCTTGATCCAGCGCCGCTTCCAGACTCCCCGAAGAAGTTCGGGAACGGCTGAGGGCGTCATGGGGACGACGGTACCAAGCACTCGCCGGCGCGAGCCCCCACCCGGGGTGGGGTCGATCGTGGAAGGTCCATACTGTTTCCGTATGGCATTGCTTGAGGAGTTGGGGGCGCGACTGCCCGCGGAGTGCATTCAGACCGATGCGGATGTGATCGACGCCTACAGCAGGGACCGGGCGGTGTTCGAAGGGGCTGGATCGGCTGCGGTCCTGGTGATGCCCCGTTCAACCCAGGAGGTTGTAGCTGCGGTTGAAGCAGCCCGAGCCGCACGGGTTCCGATCGTTCCCAGAGGCGCCGGAACCGGCTTGACGGGTGCAGCAAACGCATCCGATGGATGCATCGTGCTGTCGATGCATCGAATGAATGCCATCCTCGACATCGACACCACGAATCGCACCTGCCGAGTGCAACCCGGCGTCATCAACTCCGACCTGAAGATTGCCGTTGCCGAACACGGACTCTTCTACCCACCAGACCCGGCCTCGGTCGACATGTCCAGCATCGGCGGCAACGTGGCCACGAACGCAGGCGGTCTGTGTTGTGTCAAGTATGGAGTGACTCGTGACTACGTCATGGCGCTCGAGGTTGTGCTTCCCAGCGGCGAGGTACTGCGGACCGGTCGCAAGACGATTAAGTCCACGACCGGATTGGATCTCACCGGGTTGTTCGTCGGCTCCGAAGGGATCCTTGGAATCATCACCGAGATCACCCTGAAACTGGTTCCCGCACCTTCGGAGCCCGCCACCGCTGTCGCCTATTTCGATGAGCTCGAGCCGGCCGGGGCAGCCATCGTCGAGATCTTCACCGCCGGTCACGAACCTTCTCTGATGGAAATTGTGGACCGGGCATCGTTGCGTCAGGTCGAGGCGGTCTACCCGATGGAGCTGAACGTCGACGCAGCCTGTCTTCTGCTCATGCAAACCTCGGGAGAAGCCTCAGCCGACAAGATCGTCGAGATCGCTGATATCTGTCGTTCCCATGGAGCCACCGACGTCTATCACGTTGAGGACCCCCACGAGGGTGACATGTTGATCGAGGTGAGGCGCAAGGTCTGGCCGGCGTTCGAACAACTGGGCAAAGCATTGCTTCCCGAAGACGTCGCCGTTCCTCGGGACCGCCTACCGGAACTGCTGGCGGGTATCACCCGGATCGCAAGTACCCATAACGTACTGCTACCGACCATCGGGCACGCGGGCGATGGCAACATGCATCCCCTGCTGGTCTTCGACGGCAACGATTCCGAAGAGGTGGCGCGGGTCCGGCTGGCGTTTGCCGACATCGTTCATCTGGCGCTTTCGCTCGGTGGCACCATCGCCGGAGAACACGGGGTTGGAACTCTCAAACGAGAATTTGTTGAGGACGAACTGGATCCCACCCAGTTGTCGGTGCAACGACGCCTTCGGAAACTGCTGGACCCCGACGGTCTCCTGAACCCCGGAAAGGCGTTGTGATCGCTCCGGTCCTTCTCTGAGCTAGGTCGCAGATCGTCGTCTCAACCTTGTCAGCGCAATTGAAGCGAAGAAAGCGAGGCCAAGGCCACCCACGACGATGATCCAGACCGATGTGCCTCCCGCCCGATCGGAACCGTCATCCACGGGAGGCGCCGCCACCTCGGTGGTAGGGCTCGCCGGCGGTTGGGTCGTGGACGGCGGTTGCGTTGCGGGGGGTGAGGTCGTCGTGGTCGTCGGTGGCGGAGGTTCGGGCCAGAGATTGAGAATCTGTTCGGCGCGGCGCCGGTTCACCGCACCGAACACCGGGATGTTGGAGTTCATCAGCGAATCACCCGTGGGACGGATCGCCCCACTCTCATCAGCGAAACACCCGTTCTCGAAGAAACCGACGGTCAGATCCTCACGGGTAGGCAGAAACGTGAAGTCGAGTCCGAAAGTCTCGCGGGCGTCGTACCAGCGGTCGAACATCGGATCGAGCTCACCGACCTGGTCTCCCCACAAACGCTCTGCATCGTCCCGATCCCGGGCACAGTTGGGGCGGCCAATCGTCGGTTCGGCATTCGAGAATTCGGCGTACTCATCCCGGAGCCCAAACAGCACATGACCGAACTCATGAGCGAGAACGTTGGCGTCCACGTCGGTGTCCGCACTGCCTATCGGAAGAAATACCGAGCCGAACTTCACCTCTCCGAGGCTTGCCGGCAGTTCAAACGGGACCTCGGCGGCCTGGCCCTCGTTCAGGAAACCGTCGACGAAGTTGGGTAGTTCCGCGGTGGCGCGGAAGCCATCGGTCGAGGTCCACAACGTCACGTTCACGATGACCACATGGGCGCCCAGTCCAAGTTGATCGAGATCGATCTCTGGCTGCCCAAACTGATGGTTGATCGTGATCGGAGATCCGGTGTTTTGTTCGGTGAGGTACCAGAAGTTGAACTTGTCGGCGTTGTCTCGGAGCGGATCGATACTGAATGGGCCCCAGGCCAGGTCGTAGATGTCATCTTCGGCACCGATCGGAATCGGTTCGCCGTCGGTGGCGAGCAACCGTTCGGACGTTTCCCGGAGCTGGCCCACGTCGTCGAATCCGGTACCGACCATTACGATGTCGATTCGGTCAGTGTCGGGGTCGTTGTGGCCTTCGATAACGGGCTCGACGGTGGGATTCAGGGCGAGGATGGCGGTGGGGATGCCAGTTCGGAAGCAGTCACCGTCGGTATCGACGGCGCAACTTATGAACTCCCAGCGGCCGTCGTCAGGAATGTTGAGGCTAAATCGGCCGGTGTCCTCACCCGGTTCAAGCGCTCGGGTGCGAGCCGAAGGCTCAGCGCTGCCCGGTCGTCGCAGAAGGATGTCGACCGGAGCATCGACATCGAGCGAGCCAGCCCGGAACACCTCGAGTGAGAGGTCAGCACCGGCGAACACCGTCTTGAGTCGGTTCACGATCTGGATGATGCTGACCACACTGTCGAACTCGCGATCGACCGAAATCCGGGCTCGTGGGGCCTCGAATGTGTAGTCGCTCAGACTCACCTCGAATTCGCTTCGAAACGATGGAACGGCGAGATCTCGACAGACCAGCTCCGAGTCCTCGATCACGCACGGGGCCGAAACCGCAAAACCAAAGTCTTCGATTCGGGCCACCAGACCGTTTGGTCCTGAGAAGAAGTCCCAACCTTCGCCGGTGAGTTGGAAGGTGCAGTCGGTCAGGGTGGACGCCTCGAGCACGTTTGGGTCACACGATCCCGACTCGATCTCATCTGCGGTGAGAAATGCCGACTCGTCAAACTCGTCCTCCTGTGCCGCTACCGGCGTTGCCCGTCCAGCTCCGGCAGCCACGATGCTGGCCACAGTCACGCCGATCAGCGTCTTGATCCACGATGGCACCGCCACAGGATGCCAGAGCGCATGACGACCCCGTGGTCAGGGTCGAGGGACTCCAGCGCGTGCCATCGCTGAACGGGCGATCACGGATGCCAATTCCTCGGGTGCCTCCGAGACCGTGCCGATGCTCAGTCGAAGATGTGCTTCGTTCGGCGGCGAGACACAGAACGGTGTGCCCGGGGCGGCTCCGATGCCGTTGGCAGCCAGGCCCACCAGAGCGAACTGTTCGTCGGCGACCGGGACCCAGATATTCAGCCCGGCCGTTCCCCCAACGATGACCCCACGTTCACCGAGCGCAGAAACGAACCGCCGACGCCGTTCCCCGTAGGTGTGTTCGGCGTGTTCGACCACCGCTCGAGTGTCCGGGTCTGTCAGCATGCGAAGGAGTACCTGCTGTAGCAGTCGACTACTCCAGGAGGGGCCAAGGCGACGGCGCCGGATCATCGTTTCGATGGCGGGAGCGGCACCGCCGACCGCGGCCAGTCGCAGGTCGGGGCCGTGTGACTTGGAGAAGCTGCGAATGTGGACGACCTTCTCGGGGAGGTGAACTCCGATGCTCGCGAGTTCGATGCCGCTCACTGCGCCCGAATGGTCGTCCTCGATGATCGTGACGTTGGTGTCGGTCAGAAGATCAGCGATGTCCCGCGATCGGCGTGCGGACATGGTGATACCGGTGGGGTTGTGGCAACGGGGCTGCAGAAAGATTGCGACGGGATCCATCGTCAACGCTTCGGTCAATTCGTCGAGT
Organism: uncultured Acidimicrobiales bacterium; assembly: GCA_937958015.1. Classification (GTDB taxonomy): domain Bacteria; phylum Actinomycetota; class Acidimicrobiia; order Acidimicrobiales; family SZUA-35; genus JABDIY01. Next base: position 14,044 of record CALGOA010000015.1, on the reverse strand, counting down.
CTCGGTCCCTCCTCGTCGAGTTTGATGCCGACGATTCGAGCGCCCGCCATTTCCAACATGTCAAGAAGTGGAGGAAATGACTGCTCGCCAACCACTACGGGGTCGCCGAGGCTGACCAGTGCCTGCACCATCCGGTCCAGTCCATCCTGGGCGCCATCGACGATCGTCATTAGCTCGGGTTCGAACGGCCAGTCGGCCCGTAGTTCCGCCTCCAGCTGGGGAAGAACGGCGGCCTCGAGATACGAGCTCACCGGATGGTCAAATTGCAGACCGGAAAGGATCGGTGCGAGGGACGGAAGCAGGTCGGGGTCGGGCGTGCCACTGGACAGATCGACCGCGAAGGTGCCGGGGTCGACCGGCACCTGCCAGTATCGTCCCGGCGCAGCGCCCTCGCGGCGGCCTCTCACCAGGGTGCCCCGTCGGCCGTCGGTGGCTATGGCCCCGTGGCTCTTGAGTATTCGCCATGCGTCGCTGATGGTGGTGGGACTCACATTCAACTGTTTCGCGACGGTGCGAACCGGCGGAAGCGCATCCCCGGTGGCAAGCTCGCCGGTGCTGATCAGGCGCCCGATCGCAAGTGCAATTCCGTTCGGAGTTCGATCGACGAGACCGTCGAGGGCGACGGCGTCGGCCATTTCAGGCCCCGATCCGGTCGGTGCGGGCGATGGGCATTCCATCTGGCACAAACTTCGCCAGAATATTTATGTATGGCACAAAGTGATCCTTGTGTTCGTTCAGCGGTAGCAAGATAATGGGCCTGCTGACAGTGAAAAACAAGCAGCGCCAGGGGACTGGACGACGCTCGAACTCCGCGCTGCCCGACTAGGCCGATTCGGCCGGGAACGAGAGACCGCATGGTCAAGGCAGCCATTCTTCAGACCGCATGGACGGGAAGTAAGGAGTCGATGATCGACCTTCACGAGAAGTACATGCGTGAGGCCGCCGCCCAGGGGGTCCAGGTGATGTGTTTCCAGGAGCTGTTCTATGGCCCGTACTTCTGTCAGGTGCAGGAGGCCGAGTACTACTCCTACGCCGAGGCCATTCCGGATGGGCCCACCACCAAGCGGTTTCAGGCCCTCGCAGCCGAACTCGGCATGGTTCTGGTCCTGCCGATGTACGAAGAGGAGCAGCCGGGAATCCTCTACAACACCGCGGCGGTGATCGACGCCGATGGAAGTTATCTGGGCAAGTACCGCAAGACCCACATCCCCCAGGTCAAGGGTTTCTGGGAGAAGTTCTACTTCCGTCCCGGAAACATGGGGTACCCCATCTTCGATACCGCCGTCGGTCGGGTCGGCGTGTACATCTGCTACGACCGTCACTTCCCCGAAGGCTGGCGGGCGCTCGGTCTTGCCGGTGCCCAGATCGTCTTCAATCCCTCTGCGACGAGCCGTGGTCTTTCGGCCTATCTCTGGCAGCTCGAGCAGACCGCGTCAGCGGCTGCGAACATGTACTACGTCGGTGCGATCAACCGGGTGGGAGTTGAACCCCTCGGTGACAACGACTTCTACGGCACGTCGTACTTCGCCAATCCTCGCGGCCAGTTCGTCGACGGCACCGCTAGCGATACCGAGGAGGAACTGGTGATCCGCGATCTCGATCTGAACATGGTCGATGAGGTGCGGGCCCAGTGGGCCTTCTACCGCGATCGTCGTCCCGACATGTACGGCCCACTGACCGACGCCTGAGCTGACGATGGGACAGAACGCCGATCTCCTCGCCCGTTACCGGGCGGTGCTTCCCTCGTTTGTCGCGCCCCTTCACGCTGACCCGATTTCGATCGACCGGGGGGAGGGCAGTTACGTCTGGGACCTGGAGAGCAATCGATATCTCGACTGGTTCGGTGGCGTCCTCACCACGATGATCGGGCACAGCATTCCGGAAGTGGTTGAAGCGGTACAGGACCAGGCGGCAAAGGTGATGCACACCTCAACGCTCTACCTGTCCGAACCAATGATCGCGTTCGCCGAAGAGATCGCAGCGGTTTCGGGCATCCCCGATGCCCGGGTGTTCTTCACCGCGTCGGGAACCGAAGCTAACGACACCGCCATCATGTTCGCCAACGCATACCGTGGGTCGAACGAGATTCTGGCGATGCGGAACAGCTATCACGGTCGGTCCTATTCGGCGCAGGCGATCACTGCGCAAAGGTCGTGGTCGGTCGCCAGCATGTCCGGTCTCAACGTCACCTTCATTCAGGGTGGCTACCGCCTCCGGAGTCCTTTCCGAGACCTCGACGACGATGACTACACCCAGGCGTGCGTCGCCGACCTGGTGCAGATGATCGATATGGCAACCGCCGGCAACGTGTCGGCGATGATCGCCGAACCAATCCAGGGTGTTGGTGGATTCGCCACGCCTCCCGACGGGTTCTTTGGCGCCATGGGCAAGGAACTCTCCAACCGCGAGATCCTCTTCATCTCCGACGAGGTGCAGACCGGCTGGGGTCGCACCGGTGAACACTTCTGGGGGTACCAGGCCCACGGCATCATTCCGGACATGTTGACCTTTGCCAAGGGCGTCGGAAACGGCATCACCCTGGCGGGTGTTGTCGGTCGGGCCGACATCATGAACAGCATCGATGCACTGTCGTTCTCCACCTTCGGTGGAAATCCGCTCAGCACTGCAGCCGGTCGGGCCACCTTGAAGTACGTCTTGGAACACGACCTGCAGGGCAACGCCCTGAAGATGGGGAACCGGATGCGGGAACGCCTGACCCCCGTCGTCAATGACACCGAGTGGATCGCTGAGCTGCGGGGTCGCGGTCTCATGCAGGCGCTGGAAATGGTTCACCCCGGTGGAATCGAACCGGATAAGGACATCACTGCTCGACTGCTGGACGCGGCGAAGGATCGCGGCCTCCTATTGGGCAAGGGCGGGCTCTACAGCAATGTCATTCGCATGGCGCCGATGCTTGCTATCACTGACACGGAAATGGATGAAGGCGTCGACGCACTGATCGACGCCATTCGCGCAACGAGTTAAAGGGGCTCCAAATGACGATTCTTATCAAGGGTGGAACGGTTATCTCCTCCACGGGAGCCGACGCGGCCGAGGTGCTGATCGATGGTGAAACCATCGTGGCGGTTCTGAGTCCGGGGTCGGACCTGGCGATGAGCGCGGAAGGTGGTGCGGAACGGGTCATCGATGCGACCGACCGCTACGTGATCCCCGGTGGTGTCGACGTCCACACCCACATGTCGTTGCCCTTCGGCGGCACCGTCGCGTCCGACGATTTCGAGAGCGGCACCCGGGCGGCTGCCTGGGGCGGAACCACGACGATCGTCGATTTCGCAACGCAGGCATTCGGGCAGAACGTGCGGGAGTGTTACGACGCCCGGTTGGCCGAGGCCGAGGGTGAGTGCGCCATCGACTACGGATTCCACATGATCATCGGGGATGTTGACGATGCATCCCTGAAGGAGATGGACCTCCTGGTCGACGAGGGTGTCACGAGCTTCAAACTGTTCATGGCCTACCCGGGAGTGTTTCTCTCCGACGACGGGCAGATTCTCCGGGCCATGCAACAGGCTGCCAGCAACGGCGGACTGTTGATGATGCACGCTGAGAATGGACTGGCGATCGATGTGTTGGCCCAGCAGGCGGTGGAACGGGGCGAGACCGATCCGGTCAATCACGGGTATGTTCGCCGAGCCGAGTTCGAGAGCGAGGCCACCCATCGGGCCATTCAGCTGGCGAAGGTCGGGGCCGCCCCTCTGTACATCGTTCACCTCAGCGCCTCCGAAGCGCTTGAACAGGTGGCGATCGCTCGCAACAAGGGTGCCAACGTCTTTGCCGAGACCTGTCCGCAGTACCTGTACTTCAATGTGGAGGACCACCTCGATCAGGGCTTCGATGGCGCCGGTTACGTCTGTTCCACGCCGCTGCGGACCAAACATGAACACCACATGGAAGACCTCTGGACCGGCCTCCGCACCAACGACCTCAGTGTGGTGAGTACCGATCACTGCCCGTTCTGTATGAAGGAACAAAAGGAACTGGGGCGGGACGACTTCCGTGCGATCCCGAACGGCATCGGCGGTGTGGAGCATCGCATGGACATGATCTATCAGGGTGTGACCCAGGGCGAGATCAGCCTGCCCCGATGGGTGGAACTGTGTTCCACGACGCCGGCCCGGATGATGGGGATGTACCCGCAGAAAGGCGTGATTCAGCCCGGTTCAGACGCCGACATCGTGTTGTACAACCCGAACCATCCGTGGACGATCAGCGTGGATAACCACCACATGAACATCGACTACTCGGCCTACGAGGGGGTCACGGTGCCCGGCAAGGTCGAGACCGTGCTGTCGCGCGGTCAGGTCGTCGTCGAAAACGAGACCTACCTCGGCAAGAAGGGCGACGGAAAGTTCGTTCGCCGAGGCCTCAGCAGTTACTTGATCTGAGCCGGTACCTACCGTCCGCTCAGCACTTCCTCCCCCAATAAGAATCAACGCGAAAGTACCCAAATGAAATCAATCAACCATCTCGTCGACGGGGCGATCGTTCCCGGGGCATCCGGCCGTAGCACCGGTGTGTACAACCCGGCCACCGGCGAACAGAGCGGTGAACTGGCTCTCGCTTCGGTCGAGGAGGTCGACGCCGCCGTTGCGTCGGCCCAGGCCGCATTCGAGACGTGGGGCAAGACGTCGCTGGCAACACGTACGAAGCTCATGTACAAGTTCCGGAATCTCGTCGCCGAGAACGCCGGCGAACTCGCCGATCTACTGACCGCTGAACACGGGAAGGTTCTGTCGGATTCGGCCGGCGAGATCGCCCGTGGGATAGAGAACATCGAATACGCCTGCGGTATCGCCGAGGTTCTGAAGGGCCACTACAACGAGTCTGCCTCAACCGGAGTCGATGTGTACACGGTTCGCCAGCCGCTCGGCGTGGTGGCGGGAATCACTCCGTTCAACTTTCCGATGATGGTTCCACTGTGGATGATCCCGAACGCCGTCGCCTGCGGCAACACCTTTGTGCTGAAACCCTCCGAGCGCGATCCGTCAGCTCCGCTGTTCATGGCGGAACTCTTTCAGCAGGCGGGATTCCCACCAGGGGTCCTCAACGTCGTGCAGGGCGACAAGGTCGCCGTGGATCGCCTCCTCGAACACCCCGACGTGAAGGCGGCCAGTTTCGTCGGTTCTACCCCGATCGCCAAGTACGTCCAGGAGCGTGCTACCGCCCATGGCAAGCGGGTCCAGGCGCTCGGCGGTGCCAAGAACCATATGGTCGTGTTGCCTGACGCCGACATCAACCTCGCCGCCGACTCGGCGGTGTCCGCGGCGTACGGATCAGCGGGCGAGCGGTGTATGGCGATCTCGGTCGTTGCCGCCGTTGGGGCTGTGGCGGATCCGCTGATCGATGCCATCAAGGTGCGCATGGAGAAACTGGTGATCGGTGATGGAACCAACGCCGACTCCGAAATGGGTCCGCTCATCACCCAAGAGTCACGGGATCGGGTGGCCGGTTACATCGGCAGCGCGATCGAGCAGGGCGCCGACGTGGTCGTGGATGGCCGCAACCAGAACTTCGACAACGACGGCTATTTCATCGGCGTCAGCCTGATCGACAACGTCACCACCGAGATGGATTGTTACAGGGATGAGATCTTCGGACCGGTCCTGTCGGTGGTCCGCTGCGACAGTTACCAGGAGGGTGTCGACCTGATCCGCAACAATCCGTGGGGCAACGGCGCCGCCATCTTCACTCAAAACGGCGGGGCCGCCCGTCAGTTCCAACAGGATGCCGATGCGGGCATGGTCGGGATCAACGTGCCGGTTCCGGTGCCGGTGGGCTACCACTCGTTCGGTGGTTGGAAGGACTCCCTCTTCGGCGACACCACCATGTACGGACCCGAAGGTGTGAATTTCTACACCAAGGCGAAGGTGATCACCAGCCGGTGGCCCGACCCATCCCAGAGCCGGGTAGACCTCGGCTTCCCCACTAACCAGTAAAGGATAGTCGTCATGGATTTCGGGGTTGTACTACAGACCGATCCGCCCGGTTGGCGAACCGTGGACCTTGCGTCGAAGGCGGAGACCCTCGGTTTCTCGCATGGCTGGACCTTCGATAGCCATGTGTTGTGGCAGGAGCCGTACGTCATCTACTCACAGATGTTGTCGGCGACGAACCGAATGATCGTCGGTCCAATGGTGACCAATCCGGGCACCCGAAATTGGACCGTCACCGCCTCGCATTTTGCAACGCTCAATGAGATGTTCGGCAATCGAACCATCTGCGGCATCGGTCGAGGTGACTCGGCCATGCGCGTTCTCGGCCATACGCCGACGACATTGAAGACACTCAGCGAGTCGATGCATGTGATCAAGGAACTGGCCGAAGGTCGCGAGGTTACCTACAACGGCACTCAGCAGGAATTCCCTTGGGCCAAGGAGTCCGAGCTGAAGATCCTGATGGCCGCATATGGTCCGAAGGCGTTGAAGATGGCCGGTAGTGAGACCGACGGTTTCATCCTGCAGTTGGCCGATCTCAGCCTGGCCGAGTGGATGATCGGTGCGGTTCGGCAAGCGGCTACCGATGCCGGGCGCAATCCGGACGATCTCTATATCTGTGTTGCGGCTCCGGCGTATGTGGGCGACGACGTTGCCCATCAGCGGAATCAGTGCCGTTGGTTCGGCGGCATGGTCGGAAACCATGTGGCCGACATCGTCGCCCGGTATGGCTCCGAGAGCGGCTCGGTTCCCACGGAACTGACCGACTACATCAAGGAACGCGAGGGCTACGACTACAGCGGACATGGCAAGGCCGGTCACGATCACACCGACTTCGTTCCCGACGACATCGTCGATCGCTTCTGCCTGCTCGGTCCCGAGGAAGCACATATCGAGAAGCTTCGGGCTCTCAAGGACCTGGGCGTCGATCAGTTCGCTATCTACCTGATGCACGATCAAAAGGACGAAACGCTGAACGCCTACGGCCAGCGAATTATCCCGGTAGTGAACGGCTGACATCGGTCGAACCAGTCCGCTCGTGGCGTAGGGACCGGGCGCTCATCGCGGTCTGCTAAACGAACGGGATCGAAACCCCTCGGGACCGCCGCGATTCGATACACCGAGGGCGGAGACCAATAGTCTTGGGCGACCCTCGACCCAGGAAACGTTGTGACGACCTCAGACTCTTCGAACAACCCACGCTTCAGCCCCACCCTCATCGTTGCCGACGACGGTTGGCGTCTGGTCGAGTCCGGTTGGGACGCCGATCGGGCGGTAGCCGTCGGCTCAAACTTCATGGTCGGCAACGGGTATCTCGGTTACCGCGGAACGAACCCGCAGCAGTCGGCTGACGGTTATGTCGCATTGGTGGTCACCGACACCTACGACTGCGCCGACGGCCATTGGCGAGAGCTCACCACCGCCCCGAATCCGCTCTTTGTCTCGATCACCGTTGCCGGACGTGAGCTTCGGATTGATGAGGCCGTGTCGGTCGAAACGTCCCTCGATCTACGCGGCGGCGTTTTCGGACAACGATGTGAATTCGACACCCCCGACGGACGGGTGAACGTGGCGGTGGAGCGCCTCGCCAGTTACGCCGAGCTACACCTGCTGGCCCAACGGGTAACCGTCTCTGGCGAGTCGACCACGACCGTTCAGGTCGATGCCGGAATCGATGGAGATATCTGGAGCTTGAACGGGACCCATCTTCCGGCGGTGGACTACTCCGCTGATGGCGAGACCCTGAGTGCTGCCGGTCGAACCGTTGAGAGCGGGATCGATCTAGCGGTGGCCGCAGTGGTTACCGGACCGGCTGACCCGACCGCTGTCATTGCCGACTCGGGGGCACTCCAGCGGTCAGAGGCACAAATCGGGCCGGGTCGAACGGTTGTCATCGAAACCATCGCCACCGTGACCAGTTCCTCGGATGGGCCGGGGGCGCTCGAGCGGGCACGGGAGGTGTCGGGCCGTCACGCCGCACGCGGCTTCGACGGGGCGAGCGAGGCGTCGCGGGCCGATTGGGACACGTTCTGGCAGGCGAACGACATCACCGTGGAGGGTGATGTTCTGGATGACGCATCGCTGCGTTTCAGTACCTATCACAACCGGATCTGCACACCGGCCCACGCCAACCATCTCCCGATCGGAGCCCGAGGTCTGTCGTGCCAGGCCTATCAGGGATCAGCCTTCTGGGATCAGGAGATCTACAACCTTCCGGCGTTCCTCTACACCGACCCCAGCGCCGCCCGAAATCTGCTGATCTATCGACACGGGACACTGGACGGCGCTCGCCGCAAGGCCGCTCGGCTGGGTTACGACGGTGCGTATTACGCATGGGTTTCGGGCGTCACCGGCGATGAGTTGTGCCCCGACATCTTCTTTGAGGATGTCCTCACCGGGCGCCCGATTCGCAATCACTTCAACGTATGGCAGATGCATGTGGCGCCCGATGTGGTGACCACGGTGAAGCGCTACGTCGAGGTAACCGGGGACGACGAGTTTCTGGTTTCCTACGGCGCCGAGATCGCCTTCGAAGTAGCCCGATTCCTTCGATCGTTCGTGCGGTACGACGACTGGCGGGGGATCTACCACTGCATCCGCCTACTGGGACCCGACGAATGGCACGAGAACGTCGACAACAACGCCTTCACCAACTTCCAGACCCACGCCGCACTCTCGTTTGCGATCGAGACCTACGAGCGATTGGGCACGAGTCATCGGGATGAACTCGACCAACTGTCGACCTCGCTTGGCTTGACGGCCGAGGAGGTTGATCGGTGGCGGCACGTGCGAGACAACCTGTACCTTCCGGCGCCCGATCCGGACTCCCACCTGATCGAGCAGTTCGACGGGTTCTTTCAGCTGGAGGACGTCTCACCGGCCAAGGTGGCCGAACGGCTGATCGATCCGTCGGAATACTGGGGCTGGCCGAACGGAGTTGCGGTCGCCACCCAGGTATCGAAACAGGCCGATGTGACGATGCTTCTTTGGTTGCACGAGCATGCCTTCGACGACGAGCTGTCGGCCGCCAACTACGACTATTACGAGCCTCGATGTTCACACCAGTCGTCGCTCAGTCATGCGGCCTACGGAATGGTTGCGGCCCGCCTGGGCCGGGCCGATGATGCGCTGGAACATCTTCGATCTACCGCTCGAGTGGACTTGCTGAACACCAACCACGCTGTTGTGGCTGGAACGTTCATCGGTGGCATCCACACCGCAGCGTGCGGTGGATCCAACCAGCTTGCGGTGCAGGGCATCGGCGGCTTGGGCTTCGCTAACGGTTCGCTCACCATCGACCCGGCCCTGCCCGCGGCCTGGTCCTCGCTGCGGTATCCGGTTCGGTTCCGTGACCAGGACCTCGTGGTGGAGGTGTCGGCGGAGCGTGTGATGCTGACGGCTCGTTCAACCAACGCGGCCCCGGTGTCGGTCATCGTGCGGGGGACGCCGATGTCGGTTGAACCGGGTGCCACGCAGGTTGTGTGACGTTCGTTCTGCCTGATGGCAACTACATAGAGCGCGTTCTAGCCGCCCGAAACACCGTGAGATGTAGTCCCCATCAGGAATTTGCAGAAAGGGGGTTAGTCGCGGGCGGAATCGGATCGAATGAGGCGACCATCGGCCGTGGTAGGAAGGCCGTACAGCAGGCCGGCCGCGATGGAGGCGACAACGATGCAGCCCACAACCGCCATGACGTAACTGTCGGTTCTGTCGATGAGGACACCGGCCAGGGGAGTGCCGATCAGGGCACCCGCTCCGGGTGCGGTGTAGAGGACGCCGAGCAGCGATCCGAGCCCCGCAATACCCATTCGATCGGCCACCACGATTGGCCCGAGCGCCACGAAGCCGCCGTACCCGGTCCCGAGAATGAGCACGAACACCACGAGCAGAACGAACGATGAGCCGGCCACCAGCCAGACGACGAAGCTTGCTGCGTGAATCCAGAAGCAGGCCCGGTACAAACGAAACGAACCGAATCGGTTGACCAGTGAACCAAACCCGATTCGAGAGAGCACGCTGGCGCCGCCGAGGATGCCGACCAGCACCGAAGCCTGGACGGGCGTGACGCCCCGGTCCTTCGCATACTGACCAACGAACACGAACGGGACGAACAGCGCCAGACCCAGAGCGAACGCAGACAGGTGCAGTCGCCGGAACACCGGACTGGTCAGTGCATCGGAGAATCGAGACTCGCCCGGACCGGCATGGCCGGGTGGTTTGGCCGCAAGCGGGAGACACAGCAGCAGGATGGCACTGCCGGCCACGCCGAAGATCACATACGTGTCCCGCCAGCCGTAGCGGTCGATCAGTGCCGCTGACAGCGGAGACATGACCATCGTGCCGGCACCGATGCCGGCAACGGCCAATCCGACCGCCACGGCCCGGTAACGCTGGAACCACCCACCCACCATTGCGACCATTGGGACGTACCCGCAGGCGGCCGCTATGCCCACACCCGCTCCGTACGTCACGTACCCGGTGGTGAGCGAGTCGACCCGACTTGTGGCCAGCAGACCGGTCAGAAGCGAGAGGGCGCCGATCGCAAGAACGATGCGTGGTCCGAATCGATCCATTAGACGACCCGTCACCAGACTCAGCCAAAAGAACGTGAACGTCGTGATTGCAAATATCACCGCTGTTGCGCCCGCAGCAGATTCGAACTCCTCGCTCATCGATTCGAAGAACGCTCCGAAGCTGTAGGCGGTGCCGAGGGTGACCGCCGATGAGAAGAATGCGGCAACGACCGTGAGCCAGGCCCGACGGGAGTCAAGCCCGTGGGCAGTGCTCGTCATCTGTCGAGCCTACTGAGGCTTTCATGACCGGACCGAAACCTGGTTCGGAGATGCCGGTCTTGCGGAATCGGCCTAGATGGAGGAGCCCTCTATCACGATTTCGCATCCACCCCGCAGAGTGTTCGTTACGTAACAGAGACGTTCGGCGTCGGCGAGAACGTCGTCGAGTTTGTCCGGGGGACACCCGACCGCAGCTTCGATCCGTATGGTCTTGAACGAGGGACCGTCGTAGGTGCCGGTGGCGTCCACGAGAAGTTCGGTGAGATCGACCTTGTGACGCCGAGCCGCCCAGCTGATGGCAAGGGTGAAGCACGATGCCACCGATCCGAGGAGCACTGCGGTTGGGTTGGGACCAAGATTGGTGCCGTTGGGGACCGAGGTGGGCTCGTCGATGACCATCGAGAAGTCTCCCATGGACACCTCACACATCCAGTCTCGGTTCCAAACGGAATGAACCGTCTTCTCTGCGTCCATCAGGCTGTCCTTCTTCCGCCGTCCGTTTCAGGCTACCCGGCGATGTTTCGTATCGGAAAGCAGGATCCGGGTCCTGTGAGCTGGACCTAACCCCACGCCGTGGCCGCTCACGGTGAAGGGTTGTTAACTATGCGACACGTGTGGAAGACTACGGAAATGGACTCTACGGATGTTTCACCCACTCAGTCGAACACTGCCGCTCTCCCTGCGATCGATGTCCCAGCATGGGCATGGGCACTCGTTGCCTTTGCGGTCTTCGCTCTTTACCTGGTCACCCTCGAGAACGGTGCACTGGCCGGTGGTATGGCCGAGACGATGCACGAGTTCATGCACCACGGTCGACATGCCGTGGCCGTCCCCTGCCACTAACGCTCGGCCCCACGATGAGCATGAAACGACTTCTTCGTCACGGTTTTCTCAGTGGTCTCGCAGCTGGCTGCGCTATGGCGGTGTTTCTACTGTTGGTGGTGCGCGGCCCGCTCAATGCAGCCCTCGACTACGAAGAATCGAATCTCGAAGGAACAGCGCATACTCACGACTCACTCTTCAGTACTGGAATGCAGGAACTTGGTGGCTCGGTCGGTCTGATCCTGTTCGGCACGTTCCTCGGGATCATCTTTGCGGTCGTGATGGCGGCGCTGTCCCATCGTTTCGGCGACGTAACGCCGCTGCAGCTGTCGCTTCGAATGGGGCTCGTCGGGTTCGTCGTGGTGGTACTGGTTCCGTTCCTGAAGTATCCAGCCAATCCACCGGCGGTTGGCGACCCAGCCACGGTGAACGAACGAACCCTGCTGTACTTCGCGATCCTCGCGTTCTCGATCATGTTGGCCTACGGCGTCGCCTTGGCGGTGGCCTCCTCCTCGTTTGATGCCCTCGGTCGGAGCTGGCTCGCCACGGGTCTCTACGGGACCGGCCTGATCGCCCTCTTCGCCCTGATGCCCGGAGCGGTCGACCCCGTCGATGCACCGACCGATCTCGTGTGGGACTTCCGGCTGGCGTCGCTCGGAGGTCTGGCGGTGGTGTGGACGATGCTCTCGTTGTTCATGGGTACCTACCTGACCCTCGACCAACGCGAACAGGAGGTCCCGTTGGATCTCCGGGATGATCGATCACGGTCTCTGTCTCGCCAGTAGTTGGTAACAGGCCAGAAGGCCGTCGGTCAGGGTTGGTCGGTTCGCAGCAGAGCAGCGCTCTCTTGCCGGTACACCGAAAGATGGGCGCGGGCGGTAGCTGGCCACGAGTACTTCGCAGCGGTGCGTGGTCCCGCGTGAGCGAGGGCCGATCGCAAGGCGGGTTCGTCGATCAGGCGTTGCATTCCGGCGGCGAGTTCATCGACGTCGGCGGCACCGGTCATCACCGCATTTCCGTCGTGGGTCAGAAATTCATGAAAGACCTCGATGTCGGAAGTCACGACCGGCAGTCCGGCTGCCATCGCCTCCAGCACGACCAGGCCCCATCCTTCCTTGATAGAGGGGAAGGCGAATGCGTCGGCCGCATGGAACCAGTCCCGAAGGTCCTGGTCATCGAGGGTTCCGAGCAGCACGAGGTCCCGGTCCAGTTCGATGCCCTGCGCTTCGAGCCCATTGAGGACGGACTCTCTGTACTGTCGGTAGTCCTGGAACGAATGACCGCCGATCACTGCCACTGCGGGCTTCCGGTCGGGGTTTTCCCGTACGAGACGTCCCAGGGCGTCGACGAGATAGACCGAACCCTTTCGAGGTTCGATGCCGCCGACGGTGAGAAAGATGAATCGGTCATCTAGGCCGGCGCCCCTTCGGAGCTCGCTTCGGCGATCGTCGGTAATCGGTGTGGAAAAGCGGTCAAGCCGGACGCCGTTGAGCACAATGTCGGCAGTAACCCCGTAGTCCTGGGCCAGCAACTTTTTCCACAACTGGGACACCACCAGGATTCTGTCCGGCTCGAGGATCGCGTGGCGCTGACAGTCCATCAACGCTTGCGTGGTGAAGTCGTCGACATGATGCACGGTTCGTACGAGGCGGAACGTCCCACCTTCGTCGCGTACCTTCGCAGCGGCACGGGCCGAGATGCAGTCCTGACTATGAACGATGTCGAAGTCGCCGTGCATGGCGGCCATCGAATCGGTCATCGCACCGATCCAACGAAAGACCCGCTCCTCCAGGGTGTCGCCCCACTTCGGGGCCTGGACGATACGCACCGGAACATCGACGGGACGGAAGAACCCGACCTCGGGGTCACCCATCGCAACGACGGTCACATCAACCCCCTCGGCCTGGAGCGCCTCGGCCAATTCGAGCGTGTGGACCACCCCGCCCCGGGGTTTGACTGAATAGGTGGTCAGTGCGATACGGGGCTGCTCCATCAGCCGTCCAGATCGTCCAGAACCAGCGCCGGGTCACGATTGACGATCGCGGCAGCCGCGAGAGCCGCCCGAGCTGCAGTCTCGGCAACGATGCAGCCGGCATCTCTAAACGCCTGTCGCTGCGAAGTGAGTCCCTGGGGATCGTTCTCGGTTCCGAGGACATATGCCACCACGGCCGCGCCGGACTCGACGATCTTGGTGGCGACGGGGGCCAGAGTTGCGGCCGGGTCGGGATTGGAACCATCACCGAGTACCACATCGATCAGCACGACCGCGATCGATGCGTCGTCGACCTGCTTTGTCAGCCAGCCGAGTCGAGCCTCGGGGTCGATCATCGGGTGCGGTTTGCCCTCGGTGTATTCCTCTTCACCCAGATCGAGGCATACGTGGGCACCGTCGGGAGCCGGAACGGTCCACGACTTGTCGAGGGGAGTGTTCGAATGAATCGGCCCGATGTGATCGACGGCGATCGTCATCGCCTC